>CAZIBN010000001.1:0-68344 GCA_964537395.1 uncultured Elusimicrobia bacterium
CGGTCGAAATGCGCACCAGCGCCTGGCCTGACGTCACGCGGAGCACCTGCCCGGCGGGCAGGAACGAGGGACCGAGGACCGCCCCTCCGATCGTCTCCGTCTCGAAGGCGCGCGCCGGAACGGCGAGCAGGATCAGAAGGAGCGCGGCCGCAAGACGGCCAAGTCCCGCCGACTTATCCACAGGACTTTCAACGTTGGAAACGCTGGGGATAACCCCGCCCTTAAGCAACGGCGACTCCGTTCTCCTTCCTGATGATCCCGACCACGTCGTAGATGTCGTTGATATCGACCTCCGCGCCCGACTCCTTGGTGCCGAACGTATCGCCGTACTTCGCCCATACCGCGCGAATGCCGGCGGCCTTGGCGCCCTTGACGTCGCGGTCGGGCCAGTCGCCGACCATCAGGGTCTCGTCGCCGCGCGTCCCGAGGACTTCCAGCGCGCGGCGGAAGGGCTTCGGGTCGGGCTTCTTGACGCCGAAGTCCTCGGAGGTGATGATCTCGTCGAAATAATGATGCAGGCCGAGGCTCACGATGCGCAGCCACACCTCCATCTTCGGCGCGTCGGAGATGACGGTCAGCTTTATGCCCATCTTCATCAGCTCGATCAAGGTCTGATTGACGCGCGGATACAAGGTCATCGTGCCGTTCTTCGAACGGCGATACGCCAAAATACCGCTGGCGAGGATCTTGAAGTCGATGTGCCCGAGCTTGGCCTTGAGGATCTTGTCGAAGATCTTCTGGTCCTCGATGCCTTCCTTCCAGTAATGCTCGAAGAACTCCGTGACGAGGTCGTCCTTCTTGCCGGGCAGGCCGGCGTCCATCATCCCCTCGACGGCCGCATCGACCGCCGTCCGCTTCATCTTCATGAAGTCGGTCAGAGTGTTGTCGATGTCGAAAATGACGCCTTTGATCATTCCTTGACGCGCTCGACGTAGGTGGAGGTGCGGGTATCGACGCGGATCCTGTCGCCTTCCTTGACGAAGAGGGGCACGTTGATCTCGAGGCCGGTGTCGAGGGTGCAGGGCTTGACCATGTTGGAGACGGAGTCGCCCTTCACGCCGGGGACCGTCGAGGTCACGGTGAGGACCACGTTGGCGGGAAGCTCGATGCCGGTCAGCTTGTCGTCGACGTAGACGGCCAGGACCATCATGTTCTCGTTGAGGAACTTGACCTGGTCGCCGAGGAGCTCCTTCGGGTAGGAGAATTGCTCGTAGGTCTCGTTGTCCATGAACACGGCCTTGTCGCCCTCGTCGTAGCTGTAGGTCTTCTCGCGCTTGGTGACGGGGACGTCGCGGAACTTCGTGCCGGAGGCGTAGGAGCGCTCGAGGACGGCGTTGTTGGCGAGGTTGCGCAAAGTGGTGCGGTACACGGCCGCGGACTGGGATTTACGATGGTGCTGGAAGGAGATGATCTGGAGGATCTGGCCTTCGTCTTCGAAAACAAGGCCGTTGCGGAATTGCGATGTGTCGATCATGGTGCTCCTCCTGCTGAGAACGGACGCGGCGAACCGCCAATCATCCTACTAAAAAGCGCGGAAACCGTGCTACAATGAACTTACTTACCTTATGAGCGCCCACGAACGCCTCGCTGAGCTCAAAGACCTCCTTGACGCCAAAACGCGTCTTATGCAGGACGTGGCGCATGAGCTCAAAAACCCGCTTTCGGTCATCCACGGCTACGCGTCCTATCTGACGAAGGAGAAGGTGAGCCCCGAGGAGATGCAGAAGGCCCTGAAGGCCGTGCTCTCCAACGCGGAGCGCCTGATCGGCCTCGTCGACCATCTTCAGGAAGCCGTGCGCCTCGAGTCCGACGGCTTCACCGTAGACACCCACCCGATCGAGGGTGCGACCTTGCTCCAGGAAGCCGTCGAATCGGCGGAGCTCGAGGCCGCGCGCCGCGGCGTCCGCCTGCACTGGCGCAGCCCCGTCGGCGACTCTTTGCTCGTGAACGCCGATCCCAAGCGCGTGCTCCAGGTGCTCGGGAACCTGCTGAGCAACGCGCTCAAGTTCACCCCCGAGCACGGCACCATCGACTGCACCGCCCAGCGCGACGGCGAGTTCGTGCGCTTCAGCGTCATCGACACGGGCCCGGGCATCGCCGCCGAGGATCTCCCGATGCTCTTCGACCGCTTCTACCAGACCAACGACAACGCGCACAAGCGCAAAGGCCTCGGGCTCGGACTGGCCATCTGCAAAGGCCTCATCGCGGCGCACGGCGGCCGCATCTGGGTGGAGAGCCTGCCCGGCGTGGGCTCGGCGTTCAACTTCACCCTTCCCGCCGTCTTGACTTCGACGACCTCCCCGCGGTAGAATCAGACCACTGGGCCCAAGGGCCTAGTAAGGAGGAAGGTCCAATGGTCCGATTCCTGTCCGCCGCGCTGCTGCTTGCCGCCGTGTCCGCGTCCGCGTCACCCGCGATCCCTTCGTTCGAGTTCTCCGTCGCCAACATCCAGGCTTCCATCGCCGCGATGCGCGCCGAGCAGGTCCAGGCGAAGGCCGGAAACATCGGAGCACAGATCGGGAATCTGGCCTGGGACCTGGAACGCTACGAGCGCGACACCACGCGCATGCGCAACGACCTGCGCTGGCTGCAGCAGCGACTGCGCCGCCACGGCTTCGGCCAGCCCGGACTTCCCCTTCCCGGGCGCCCCGGACAGCCCGGCCGCCCCGGACAGCCCGATTCGGACCCGTCTTTACGCTGGGACATCCAGCGCTTCACGCGCGACCTCGAGCAGGTGGCGCGCGACACGCAGTGGCGCCTTCAGGACCTGCGCATGCTGGTCGCACAGGCCGAGAAGGACGAGACTCTCGTCGCGCCGGCCACGCGCCTGCTCGACGCGGCGCGCCGCTTCAAGAGCGAGACGAACTGGCTCGCCTCCGACGCGCGCTTCGCCGAGTTCGACTTCCGGCGCGCGGGGTACAACTTCGAGGCCATGGACCTGGGCCGGAACTCGAGGGACATCGACTCTCGCTCCCAGGACCTGCAGTATGAGGCCGACCGGCTTCTCGCTAAAGTCCGTCCCTAACGGGGCAAACGTCGCGCAAGCGACGGATCTGAACGCACGGCCTCGCGCATATGCGCGAGGCCGTCGTGTTTACGGCCTTCGCGAATAAGCAGAATACCGAGGTTGAACCGGGCCGCGGCAAATGCCGGATCGTTCGCCCGAAGGGCGACGACTTCTTCGAAAAGATTTATCGCGGCGGCGTATTCGCCTTTCGCGGCGCGGATCGAGGCCAGGTTCACGCGCGCCTCCGCGTCGCGAGGCTCCAGGCGTATCGCGGCCTCAAGGTAAGGTATCGCGGCTTCGCCGCGATCCGCCATAAGCAAGGCCACCGAAAGATTCGAGTTTGGAAGGTATGCGGTCGGCATAATGCTGACCGCGCGAGTCCACAATGATACGTCGTCGCGCCAATATTGGGCTTGCGCAATGGTCGATGTCGCGAGAAAAATGGCCGTCGAAGCGAGAACGGCGACCGCCGTTCGCGGTCGCCGAACCTCGAGCTGCCCCAAGGCGAGGCCGAACACCACGGCGAAGGGCATGCACGCGAGATAGGAATAGCGGTCCGCCGCCGCCTGGCGTCCGTTCTGAAGCAGCCCCGACACCGGCGCCAGCGCGATCAGGTAGGCAAACCAAACCGGCACCGCCCATGCGCGGACACGCCGGTGAAAACACAACCCCGTCACGAGCAGCGCCAATAATGCTCCCGGGTACGATCCCTGTCGTATGCCGTCGCCGTTCAAAGGCAACGCGTAATACGGAGAAAGATTCACCGGCAAGAATGTCTTGCTCAGATAAAACCAGCTTCCCGACAAAGAGACAAGAACCCGATCAACGGCGCCGAGGTTCAGGCTATGCAGATCCCCCCCGGACAAGCTCCCCAGGTTTTTGCCCGCCGCGAAAAGGCCGATGACGGCGTGCGGAAGCAAACTGATGACGGCTTTCCGGGCAGGCTGGCGTCGAATGAAGACCTCGACGGCAAAGATGAACGGCACAACGGCAATGGAGGTTCCCTTTGAGAGCACGGCGCCCACGAAGGCAAGCGCGGATAGACGGCGCCTGTCCTCGACCCAGGCCAACAAAGAGAGAACGGCAAAGAATCCCGACAGAACATCCCGCCTCTCCGTGATCCAAAGCACCGACTCCACCCTCAACGGATGCAGCGCGAAGAATAATGCGGCGCCTACGGCGCCGTACGGAAAGTGTTTCTCGCGCGGGAGCAATCGACGGCACGCTAAGAAGAAAAGGCCGGCGGTGACGGCGTGCAACGCGATATTTGTTCGCCGGAACGCTTCCGGATCGAGGCCCCACAACTTAAAATCAATAGCCCAAGATAACCATGATAATGGCTGCCACGGACCGTAATGGCGCGAGCGCCACATCCACAACAATTTATCCCACGCAAATCCCCGCCACGAGGGATCGTCCAGAAGCGTTTTCGTGTCATCCCATTGGAGGAATCGCGCCTGCGGCGCGAAAGCGTAAAACACGATGAAGACGCCGGCGGCGACAGCCGCCGCCATCCGCCTGCTTCCTAGGGACATAGAGCACGCGCAAGCGCCCGCCAGGCGTCAAAAGGTATCTCTTCCGGCCGGACGCTCACATCAAGCCCCGCGGCCTTGAACGCCGCGTCCACTTCCCCGCGCGGCTTTCCGACAGCTTTCGATAATACCCCCGACGCCATCTTGCGCCGCTGTGCGAACGCGATCTTGGCCAGGCGCCAAAACCCCTTCTCCTCGTTCGCGGCCAGTCGCGAGGGCTCGTGGCGCGTGAGCACGACCACCGCCGAGTCCACCTTCGGGACCGGCATGAACGCCGTGCGCGGGACCTCGAACGCCATCTCCGCGTCGGCGCGCGCGATGACCGAGAGCGCCAGCAGGCCGTAGTCGGCGCCGCCGAGCTTGGCGACGATGCGCTCGCCGACCTCGAGCTGGAACATGAGGACCGCGCGGTCCCACTGATCCCAGGTCAGGAGCTTCTGCAGGATCGGCGTGCCGACCGCGTAAGGCAGGTTGCCGACGACGATCCACGGCCCCGGGCCGAGCTCGCGCAGGTCGAAGCGTAGGAAATCGTCGTTGATCGTTTTGAGGTTCTTCGCGGCTTCGGGTCCGACCATGCCCGGAAGCTTGCCCGCGATGATCTCGTCGAGCTCGATGGCGGTGACCGAGGCGCCGGTCGCGAGCAGGCGGCCGGTCAAGGCGCCGCGCCCGGGGCCGATCTCGAGTATCTTATCGCCGGGCCCCGCGTTCGCCAGGCCCGCGACGCCGTCCCGGGCGCCCTCGTCGCGCAAGAAGTGCTGGCTTAGCCTTGCTCCCATCTTAAACCCCCGCCGCGCTGCCGCCGCGCCTTCGGCGCAGCAGGTCTTCGCCGATCTTCCAGACATCGCCGGCGCCCAAGGTCAGCACGACGTCCCCTGGCCGCAGATCGCGCGCGGCGTCGAGCGCGCCCGGGAACGCCAGGGCCTTCACGCCGGTCTTGAGGATGCCGTCCACGATGACCTTGGAGGTCACACCGGGAAGGGGCTTCTCTCCCGCCGCGTATATATCCGTCACGTAAACGAGGTCCGCGCCCTTGAAGGCGGCGCCGAATTCCTTGGACAGGAGCTTCGTGCGGCTGAAGCGGTGAGGCTGGAAGATGACGACGACGCGCTTGGCCTTCCACAGGCCCGCGACGGCGGACAACGTGGCACGGACCTCGGTGGGATGGTGGCCGTAGTCGTCAACGAACTCGACGCCTCCCGCCTCTCCGAGGCGGTCCATGCGCCGCCCGACGCCGCTGAAATCGGCGAGGCCGTGCGCGAGGCGCTTCAGATCGAAGCCGAGGAAATGCCCGGCGGCGAGCGCCGCCAGCGCGTTCGAGACGTTGTGGCGGCCCGCGACGCGCAACCGAAGGGTCAGAACCTTCTTGCCGTTATGAAGGACGTCGCAGACCGAGCCGTCCTTGCCCAAGCGCATGTTCTTCGCGCGCCAGTCCGCCCCGGCGCCGAAGCCGAAGGTCACGACATGCCGGGTCACTTTTGAACGGATAGAGGTGAGCACGGGGTCGTCGTAGCAAAGCACCGCCGCCCCGTAGAAGGGCAGGCGGAGCAGATGCGCGACGAACGCGTCCTTGAGCGCGTCCATGGTCTTGTAGTGGTCCATGTGGTCGTTGTCGATGTTCGTGACGACGGCGACGAGCGGCGTCAGGAACAGGAACGAGCCGTCGGACTCGTCGGCCTCGGCGACCAGATACTCACCGATGCCGAGCTTCGCGTTGGAGCCGATGTTCTTGAGCTGGCCGCCGATGATCATCGTCGGGCCGGCGCCGGCTTCCTTGAGTGCCATCGATATAAGAGAAGTCGTCGTGGTCTTGCCGTGCGAGCCCGCGATGGTGACCGTCTTCTTCATGCGGCCGAGCTCGGCCAGCATCTGGGCCCTTAACACCACGGGGATGCCGTGCTTGCGCGCGTAGGCGGTCTCGGGATTGCTCTCGGCGATGGCCGACGACACGACGACGACCTGCGCGCCCGCGGCGTGGGACGCCGCGTGGCCCTCATAGATGCGCACGCCGGCGCCTTGCAGGCGCCGCGTGGTCTCGGTCGACTTCGAGTCGGAGCCGGAGACCTTGTAGCCGAGGTTGTTGAGCACCTCGGCGATGCCGCTCATGCCCACCCCGCCGATCCCGACGAAATGGATGCTGCGCACGAACGACTTCATCAGATCTTTTCGGGCGGCCTTCATTTTTTCCCTCCGGCGCTATTGAGTGTTGCGGCCGCAGGCCGCAACAGCCACTTGAGGCCGTCGGCGGCGGCCTTGTTCTTCGGCGCGATCTCGAGCGCGCGGCGCAGGGCCGCGACGGCGCCGGTTTCGTCTCCGATCATGACGGATGAGACGCCGCGCCCGAGCCACGCCGGGACCGACGCGGAGTCGAGCTCGGTCGCGCGCCGGAACGCGCTGTCGGCGCGCTGGCCGTCTCCGACGGCGGCGTGGGCGAGGCCGGTCGCCGTCCACCAGTCGGCCTCGTCGGGATGGTCCGGCTTCTCGCCGGGCTCAGGCAGGACCTCGGCCACGAGCGCCATCCACCCGGTGCCGATCACCCAGAGCCCCATGTCATTGCCGACCTGGCGCGGCTGATAGCTGACCTTCGCCGGATTCTCAGCCTCGCCGCGGCCGGCCGCCACAGGGCGCGTGAAGGTGAGGTTCATGCCAAGGCGCGCGTCGGTGTCGGCAGGAGCCTCGCGCATGGTCTTACGAAGATCTTCCATGATCTTCTTGACCTGCTCGTCGCGCGGCCCGGCGTCCCCGGGCTTGAGCGAATAATCGCGGCGTATGGCCTGAGGCGAGGCGGCGGCATCCGCAGGCCCGTCATGAGCGCGGGCCAGGGCCTTCTTGAGGCTGCCGCCCTCGCCGGGCTGATTGCGCACGAGCTTCGGCCGCGGCAGGAACACCGCATCCACCTTCATCATGGCGCCCTGGTCGAGCGGCACGCGGCGCAGGTTGCGCTCGAACACGCCCAGCGGGTCGGTCTCCGCGGACGGCTCCGGCTCCTTCGCCTTCGGGTCCTCGGGCAGCTCGCCGGGCTTGGCCGCGCGCTTGCCGCCCGCGTAGGAGACCGACAGCTGTAGCCCCGGGCCGCCGCTCTCCGGCGTCAGATGGAACGCGTCGACCATGGTCGCGCGGGCCTTGGCGCGGTCGCCCGCCTTCAGATGCAGGCGCGCCAGGCGCATGCGCGCCACGGAATCGCCGGGCTTGAGCGAGACCGCGCGCCTGAGCGTGGCGGTCGCAGCCTTGTCCTCCTTGAGCCTTTCCTCCGCGCAGCCGAGCTCGAGCATGGCGTCCTCGTAGCCGCTCTCGAGCTTGACCGCCTCGCGCAGCTGCTCGGCGGCGTCGGCGTCGCGCCCGAGCTTGCGGTATAGCTGGCCGAGCTGAAAACGGTACAGCGGATTCTTCTTGTCGAGGTCGACGGCCATACGGAACTGAGTCAGCGCGGCGGGCACATCGCCGCGCGCCTCGAGGATGGAGCCCAGGTTCATCTGCGCGTCCGCGCGGGTCGGCTCGAGCTCGGTCGCGCGCCGGAACGCCTTTTCAGACGCGGACGCGTCGCCCTTCCACGCGTGCGATATGCCGAGCAGGAGGTAGGCCTGCGCGCCGGCCGGATCGAGGCTGAGCGCCGTGTTATAAGAGCCGATGGACTCATCCACCTGGCCGTTCCAGTACTGCGCGACGCCGAGCAGCATGTGGCCGACGGGATTCTTCGGGTCGGCGGCGACGGCGCGGCGCATCTCCTGGAGCGCCAGGTCGTATTTCTTGTCCTCGATGTAGCGGTGGCCCTGGCGCATGCCGCGCACGGCCTGCGCCGCCATGATCTGATCCCAGATCGTCTGCTGGCCGGGCTCCGTTTTCTCCGCGAAAGCCGGAGCGGCGGCGATGACGAACAGCGCCGAGAGCAGGATGGCCCGCAGGCGCGGCAGGATGGAGCGCAGCGCGCGGCCGCGGTGGCTGATCCCGTTCTTCTCGTCGGGCTCCAGCTCGGCCAAGGTGCGGCCGTCCGTCAGGGCGAACAAGGGATCGTAGCCGAAGCCGCCGTCGCCGCGCGGCGTCTCCGCGATCACACCCTCGAGACGGCCTTCGGTGAATTCGACGCGCCCCTCCGGATCCGCGAGCGCCATCACGGTCCGGAAATACGCGGCGCGCTTCATGCCCTTCTCGCCGGCGAGCTCCTTGAGGAGCTTCGCGCAGTTGTCGGCGAAGGTGCAGCCGGGCCCGGCCCAGCGCGCGGAGTGGACGCCCGGCGCGCCGCCCAAGGCGACGACGAACAAGCCCGAGTCGTCGGCCAGCGCCCAGGTCCCGCAGGCGCGCGCGGCCTCGACGGCCTTCTTCTCGGCGTTGCCCTCGAGCGTGTCGCGGTCCTCGATCGTCTCGGGAAACGCCGGGAAGGCGTCAAGCGAGGCTATCGCGGCGCCGGAGGCGCCAAGAAGACGAGATATTTCAGCCGCTTTGTGAGCGTTGCGTGTGGCGAGCACGAGTCGGGCCGGGTGGCGGGACAAGGTAGAGGGTATGCTATCATTTTCCCGTGAGACCCCTCCTGCTGGCTCTTGCCGCCGCGCTGACTTTAGGGTCTTCCGCCTGCCGGACCCTCGCGCAGGACGAGGACCTCTCCGACCACGCGACCAAGGCCCGCCTTGAAGCCGTGCTGCGCGGCCGCCGCGACCTCGACCTCAAATACGTGACCGTGGACGTCAACGCGGGCGCCGCCACGATCTCGGGGCTGGTGCCCAACGGCGATCAGCTCCGCATCATCCGCCGCCTCGCCGCCAACGTTCGCGGCGTCGATCAGGTCCTGAACAACCTCATCATCCAGGAATGAACGACGCGGGTTTACGCCGCGACCTGCTGAGCTGGTACGGCCGCGCCAAGCGCGATCTTCCCTGGCGGAAGAACTCGACCCCCTACCGCGTCTGGGTCTCCGAGATCATGCTGCAGCAGACGACCGTGGCCGCGGTGACGCCGAAGTACGAGTCCTTCCTGCGGCGCTTCCCCACGCTCGCGTCGCTCGCAAGCGCTGAAGAAGACGAGGTCCTCAAGCATTGGGCCGGCCTCGGCTACTACTCGCGGGCGCGCAACCTGCGCCGCGCGGCGCTGTCCGTCGTCGCCGATCATGCCGGCGAATTCCCGTCCGGGTTCGAGGACGTGCTGGAACTCCCCGGCATCGGCCGCTACACCGCGGGCGCCATCCTCTCCATCGCGTTCCAGAAACCGTACCCGCTCGTCGACGGCAACGTGATCCGCGTCTTCTCGCGCCTGTTCGGCATGAAGGGACGCGCGAAGGACCCGGCGTTCGTCAAGAAGATGTGGCCGCTGGCCGAGCGCCTGATGCCGCAAGCGAACCCGGGAGACTGGAACCAGGCGCTCATGGAGCTCGGCGCCACGGTCTGCACGCCCGACTCCCCCTCCTGCGGCGCATGTCCGGTCTCGAAACACTGCGTCGCGTTCAAGAAAAATCTACAGGATAAGCTGCCCGTGCCGGATGTCTCCCGCAAGCCCGTGCCCGTGAAGTGGACCTGCCTCTGGATCGAGAAAGGCGGCAAGGTGCTCCTGTGGCGGCGCTCAGACAAGGAGCGGCTCTTGAAAAATCTCTGGGGCCTGCCCGAAGCGCGCAGTGTTGAGGCTGCCCCCGGCCGCCGGATCGCGTCCACCGCGCACTCGATCACGCATCACGCGCTGAACGTTGAACTAAGGGATGCGTCCTTGGCCGGCGCGCCGCCGCCCGAGGCGAAATGGGTGCCGCGCGCCGAGATCAAAGACTATCTGGTCTCCTCGCTGTGGCTCAAGCTGCTGAAAGGCGTCCCCGCGCGCTGACTGTTTCCGGAAACAGTCGATCTCGCACCTCAGCGCTGACGACAATCACTAGTTCCGGAACTAGTGATTATCAACAGCGATTGCCTTTACCGAACTTTTGCCCCCGCTTCACCGAAATCTATCCATCCTGTAATGAGGTTCGGCGGCATGGGGTCTACACTGAGAACATGAGCTGGGTCCTGGTGATCGAAGACGAAGAGGATATCTCGGAGTTCCTCCGCTACATCCTCGAGAACGAGGATTACACGGTGAAGACCGCCGGAAGCCTCGCCGAGGCGCGCGCGCATCTCAAGGGCGGGCTGCCGGACGCGGTCCTGCTCGACCGGGGCCTGCCGGACGGCGACGGGCTCGAGATCTGCCGCGAGCTCAAGGGCGCCGGAAAGATGCCCGCGGTGCTCGTGCTGAGCGCGCGCAAGGACCCGGCGGAGGTCGCCGAGGGCCTCGCAGCCGGAGCCGACCACTACATCACGAAGCCTTTCCAGTTCCTAGACGTCATTTCCCGTCTGGAGCCGGCACAATAGCCGAGCGCGCCCGGCGCGCGGTCTCCCGCAGGAACGACTGAGCCTTCGTGTCGCGCGGCTGCGCCGCGGGCCGAAGCCGCGCGACGGCGACCTCGCCGTCGAAGCCCTTCAGCCGCGCCCGCTCCCGCGCGGCGCCTACGAGCAACTCGTCGACGCCGGGCTCGTTTGCCGCCGTGCCGCTGATCATCGCCTCGCCGTCGCCCGAGAGCTTCATCAGGCGCGCGGCGGCGTTGACCGTGTTCCCGAAGAAGTCGAGCTCACCGGCGCGCTCCTCCCGGATGACGCGGCCCCAGCTCAAGCCGACGCGCGCGCGAAAAAGCCGTCCGAGCGGAGCGCTCGCCCTGAGGTCGGCCATGCGTCCCTGGATATCGGAGGCCGCCTTGACTCCGGCCGCGGCCGTCGGGAAGCTCGCCATCACCGTCTCGCCCTCGGTCTTGACGACGACGCCGCCATGACGCTCCACCGCGGCGCGCACGAAGGCGTGAAAGGTCTTGACCGCGGCGTAGGAGCGCCGCCGGCCGTAGCGCTCGTAGGCTTCGGTCCAGCCCTCGAGTCCGGCGAACATGGTCGCGGCGTTCTCGATACGGACGAGATCGACCGGACGAGGCGCGTCGGGGGTGCGTGCCGGCGGCGCCGCCGTCCCCTTCGAACCTTCCTCCGTCGCGATGCCCCCGCCGGCGGCGGCCGCGGCGAGCGCGAGCGTTTTCTCGACCGCACGGCCGTAGATCTCGGGGAGCGCGCCCGTCGCGTCCACGAGGACGCGGCCCGCATGCACGCCGACGCGCAGCGCCGGACCCTGGATGTTGCCGCGCTGGATCGCCTCGGCCGCGCCGAGCGCCGCTGCGTAGTTGGGGAACGCGATCAAGCTTCCGTCCCCGAGGCGGCGGATCACGGCGCCGTCAAATGCGGACGCCGTGCTTTCTGCGTCATCGACGGCGCCGCGGATCATCGCGTGCGCGCGGCGGCTTCCCTCGGAGAGGTGCAGCGCCGTGGAATCCTTCGCGTCGAGCACGAGCAGGCCCACGCCGCGGCGCTCGTAGACGCCCGCGGCGCGCGACAGGTCGAGGGGAGCCGCAGAGAAAGGAACGGGCGACGGCGGGAGCGACGGCATCGCGGCGACGGGCACGGATAGAAGCGTGGCGCCCAGCGCGGGAGGGGCCGGAGCCCAGAGTGACAACGCGGGAGCCTGCACGACGCGGGTCAGCGAACGCGCGGGAAGCTCGACGGCGGCGAAGGCCGCCCCCGCCGCGAAGCGCAGCAGAAGACAAGTCTCGATGATCATCCTGGCCTCAGGGTATCAGCTTCGCGCGGCCGCCGTCAGCGCCGACGGACCCAGGGGCCGGACGGCAAAGGACCCCCCCCGACGGCTTGCGCCGCGCGCGAAATCCGATTAAACTTCAGCCATGTCCCACCGCGTGCTGGTCGTCGAAGACGATCTCGATATCCAGGGCTACTGTAAAACCATCTTAGAGTCCGAGGGCTTCGCGGTCGACGCCTGCGACACCGCGGCCGAGGCCCGCCGGCTCTTCACCGCGAACCGCCCCGACCTGGCGGTCCTCGACATCGGCCTGCCCGACGGCACCGGCATGGACCTTATGAAGGAATGGCACGGCTTCCCGGGCCCCAAGGTCCCCGTCCTTTTCCTGACCGCGCGCGGCGATCTGAAGACCCGCCTCGAGTGCTTCCAGCAGGGTGCCACGGACTACGTCCACAAGCCGTTCGCCGCCGAGGAGCTGCTCGCCCGCGCGAAGGTCCACCTTCAGGTCAAAAAATCCCACGAGGAGCTGGTCAAGCGCAACTACGAGCTGGAATTAGTGGCGCGCGCCCGTCAGGACATGACCGACATGATCGTCCACGACCTGAAGGCCCCGCTGACCGCGATCAAGGGCACGCTCGAGCTGATCCACTCACGCGGCCTCATCAGCCAGGAGAACTACGTCTCCTTGCTGTCGAACGCGGGCTCCGCCGCCGACTTCATGCTGCTCATGCTCAACGACATGCTCGACCTGGCGCAGGCCAAGGCCTCGGGCCTCAAGCTGGATCCGGTCGCGATCGATCCCGCACTCCTCCTTCATAAGATCGAGACTTTGTTCGCCGGGCGCATGAAGCTGACGGGTGCGACCTTGGTCATGCGCGTCGCACCCGGAGTCGAGAAGGTCCGCGCCGACCAGAACCTGCTCTATCGCATCCTCGCGAACCTGATCGCCAACGCGATGAAGGCGGCCCCCGGAGCCAAGCCCGTCGAGGTGGACTGCGGCTTCAACGGCGTCGCCGCGCGCTTCATCGTCTCCGACCGCGGCTACGGAGTCCCCGACGCGGAGAAGAAGCGAATCTTCGAGAAGTACGTCACCAGCGGCCGCAAGGACGCCGCGATGGACACCGGCACGGGCATCGGCCTGAGCTTCTGCCACGCGGCGGTCGCCGCGCACAAGGGCCGCATCTGGGTCGAGGACCGCCCCGGCGGCGGCAGCCGGTTCCTGTTCGAGCTGCCCCAAACTTCGACGTAAAGAATCCGTTTATTCGGTTGACTCGCGGCCCGTTCTTTGGGACCATTGGACCTATGAACATAATAGGCCTGTCGGTCTCGCTCCTGCTCGTCGCGTCGTCCGCGTTCGCCGACGACTTCCCCCCCACGATCACCCCGAGCCTCGCCGAGGACATCTGGGTCTCCTTCGACCAGGCCGACCTCGCCCTGCCCCAGGCCGCGAACTTCCCGCTCTCCACCCCCGTGCTGACCGACGGCCGCACCACGGTGTACAAGGTGCGTCCCGACATGCTCCCGATCCTCTCGCAGTTCATGCACGACCGCTTCAACCGCTGCGGCGGCTACCTCGCCCACGGCTCGGAAGCCGCGGCCCGCGCCTCGATGCGACCGAACGCCGTCGGACCGCGCGTCGCGTACACGCTCGACCAGCAGGCGACGGCGACGCCCCTCGTCGCCTCCGTCAGGGAAGCCAACATCCGCGGCACGATCTCGTCTCTCGCCGCCTATAACAACCGCTACTACCAGTCCGAGACCGGCGTCGAGGCCGCGCGCTGGCTGAAGGGCCGTTGGTCCGAGCTCGCCGCGAAGATGCCCGGCGCGTCCGCCGAGCTGTTCCCGCACTCCGCCTGGAAGCAGCCCTCCGTCATCCTGACCATCCCCGGCTCGGAGCTGCCCGATGAGATCGTGATCCTCGGCGGACATCTCGACTCGATCAGCGGCTGGGGCAACGCCGCGGCCCGCGCCCCCGGCGCCGACGACAACGCGTCCGGCATCGCCGTGCTGACCGAGGCCGCGCGCGCCCTCGCCGAGTCCGGCTACCGGCCGAAGCGCACCATCCAGTTCATGGGCTACGCGGCCGAGGAAGTCGGCCTGCGCGGCTCGCAGGAGATCGCGGCGAAGTACGCCGCCGGCGGCAAGAAGGTCATCGGCGTGATCCAGCTCGACATGTCGAACTTCGCGGGCTCGGGCGCCGGGATCTTCATGCTCACCGACATCGTGGACCCGGCCCTCAGCGCGTTCACGGCGAAGCTCATCACCACCTACGCGGGCGTGGCGGCGTTCACGACCAAGTGCGGCTACGGCTGCTCCGACCACGCGTCCTGGACCAAGAAGGGCTTCCCCGCGGCGATGGCCTTCGAGTCGACCTTCGACGGCTCGAACAAGGCGATCCACAGCGACCGGGACACCTTGGCGACCTCAGGCGGGGACGCCTCCCACTCGGTGCCCTTCGCCAAGCTCGCGGTCGCCTTCGCCGTCGAGCTCGCCAAGACCGCGACGCCCGCGGTCAAAGTCACCGCGCGCTAGATCAGGCTTTCGAGAGCGGCTTCGGCCAGGAAGCGAAGAGGAACAGCTCCCCTTCGCGGCCGTCGGCCGTGATCTTCGCGCCGGCGACCGCGTCGTCGTAGCGGATCACCCCGAGGCCTAAGGCGCCCGCCGAGCTCGTGACATGGCCGACGGCGCGCTCGCCACACAGCACGACGGCGCCCGCCGGCGCCGGCGCGCCGGCGAAGCGGATGCCCATCAGGATCTTGTTCACATGGCCGCGGAACACGATGCGCGAGACCGTCTCCTGACCCATGTAGCAGCCCTTGTCCATGCTGATCGCCGCGTCCTGGCGCGCCTCGAGCGGGAGAGACTCGTCGTTCATGTCGGCGCCGAACCAGGGGAAGCCGGCGCTCAAGCGCAGAGCCTCGAACTCCGCATCGCTCAGGAGCTCCGACTCCTCGGGCGGATCGACGCCCAGGAGCAGGCGCACGGGCTCGCCGAGGCGGGTCCAGGGCAGGCCGCGCTCATACCCCTCGCCGATGACGAGCCACGCCCGCTCCGAGCGCATGGCCTTGAGCGTGGAGTCGGACAGCATGATCTTCTTTTCGAAGGCCATGAGGAATCCGATGGCCGCGCCGGGCCGGGTCACGGCGAGCACGGACTCCGGCGTCTCTTCATACAGCTCGCAGTCGGCGACGAGCAGGCCCTTGGGCGTGAGCACGCACGCAGGCAAGCACACCCCGTGCGAGAGCTTGTTCATGTCCGCCGTCACAAGCCCCTGCAGGAATCTCTTCGCGTCGGGGCCATGTATCCGGAAGAAGCCCCACAGCGAGATATCGTACGCGCGCAAACCCATGCGCCCATTATAGCTATCCTATCCCCGTGAAACGCGACATCGGCTTTCTTCTCGACATGGACGGCGTCGTCTGCCATAACATGCCTGCACACGAGGCGGCATGGACGGTTTTTTTTCGTGAGCATGGGATCGAGCTGGAGATCGACGAATTTCGAGCCAACACGATGGGGATGCCCACGCGCGAGGTCCTGCGCTATTACTTCAAGCGCGACGTCCCGCCCGAGGAAGCGCACGCCGCCGCCCTCGTGAAGGAGACCCTGTACCGGAAGCTATACCTTCCTGAACGCGCTGCCGCGAAGGGCCTGCTGCCGTTTTTGAAAGGCAGCCGCGCGGGCGGCTACCGCGTCGGCCTCGGCACAGGCTCGAAGGACGACAACGTGACGTTCATCCTCGACGGGCTCGAGCTGCGCCCCTGGTTCGACGCTGTCGTCGACGGGGGCATGGTGACGAAGGGCAAGCCCGATCCGGAAACCTTCCTGATCCTCGCCGACAAGCTGAAGGTGGCGCCGAAGAACTGCGTCGTGTTCGAAGACTCCCTGCTCGGCGAGGAAGCGGCCCGGCGCGCGGGCATGAGCGTGATCGCGATCACGACCTCGCACCGCGCCGACGAGTTCAGATACGCGGCGATCAAGACCGCCGACTTCAGCGCGCTCACGCCCTCCAAGGCCGCCGCCCTACTATGTTAGAATCGTGCCCATGAAGCTCGTCACCTTCGAGGTTCCCACGCCCCTTGGCCCCGTCGAGCGCCTCGGCGCCGTGCGCGGCGGCCGCATCGTGGACCTGAACCTCGCCGCGGCGCGCCTGTATCGCGCCCAGGGGAAGGCCCGCCCCGAGGCGCGCGCGGATTTCTTCGTGCCCCCCTGCCTGCTCGGCCTGCTCGACGGCGGGCACGAGTCGCTGACCGAGGCCCGAACCGCGCTGAACTCGCTCAAGGGCTCGCCCGCGGGCGTGGTCTGGAAGGAAGGCGCGGTCAAGCTCAAGGCCCCTCTCCCCCGCCCGCGTTCCCTTCGAGACTTCTTCGCCTTCGAGAACCACGCGAAAGCGGGCGCTCAACGGCGCAACGAGCCGCTCGCGCCGGAATGGTACGAGCAACCGGTCTTTTACAAAGGCAATCCCCGCTCGATCATCGGGCCGGGCGACGTGATCCCCTGGCCGGCGTACACGCGCAAGCTTGATTTCGAGTTCGAGGTCGCGGCGGTGGTGGGGAAGGCCGGACGGGACATCTCGGTGAAGGACGCCCATCGGCATATCGCGGGCTACATCGTCATGAACGACTGCTCGGCGCGCGACATCCAGCGCAACGAGATGGTGTGCCGCATGGGGCCGGCGAAGGGAAAGGATTTTGCGACGATCCTTGGACCTTACTTCGTAACGGCTGACGAATGGAACGGCAGGATCCCAAAACTTAAAATACGAGTGAACGGCAAAGAGTGGAGCAATTCACAGGGAGCACAGCCTTACTGGAATTTCTCGACCATGCTCTCACACGCTTCGCAGGGCGAGGACCTTCTGCCCGGCGACCTCCTCGGCTCGGGCACTTACTTCAAGGGATGCGGACTGGATATGGGCCGATGGATACGCCCCGGCGACAAGATCGAACTCGACGCGGGACCGCTCGGGACTTTAACGAACCGCGTGGGAAAGCCCAACGGATCGATTCATCTCAAATACAAGAAAAACGGAGAGCGTGCATGAGCGTGATCCTGACCCGCGGCCGCGTGCCCAAGACGCCCCACACCGAGTTCTACTCGGAGCCCGAGGTGCTGGCGCTCGAGGAGATCCACGGCGTCTCCGGCTTCAACGGCGACTGGTCACGCAAGTACCACTACCGCAAGTACCCGACCCAGCAGGTGAGCGAGCCCAAGCGCCTCCCTCTCGATCTGCGCCCGCAAACGATGGCTCCGCACCAGCCGCTCCAGCCCTGGCACATCCGCACCGGCCGGCTCAAGCCGCACGGCGACCACATCAGCGGCCGCGTGCCGCTCGTGTACGGACCGACGACCGTCGTGTCCGCGGCCCGCTTCGAGAAATCGTGCCCGGCCCAAAGGTTCTTCCGCAACGGCGACGGCCACGAGCTGTGGTTCGTGCAGGAAGGCTCGGGCCTGATCGCGTCCGAGTTCGGCGTGCTCCCGTTCCGAAAGGGGCATTACGTGAACATCCCGAAGGGCACGACCTACCGCGTCGAGCTCGAAAGCGAGGACTGCGCGCTGCTGATCGTCGAGTCGCGCCTGCCCATCCAGTTCGCCCCGCACTACCTCAACGCGTCCGGCCAGGCGCACCTGACGGCCCCCATCGTGGAGACCGAGATCGGCATGCCCGAGTTCCGGCCCGCGCGCGACGAGGATGGCGAGTTCCGCGTGTGGACCAAGCACGGAGGCGGCCTCGTGACGGAGCTGTTTCTCGGCCATCACCCCTTCGACCTCATCGGCTGGGAGGGCGCCTTGTATCCGTACACCTTTCACGTCGACGACCACCATCCCCTGGCCCGCGAGATCCACACCGCTCCGCCCACGCGGCAGACCTTCCAGTCGGGCACGGCGCCGCATAACGGCTTCGCCGTATGCACCTTCAAGGGTCAGATCGAGGGCTGGAACCCGCGCGACGTGCCCGCGCCGTACGCGCACTACAACGTGGACAGCGACGAGGTGATGTTCTTCTCGAATACGAGCTACGGCGCGCGCAAGGGGCTCGTGGAGCCGGGCTCGTTCACCTTCCACCCCGGCGCGCTCCCCCATTCGCCGCACGGGATGGCGGCCAAACGCTCCTTCGCCGAACGCGGAAAGCTCTCGGATTACCTCGCGGTCATGCTCGACACCTTCTTCGAGCCTCTCGAGGTGGCTAAGCAGGCTCTGCCGCTCGCCGACAAGGACTACCCGCTGAGCTGGAATCGGGACACGCAGGGCATCTCGGGAGCGTAGCATGCAGCTCGACCCGGAGACCTTGGCGGTCCGCGACCGCTACCTGCTGATGATCGCGACGATCCTCCCACGGCCGATCGCCTGGGTCGCGACGGTTTCCCCGGAGGGGAAGCCGAACTTGGCCCCCTTCTCGTTCTTCACGGGGATCTGCGCGAATCCGATGACGGTGTGCTTCGCGCCGGTGAACGATAGGCATGGGAAGAAGAAAGACACGCTGATCAACATCGAAGCGACGGGTCAGTTTACCGTCAATATCGTGAATGAGCAAAATGCCGAGAAGATGAACGCGACCTCGGCGCCTTATGCGTACGGCGTGAACGAATTTGAGCAGTGCGGTGTGACGGCCATTCCGAGCGAGAGAATCAAGCCGCCGCGAGTGAAAGAGAGCCCTGTAGCTTACGAATGCGAACTACAGCAGATAGTTCGTATCGGAGAAGGGCCCTTGGCCGGAAACTTGGTCATCGGACGCGTGGTTATGTTTCACTGCGAGGACGCCCTCTACAACAACGGCAAGATCAAACATCAAGATATTCATGCCATCGGCCGCATGGAAGGCGCCTGGTATTCCAAGACGAACGACGCGTTCGAGCTCCCCCGCCCGGAGGTCGCATGAAGAAGCAGCCTTTTCATAATTTCGTCGTCGACCACATGACCTTTCTCGTCGAGCCCGAGATTTACAAGACGACCTACGCGCTGTTCCGGATCATCCTCGGCGTATCGAGAGAAGATCTTATTTATGAAAAACGCTCGAGCTGGCCCGGGGAAAAGCCCGCCTCCATGACCTTCGCCTCGCGCATCGGGATCGAGAAGAACCCGGCGGTCCCCAACCAGGCGATCATCGCCGTCGTCCAGCCCACCGAGCCCGAAACGCAGAGCTCCCACGTGCGCACGATGCTCAAGAATCGCGGCGGCGGTTGCCATTGGCAGCATATCGCCCTGCGGACGCCGGATCTCGTGGGTTTTCATAAATTCTGCCTCGCGCGCGGCGTCAACTTCATCACGCCCATCCTGAAGGATTCGCATGACGACCTGATCCAGGTGTTCAGCGGCGAGTGGATGACGCCCGGCGGAAAGCCGACGGCGACCTTCTTCGAGTTCGTCCAGCGCGACCCGAGCCCCGAGCTGCTCAAGGAGCTCGAGACCGCGTCTAACCGCGAGTCCTGGTTCCGCGACAAGACCTTCCTCGGCCTGTACGGCGAGAAGGAGAACGAGTACAAGCGCGGCAAGGCGACGCCGTTCATCCCCGACGCGCTCGCCAAGAAGATCGCCGCCCGCCTCAAAGGACTCGAGGTCTGGGAGATCGAAGACTCCCTGCTCGACAAGGTCGAGGCCGACATGCTCGAGCACGCCGCCTCTTGAGCCGCGCCGCGCGGGCCCTGCTCGCCGGAGCCATCCTTCTCACGCTCGGCGTCCCCGCGCGCGCCGACCTGGACATCTATGACGCCGGCAAGGATCCGCCTCCCGGAACGATCTTCTCCGAGGACGGATATCATTACGCCTACCTCGAATCCGTGGACGGCGAGGGCGAGGACCGATGGATCGTGGATGGGCGCGTCCGAGCCAAGGGCGCGGAGGGAGAGTTCGCCGGGCCCGGCGCGCTGAACGCGAACGGGTCTGTTCTCCTGCATACGATCGGAGTCCTCGATAAGGCCGGCAAGCTTTTAGGCGTCGCCCCCGCGATCAATGGGAAGCGCGCGGGCGCGGTTTACGCCGAGATCCAGGCCGTCATGATAAGCCCGCGCGGGACTAACGTCGCTTACGTCGCGCGCACGCCCAAAGGCTGGGCCGTCGTCTCACAGCAGGGAACGGGGCCCTCCTTCGAGGAGCCCCCGCTCCATCTGGCGCTCACCGAAAAGGAGACCTTGTACTTCGTGAATTTCGGCGGCTCGGCCTGGCTGTACCGCAACCACAAGCCCATCGAGAAGAAGCCCTACGGCGCGGCCGCGGCGAGCCGGAACCTGCGTCGCACCGGCGGCGTCTTCACCGGCGCCGACGGCATGATCTACGTCGAGATCGACAAGACGACCTTCGGGCCCTACAATTCCGCGAGCACGCCCGTGTTCAGCCCCGACGAGACGCACAGCGCGTTCCTGGCCTCCGCGCAATCGGAGCACGGCTACGACACTTTGATCGCCGACGGCCGGCCCGCCGAGATGAAGCGCTGCGCGGACTGCAGCATCCTCGTGGACGATCGAGGCCGCGTGTTCCAGGACGTCATCATGACCGGCATCAGCGAGCGGGCGCAGATCCACATGGGATTCCTGGACGGGAAGTCGCTGCATCCAGGAGGCCAGCCCCCGCGCGTGGGCCTGGCGCCCGGAGGAAAGCACTATGTGTATCCGATGCTGGCGCCCCAGGGGCTGGCCGTCGGCCTCGACGGGAGGATCGCCGAAAAGGGCGCGCCGATGCCGTTCATCCCGGGCCCGTGCGTGTTCGACGGCGAGGAGTACCACTACTGGTCGGTGACGGGCGGCAGGCTCTACCTGGTGTGCGGCAGCGCCGAGGGGCCGCGCGCGCCGAAGCCCCGCTGCGCGGCCGTCGCGCGCGGCCGCGGCTGGCCGCGGGCCGAGGCCGTCGCAGAGCCCTCTTCTAGTCCAGGTCGATGATGTCTGCCCGGCTGCCGTCGAGGTCGGGCTCACCGTTGAAGACGGGCGCGGCCAGAGGCGCTCCAGGCGGAGGGATGTCCATCCTCGCCGGCGCGGCAGCGGGGGCCGCCGCGGCCTTGACGAGAGGGCCTATCAGAGACTCGATGGCCTCCTTGAGCTGAGCGACGTCCAGCGGCTTGTCGATGTAGCCGATGGCGGGCGCGTCCATGATGGTCATCTCGATCTCGAATTTAGGCGTGACGCTCGCGAAGACGACCGGCATCGCCGCGCACGTCGTGGTGCTGCGAAGACGCTTGAGGATCTCAAAACCATCCGCCTCGGGCAGCTTGTAGTCGAGGATAGCCAGGCGCGGCCGGTGCATTTCCGCCAGAGGGAGAACGGAGTAGCCGTCGACGGCGACCACGGATTCGTAGCCAAGGGAAGCGACCGCGGCCTGCAGCACCTCGCGGAACCGCGGGTCGGCGTCATAGATCAATATCTTCGTCATAAAAGGATTGTAATCCTGCCGCTGAGTCCTGTCAATGACCGAGCCCGGTCATTTCCCAACGGCCCTCAAGCCCTTGACGGCCCAGGACAGGTTCACGAAGCCGAAATCCTTATCGGCGAACTCCGCCTTCTCGAAGCGGCCGGAGTTCATGGAGGAGGATGCAGGGCGCGGATCTAATTCAGCCACGACGATCTGCCCCGAGCCGGGGCGCTCCTCCTGGTATTCGATCCCCTCCTCACGCAGGTCGTAGGAGTCGAGAAGCTTGGCCGTCGTCGGGCGCCGGCGGTCGGTCACGGTGACGGCGGCGGCCTCGACCTCCTCGACGAAGCCCTCGAAGACGCGGAAGCGGATCTCAAGATGAGTCCTCTTGCGCTCGAGCGACTTCGGATACAAGGAGATCACGAGCCAGCGGGAGTCCTTTTTACCCTTGTGCAAGCGCGCCGCAGATCTGGCCTTCGAGTTCTCACCCTTCATGCGGCCCTTGATCTTGACGACCTTAAGCGCGACGGTGTTCTCGGCCGCGCCGGGGACGCCGCCTACGCGCAGCGAGAGCGGCTCCCAGTCCACGGCGTCCTTGTGGATCACGGCGTGCATCGGGCGGCTGAGCTTCGCCTTTGGAGCGTCCCCTCCGACCTTGAAGCCGTGGCCGGCGACCTCGTCGGTCGGAGCAGTGGAGCTGGAGGCCGCCACCGTCGCGGTCTCCGAAGACACGGCGGGCGCCGCAGCGGGAGCCCCGTACATCGGCGACTGCGCCGCGGCCGAGGCCGCGAGCAGGACGACGAACGCGCCGTGCCTCACGACAGGACGGCGATCGTCTCTTGGAGACGGTCGCGGCGCGCGAGAGCCCCGTCGTGCTGCTCCTTGGCTTCCGCGACCTTCTCCGCGGGCGCGCTCGCGGCGGCCGAGAGGTTCTTGAGCTTGGCCGCGCACTTCTCGATGTCGCCCTCGGCCTTGGCCAGGTCCTTCGCCAGGCGCTCGCGCTCCTTGGCGAAGTCGATGACGCCCGCGAGCGGGATGAAGAAGGTCACGCCCTCGGCGACCGCGGTCGCGCTCTGCAGAGGGCGAGCCCCGATGAGAGGCTCGATGCTCTCGAGCTGGGCCAGGGACATCGCGTACGCGCGGTGCTTGCCGATGAGCGCCTCCGCGAACGCCCCTTCGGCCACGGCCTTGATCTTGAGGCCGGGCGGCACGTTGAGCTGTGAGCGCAGGGAGCGGATCGAAGCGACCGCGCCCATGACACGGCTCATCTCCCTCTCAACCTCGGGGTTGGACCAGTCGTAGCCGAGCGTGTGGTAGCCGCCCTTGAGCACGAACTCGGCATTCTCGCCGGCATAAGGCTTGAGCGCGGCGTAAATCTCCTCGGTGACGAACGGCATGATCGGATGCAGGGCCTTCAGCGAACCGGTCAGAACCTGAACGAGGATCGTCCGCGCGATGTCCTTGTCCTCGCCTTCGATGCCGAGGAGGCGGCCCTTCGCGAGCTCGATGTACCAGGCGCAGAACTCGTCCCACAGGAACACATACAGCGCCTCGGCGGCGGCCGCGGGATCGTACACGTCGAGCGACGCCTTCGCCTTTTCGAGGGTCGCCTGGTAACGGGACAAGATCCACGCGTCGGCGGTCTCCAGGCAGCAGTGAGACAACTTCTCCAGACGATACGCAGTCGGATTTTCCGGAAGATTCATCAGCACAAAGCGCGTCGAGTTCCAGAGCTTATTGACGAAGTTGCGCGCGGACACGACGGTCTGCTCGTCGAAGGCGATGTCCTTGCCCGGGTGGGCCTGGACCATCAGCGCGAAGCGCAGCGCATCGGTGCCGTACTTGTCCATCATCAGCAGGGGATCCACGACGTTGCCCAGCGACTTCGACATCTTCTTGCCGCTCTTGTCGCGCACGATGCCGTGGATGACGGCGTCGGGGAACGCGGGCTTGTCCATGAAGGCGTGGCCCATCATCTGCATACGGGCGACCCAGAGATAAAGGATCTCATAGCCGGTGACCAAGGTCGTGGTCGGATAATAGTAGGCCAGGTCCTTCGTCTTGTCAGGCCAGCCGAACACGGCGAGCGGCCACAGCGCCGAGGAGAACCAGGTGTCGAGCACGTCAGGGTCCTGGGTCCAGCCCGCGCCGGGAGATTCCAGGCTCACGAGCGGCTTTTCGCCGTCCTTGTACCAGACCGGGATGCGATGGCCCCACCAGATCTGGCGAGAAACGCACCAATCTTTGATGTTGACGAGCCAATCACGGTAGGGCTTTTCCCAGTTCTTCGGGTAGATCTTGAATTCGCCGGCGTCCAAAGCCTCTAACGGCGCTTTTGCCAATTCGGTCTGCTTCACGAACCACTGCAAAGAGAGAAGGGGCTCGATGACGGAGCCGCAGCGATAACACGCCTGGACCGCGCTCTTGTGATCTTCCTTCTTTCGGAGATATCCCTTCGCCTCAAGGTCGGCGACGATGGCGTCCTGGGCCTTCTCGCGGGAGAGGCCGGCGTAAGGACCGGCGGCGTCGGTGAGCTTGCCATCCGGGCCGATGGCCTTGATCGCGGGTAATTTGTGCCGTTCGCCGAGTTCCCAGTCGTTTTGATCGTGAGCGGGCGTGACTTTGAGGGCTCCGGTGCCAAGCTCGAATTCGACGTAAGAATCTTCAATGACAGGAATCGGGCGGTCGATGAAGGGGATCAAGACTGTTTTGCCGACCATGTGCCGCCAGCGGTCGTCCTTTGGATTTATCGCTACCGCGGTGTCGCCAAACATCGTGATCGGTCGGGTCGTGGCGACAACTATGCCTTCCCCGCCGTCGGCGTTCTTATAATGGATGTGATAAAGAGCCCCCTTCCGTTCTTCTCTTTCCACCTCGATGTCTGATAATGCCGTTCCGCACCTGACGCACCAGTTCACCAATCTTTCGCCACGGTAGATCAGACCTCGTTCCCACAATGTCTTAAAGGCGTGAAACACGGCCTTCGCACGCGGCTCGTCCATCGTGAACGCTTCTCTCTGCCAGTCGAGGGAGGCTCCGAGCCGGTGAAGCTGGCCCAAGATCGTTTTTTTACAGTCCCGGGTCCAGGCCTGCATGCGCACCAGGAACGCGTCGCGGCCGAGCGCGTGGCGGTCCACCTTCTCGGCCTTGAGCTGCTTCTCCATCACGTTCTGCGTGGCGATGCCGCCGTGATCGCAGCCCGGCACCCAGCATGCTTCCTGGCCGAGCATGCGATGGTGGCGTATGAACGCGTCCTGCAACGAGTTGTTGAGGGCATGGCCGATGTGCAAAGCGCCGGTCACGTTCGGCGGAGGAATGACGATCGTGTACGGAGGTTTTTCAGAAGGAGAGGAACGGGAAAGGCCGGCCGCGTCCCAGCTCGCGAGGCGCGCTTCTTCGACCGGCTTCGGATCGTAGGCTTTCTCGAGCATGTCAGATCTTCAGGATGTGGCGGATCTTCGAGAGCAGGACCTCGCCGTCGACCGGCTTGCCCAGGTACTCGACCGCGCCGGACTGCAGGCCGCTGACGACGTCGATGGCCTCGTCCGAGCCGGAGAACAGGATCACGGGCGTCGCCGCGATCTCGGGATCGGCCTTGAGCTCGCGGATGAGCTCGCGCCCGTCGAAGCCGGGCATGTACAGGTCCATGATGACGAGATCGGGCTTCTCGGTGCGCACGACGGTCAGCGCCCGCTCGGGCTCGCCGACCGCGATGACGTAATAGCCCGCATGATCGAGCGCCAACCGCACCGTCTCCCGGATGAGCACGTCGTCATCGACGATGACGATCTTGCGGCGCACGGCCGGATGCTTGGCCTTCCCCATCACAGCAGGTCCGAAGCCAATGCGGCCAGGACGGAGCGTTCGCTCTTGGTGAAGGTGACGTGGCCGAACAGGCCCTGGCCCTTGAAGCGCTCGACGAGGTTCGTAAGGCCGTTGGAGGTCGCGTCGAGATAGTAGTTGTCCACCTGATGCGGGTCGCCCGTCAGCACGATCTTGGCACCCTGTCCGGCGCGCGAGATGATCGTCTTGATCTCGTGCGGCGTCAGGTTCTGCGCGTCGTCGATGATGATCAGCAGGCCCGGCAAGGTGCGGCCGCGGAGGTAGGTGACGGCCTCGATCTCGAGGACGCCGTCCTCCATCAGCATCTGGATGTCCATGTCGGTGGTCTCGACGGCGCCCTTCGGCTTCTCGAGAAGGTAGGACAGGTTGTCGTAGATCGCACCCATCCAGTTGGTGAGCTTCTCCTCCTTCGTGCCGGGCAGGAAGCCGAGGTCATGGCCGACCGCGATGACGGGGCGTGCGACGAGGATGCGGCGGTACAGCTTCTCCTCGAGCGTCTGCTGGAGCGCGGCGGCCAGCGCGATCATCGTCTTGCCCGAGCCGGCGAGGCCGACGAGGGTCACGAGCGAGATCTCGGGATTGAGAAGAAGCTCGAGCGCGAAACGCTGCTCGATGTTCAGCGGCTTGATGCCCCAGGGGGCGGAATCCGCCCGCACAAGAGGTACGAGGGATTTTGTCTTCAGGTCGTAGCGGGCCAGCGCGCTCTTCGAGGTGCCCTCGGCCTTGAGGATGACGAACTCATTGGGGATCAGGTCCGGGATCGTCGCCGGCACGCGCTTGTTCTGGTAGAACGAGTCGATCTCCTCGCCGGAGACGGCGGCCTCGCGCCAGCCCTTGTACAGGTCGTCGATGTCGACCTTTTCCTTCTCGTAGTCCTGAGTCTCGAGGCCGAGGGCCTCGGCCTTGATCCGGAGGTTGATGTCCTTGGAGATGAAGACGATGGTCTCGCCCTGCTTCTTCAGGAACAGCGCGCATGAGAGGATCTCGTTGTCCTTCGTGTGGGCGGAGAACGCCTTGGGCAGCCCGTCGGAGACCTGGATCTCGACCTTGAGCTTGCCGCCGTGCTCCAGGGGAACCCAGCTCGACAGCTTGCCGCCCTTGCGCAGCTCATCGAGCTTGCGCGAGACGAAGCGGGCAGAGCGGCCGCGCTCGTCGTTGTTGCGCTTGAAGGTGTCGAGCTCCTCGATGACTGTCAGCGGGAGCACGACGCGCGAGCCTTCGAAGGAGAACATGGACATCGGGTCGTGAAGAATGACGTTGGTGTCGAGCACGAAGGTCTTCATACGGGAGCCTCCTCACGATCAAACGGCGGCACGAATTCCTGAAAAGCGTCGTTGGCAAGGAACTTCCCGTCGGTCGTCAGGCGCCAGCGCCCAGCGGCCTCTTCAACCAGGCCCCGGGCCTTAAGCACGGCCCACGGACCGGCGAACGCGGCCTTGAGCGCCTCCGACGGCGCGAAGCCATCGGTCAGGCGCAGGCCGAGGAAGGCCTCCTCGCCGATCGCCTCAAGGCCCTTGGGATGCTCATTCTCGATAAGGGGCCTCCGGCCTTTCTCGACAGCGTCGAGATACGCCGGGATCCGCTCTTCGTTGCTTTGCCGGCGTCCGCCGTAGAATGACGCCGCCGAGCAGCCGAGGCCGATGTACTCTCCGCGATTCCAATAATTGATGTTGTGCGCCGAACGGTGGCCGGGCTTCGCGTAATTCGAGATCTCGTACTGCTCGAGGCCCGCGGCCGCAAGCGACCGCATCGACAGCTCGAACATCTCGCGGCCGAGGTCGGAATCCTCTTCGACGCCGCGCTTGGCGAACAAGGTCCGGTCTTCGACCTGAAGACCGTATAAAGAGATGTGCTCGGGAGCGAGCGCCAGAACATGATCCAAAGTGGCGCGAAGGCTGTCGAGCGTCTGCCCCGGCAGGCCGAACATCAGGTCCACCGAAAGCGCCGGGATGCCGGCGCGGCGCGCGGCCTTGAACATCTCCGTGAACTCGGCGGCGGTATGGCGCCGGCCGATCGCGGGGAGCAGGGCGTCGTCAGCGGTCTGCAGCCCGATCGAAAGGCGCGTCACGCCCTCGCGCGCCAGCACGGCCAGCTTTTCCTCATCGAGGCTTTCGGGGTTGCCCTCGAAGGTGGATTCGACGAAGCGCGAATCCGGATAGGCGCGGCGCAGGCGCGTGAACAGATCGGAGATCTGCGGCGCCGTCAGCTCCGAAGGCGTGCCGCCACCTATATAAAGGGAATTAAGCGGCGACGTAGGCGCCGCGTGGAGCGCGGCCTCAGCCTCGAGAGCGGCGAGGTAGCGGTCAGCGAGCTTGTTCTGCCCGGAATAAGCGGCGAAGTCGCAGTAGAAGCACTTCACCGAGCAGAACGGGATGTGGGCGTATAAACCTATCAATTCGCATGGATTTTCCTATATTTCGCCTCGTTTCGCAAGCCGCCGAAGGGACCCGCTCCTCCTGGGACTTAGGACCCCTGGCGAGACAGGCTCTCGCACCCTATCCTTAAGACATGCAAGCGTTATTGCTCCTTCTGGCCCTTGCCCTGCCCGCCCGCGCCGGCGTCGCCGTTTCCGCCGAAGCCGGGGCCGACGCGAGCGTCCCCAGAATATCGCTTCAAACCTCGCTGAGCCCGATCTCCGGGCCTTCGCTCGGAGCGACCTTAACTCCGGGCCTCAACGCCTCGCTCGCTCCGCTCGCCGCGCCCGCGCTCCTGACACCTCAGGCGCTTCCCGCGCCCCTGGCCGTCTCCGCGATTGTCACGCCAGTGGTCGCTCAGGCCCATACGCCCTCCGTGGTCCGCCCCGTCATGTCCGCGGCTTCCATGCCGGAAGCGCCAAAGCCTTCCGAGGAGGCGGCCGCGCCTGCGGACAAAACCCAGCCTTCATTCAAGACCAAGATCCTCGGCATGCTCAAGAGCCTGGCCAACCCTTTCGGGAGCAAGCCCGCCGAAGACGCACCCCCGGCCAACGAGGCCGAGCGCCTCGATCGAGAGTTCTCCAAGATCGACTTCTGGGGGCAGGTCGCGCCCGCCGCGCGCGCCGAGATCGAAGGCCTGCGCGCGCGCAAGCTGTCGAAGGATGAATTGAAAGCCTACGTGCAGACCGAGGCGGACGCCGCGATCGAGCGCATCAAGGCCGCGCGCGGCGTGGCCAACATCGGGTTCCACTACAACCTTCACGGCGGCCGCCGCGAGGAGTACGTCGGCGTCGGCATCCGCGCGACGATGGGCGACATCGCCGCGCGCTACGACATGAACGCGGACCGGAATCAAAAGGTCTACTTCTTTCAGAGCGCCCAGCACGCCGGCTTCACTCCGCTCGATTCGAGGCATGGCGAGCATCTGTTCATCAAGATGCGCATGGGCTACGCGCTGAACCTCTTCGACCTCGACGCGCCCGCCCTCAAGGAGGCCCGGGCCGACGGACGCATCAAAAACTTCGGCTCGATCTCGATGGACTTCCACGGGATGAAGGGCGTGCCCTACGAGTCCTACCTCGCTCCGCCGGTCGAGGTCTTCACGAAGACCGCGAAGAAGATCGGGATGCAGAAGCTCTCCTGGGACGAGGAGACCCTGGCGACCGTACGCTATCTCGAGGCCGCGGTGACGCAAGGCGGCGCGTTCGTCCCGCGCCCCTAGCCGAATTGCTAGACTAGTCTCCTTGGCCACCCCCCACAAAGCCGGCTTCGTCGCGCTCGCAGGACGCCCCAACGTCGGCAAATCGACGCTCATGAACTCGCTGCTGAAGTTCAAGCTGTCGATCGTCTCGCACAAGCCGCAGACGACGCGGCACAAGATCTTAGGGATCCTCGAGGGCGAGGAGTTCCAGGCCTGCTTCCTCGACACGCCGGGCCTCATCGATGAGCCTTCCGACGATCTGCAGAAAAGCCTGCGCCATGAGTCGACCCGCGCGATCCGCGACGACGCCGACCTGGTCGTGTACATGGTGGACGCCGTCGAGTCCAATCCGGAGAAGGTCGGCAACACGTTCGTGCGCCCCGGCACGCCGGTCATCCTCGTGATCAACAAGTGCGACCGCGACGTGGCCGAGACGCGGCTCGCGGCGATCGAGAAGGCCTATTCCATCGCTCTCAATCCCGAGAAGGTCTTCCGCATCTCCGCGCTCAAGGGCCAAGGGGTCGACGAGCTGAAGACGGAGATCCTCTCACGCCTGCCCGAGAGCGAGCCGTTCTACGACAAGGGCCAGCTCTCCGACCGCTGGGAACGTTTTTTCGCCACTGAGATCGTCCGCGAGCAAGTCTTCGATCTCTATCACGACGAGATTCCACACGCCGTCGCCGTGGTCGTGGAGACCTTCCGCGAGAACCAGGGCGCGCCCGACGACGTGTTCGCGACCTTGTATGTCGAGCGCGACGGCCAGAAGGGCATCATCATCGGCAAGGCCGGCAAGGACCTCCACCGCCTGACCGAGCGCTCGCAGGCCATGCTCGAGGCCTTCCTCGGCCGCGAGGTCAACCTTGAGCTCTGGATCAAGGTGCGCAAGGACTGGCGCAAGGATCCTCGGTCGTTGAAAGAATTCGGCTATACGACCTAGCCCGCCGGAGGATATGTCCTCCACCGGTTCGTTCTTTCTAAGCAACACTCACTCCGAACAGCGCAAACCAAGCCCTCAAATACCCGCCTGTGTTGCTTAGAAAGAACAAACCCGTGGAGAATGAGCCCCCGGCGATGGAACTTTTTTGGCATCTCAATCGTATATAAGGGATGATCCACGAGAACGCGACGACCCGGATGGCGATCCTGCTCAAGCAGCGGAGGTTTGAACTGCGCATGTCCCAACGCCACCTGGCCGACTCCGCCGGCGTAAGCCCCTCCGTCGTCAGCCGGGCGGAGCGGGGCGGAGAGGCGCTCCTCTCCACCTGGGAGAAGCTGTTCAGCGGGCTCGGAGAACGCCTCGAGTTCGATTCGACACGCGACAGCGAAGACGCCGAAGGGTTGCTGATCGAGGAAGGGGAGGCCCGCCGAGAACGCCGCTACCAAGGCTTATTGGCCCGTTTCGGCCGAAGATATCGTAATATCTCACCCGCATGAAGAAGACCAAACCTAAAGTGAAGCCCGCCCCTGCCCCCGCGCCCAAGCCCCGCGCCGAGAAGCCTCGCGCCGCCGGCAAAACCGCGGACGAGATGGGCAAGCAGCAGCGAGAGATCTCGGTCTCCGAGTTCTTCACCAAGAACCGCCACCTGCTCGGCTTCGATAACCCTCGCAAAGCCCTGCTGACCTGCGTGAAGGAAGCCGTCGACAACGCGCTCGACGCCTCCGAAGAAGCGGGCATCCTCCCTGAGATCGTCGTCAAGCTCGAGGCCGTGGGCGACGGAACCGGCCCCGCCCCGGCGGTCTCACAGGCGACGCGCTTCAAGGTCACCATCATCGACTACGGCCCGGGCATCGTGCGCGAGGTGATTCCCCGCATCTTCGCCAAACTTTTATACGGCTCCAAGTTCCACCGCCTGCGCATGAGCCGCGGCCAGCAGGGCATCGGCATCTCCGCCGCCGGCATGTACGGCCAGCTCACCACGGGCAAACCGGTCAAGATCATCTCGCGCACCGGCGAAAAGCAGCCCGCGCACTACTTCGAGGTCCAGATCGACACCAAGAAGAACGAGCCGATCATCCTCGAGAAGAAGCAGATCGAGTGGGAGGCCCACCGCGGCACCCAGGTCACCATCGAGCTCGAAGGCAAGTACCAGAAAGGCCGGGCATCGGTCGATGAGTACATCGAGCTCTCCGCCATTTCCAACCCGCACGCGCAGTTCACCTACCACGCCCCCGACGGCGAGATCAAGGTCTACCCGCGCACGATCCAGCACAACCCCGAGCCGCCCAAAGAGATCAAGCCTCATCCGTACGGCATCGAGCTCGGAATGCTCCTTAAGATGCTCCAGGACACCAAGAGCCACTGGCTCGCCGGCTTCCTGTCCGCCGACTTCTCCCGCGTCTCGACCGAGACCGCGACCGAGATGTGCAAGGCCGCCGGCGTCAGCCCGAAGAAGCGCCCGCGCGATGTCGTCGGCATCGAAGCCGAGAAGCTGTTCAAGACCATCCAGGCCACCAAGCTGATGGCCCCGCCGACGAACTGCCTCTCGCCCATCGGCGAAAAGGAGATCCTGGCCGGGCTCTTCAAGCAGATCAAGGGCGATTTTTACACCGCCGTGAGCCGTCCGCCGGCGGTGTACCGCGGCAACCCGTTCATCATCGAGGCGGGTCTGGCCTGGGGCCGCGGCCCCGAGCAGGCCGCGCTCGACGCCGCCAACGCGGTCAAGGCGCCGCTTGCCGAAGGCGAAAGCCACGACGGCAATGACAGCGAGCTGGCGCGCGTGATGCGCTTCGCCAACCGCGTCCCCCTCCTTTATCAGCAGTCGGCGTGCTCGACCTTCAAGGCCGTGCTCGACACGACCTGGAAGAACTACGGCATCCCGCAGTCGCGCGGAGCGCCCCCCGCCGGACCGATGGTGATCTTCGTGCACATGGCCTCGGTCTGGGTCCCGTTCACGAGCGAGTCGAAGGAAGCCATCGCCGACTACGACGAGATCCGCAAGGAGATCACGCTCGCGCTGAGGGAAGCCGGACGCCGGCTCGGCGTTTTCATCAAGCGCCGCGACCGCGCCCACGCCGAGAGCAAGCGCCGTGACATCTTCGAGCTGTATATCGAGGAAGTGGTCGGCGCCTGCAAGCGCCTCAAGGGCGGCAAGCTCTCCGAGCAAAAGCTGAAGGCTCAGCTCACCGAGATCGCCAAAAAGATCACGGGCGGGCAGAAGACCGACCTGCTTCTCGACAAGAACGCCGGCCCGCACGGCCTGCCGCACTCGATCATCGTCACGGCAGACGGCATCGAGGGCGAGGTTCCCGTCGAGGGGCCCGTCACCGTGACCGAGGCCGCACCCGCCCCCGCGCCGGAGAAGCCGAAGCCCGCGAAGAAGAAGCCGCTGAAGAAAAAGAGAAAATAATGGCCAAGAGAAACCCGGAAGTCGAGAAGAAGCTCGTCGGCCTGGCCGATCTGGTGATAACCGCGGCTGCGCGCAAGAAGGATCCGTCGATCTCCATCCCGGTCCGCTCGCTGTCGAACGTCAAATTCAACGCGAAGAAGGGTTACATCGAGATGGGCTCGAACAAGCAGCTTCGGACCTTCTTCAACGTGGGCATGGCCAAGAAATTCATGCAGACGATGCTCGTTGCCGACGCGCTCAACGAGCTCCAGAAGGCCGACCTGACCACCAGCCTTCGCGAGATTTATTATAGAACGAAACACACGATGGGCGACTCTCATGAGAACACCTTCGACGACCAGGCCGAGTCCGACCCGGTCATCGAGGACCTCGAGGTCGGCCTCGCCGCCCTGCGCGAGGAGTTCCATGTACGCGCCGAGAACGCCGGCACCATCATCGGCCCCGTCGTCTTCGAAGACGACGGCGACAAGGTGGACTGCGCTAAATTAGGCAAGGGCGGCTACTCGGTGCCCTCCATCGTCGAGGAGGAGTACCTCAAGATCAAGAAGTGCACCGCCGACTTCGTCCTCCTCATCGAGAAGGGAACGCAGTGGAACCGCCTCGCCGAGGACAAGTTCTGGCGGAAGTACAACTGCATCCTGCTCACCGGCAACGGCCAGCCGCCGCGCGGCGTACGCCGCCTCGCCCGCCGGCTCCACGAGGAAAAGAAGCTCCCCGTCTATGTGCTCGTCGACAACGACCCGTGGGGGTACTACATCTACTCCGTCGTCAAGCAGGGCTCGATCAACCTCGCGTTCGAAAGCCAGCGCATGGCCATCCCGTCAGCGAAGTTCATCGGCCTGTCCTCCGCCGACCCCGAGATCTACGACCTCCCGCGCAACGTCGGCATCAAGCTCAACGACAAGGACATCACGCGCGCCAAGGAGCTGATGAACTACGCGTGGTTCCAGAAGAAGGAATGGCAGGTCGAGATCAAGCGCATGCTCACCAGCGGCCTCAAGTACGAGCTCGATGCGCTCGCCAACAAGGACTTCCAGTACCTGACCAAGACCTACCTGCCCAAGAAGCTCAAGGACAGGGACTGGCTCGACTAGGGTTTAGGGCGCGACGATCTCGGCGGGCTTGACGGCGGCGGCGCCGCTGGTGCGCGTGCGGGACAGGACCGTGTTCTCGTCGGCCGAAGGAAGGTGGTCGACGTAGGTGTATTCGCTCAAGACCGCCTCGTAGCGGTCCACGAGATCGGCGGCCTCGCGAGGCTTGAGCCCCCCCGCCTTGATCTGGGCGTCGGCGGCCTCCTTGATCATGCGCACGAGCTCGAAGTCGGAGTATTGGATGCTCTGAAGAACATCGCGGACGCTTTGTCCGCGGATCGTCTCCTCGATGTAGTAGCCCTTTTCCTCGGCGGGATCCTGGAACACGTGGACCTCGTTGACGCGGCCGAACAGGTTGTGGATGTCGCCCATCGTGGCCTGGTAGGCTCCCATCAGGAAGAAGCCGAGGTAGTAAGGCTTGCCGTCGAGCGCATGGACGGGCAAGGTGCCGCCGGCGCTGCGATGGCAGGCGAAGTTGGTGATCTTGCCGTCGGAGTCGCAGGTGATGTCCACCAGGCTCGCGCGGCGCGTGGGCTCCTCGTTGAGACGGTGGATGGGCATGATCGGGAACAGCTGTCCGATGGCCCAGGAATCGGGAAGCGACTGGAACAGCGAGAAATTACACAGGTACTGGTCGTTGAGGGCCTTCTGCATCTCGAGAAGGTCCTCGGAGACGAACTTCGCCTTCGGAAGGAGCTTGCCGATCTCGATGCACAGCTTCCAATACAGATGCTCGACCTTGGCCTTGTCCTCGAGGCCGAGGTAGCCGAGCTTGAACAGCGAGAATGATTCCTCGAGATGCTGCTGGCCATCGTGGAAGCTCTCGGCGATGTTCTTCGGGTTGAGGGACTTGATCGCGTCTCGCAGCTCGCGCACGACCTGATGCTCGTCCGGCGTCTCGCGGAACTCGATGGGCGTCGCGCCCGTCTCGATGGAGCCGAACACGTTGACGACGAGGAGCGCGTGGTGCGCGACCATCGTGCGGCCGGACTCGGTGACGAGGTTCGGCTCCGGGACCTTCTCCTGCTTGCAGACTTCCTTGACCGCGTAGACCACGTCTGCGACGTACTCGCGCAGGTTGTAGTTCATCGAGCTGTCGACCGCGGTGTGCGTGCCGTCGTAGTCCACGCCGAGGCCGCCGCCGCAGTCCAGATATTCAAGGCCGAGGCCCATCTTGCGCAGCTTCGCGTAGTAGCGCGCGCCTTCCTTGACCGCATCCTTGATCACGCGGATGTCGCAGATCTGGGAGCCGATGTGGAAGTGCACGAGCTTCAGGCAGTCGGACATGCCCTCGGCCTTGAGCGTCTCCACGGCCGCGAGGATCTCGGGCGTCGTGAGGCCGAACTTGGCGAAGTGCCCCGACGAGGAACGCCATTTTCCCACGCCCGTCGTTTGGAGCTTCACGCGCACGCCGATCAGCGGCCGCACGCCCGCGTCCTTGGCGGCGTCGAGCAGAAGGCGGAGCTCGGAGAGCTTTTCGACGACGACGATGACCTTCTTGCCGAGCTTGAGGCCGATCATCGCCAGGCGCATCATGGACTCGTCTTTGTAGCCGTTGACGATGGTGAGCGACTCGGTGGAGTTCATGGCTAGAACCGCCAGCAGCTCGCCCTTAGAGCCGGCCTCCAGGCCGTACTGATACGAGCGGCCCGCGTCGCAGATCTCCTCGACGACCTCGCGGAACTGGTTGACCTTGATCGGGTACACGCCGAAGAAGCGCCCGCCATAGTCGTGCTCCTTGATCGACTCCGCGAACGCCTCGTTGATCAAGGTCACGCGCCGGCGCAGAACGTCCTGGAAGCGGATGAGCACGGGCATCTTGATGCCGCGGGAGGCCACGTCATCGACGACGTCGAGGATGTCGATGGCGCCCTCGGGCTCGCGCTTGGGCTGCAAGGTCACGTTGCCCTTGGCATTGATGCCGAAGTACTTCAAACCCCAGCCTTCAAGGTTGTAAAGCTGCTCGGCGGCTTCGATGGTCCAGATCTTCGGCGGGGGCATCTTCAGATTATATCAATACCGCGCAGAACTTGGTGCCAGGCCTACCGGTATTTTCACTTTTTGATGTCGCCCCTTCCTGAAAGGTGAAAATACCGGTAGGCCTGGCACCACCCTAGTAGGGAGAGAAGTGGCCGGGATATTTCTCGCCGACGCAGGGCCGCTTGAGGCACGGCTTGATCAACGCGCGGTAGCCCCACTCGTCCTTTTCCTGATAAGCGTCGCGGTACGCATCGAGCGCCTCGCCGCGCCGGCCGAGCGCGTCGAGCAGCTGGCCGGCGCGCACGCGGCTCCAGACCATCCACTTCGTGCGCACGGCGCGCGCCTCGGCGCCGGCGACGAACTCGGCGAGAGCCGCGTCCTTCTCGCCCGAGGCCCACAGCAAGGTGCCGAGCAGCGCGTGGCTCCCGGCCAGATTGATCACGGGATACCGGCCCGTCTTCACGCGCGACTGGTACTCGCGCGCCTCCTTGATGGCCTCGGGAAGCTCCTTGCACTCGTACAGCGCCGAAATATAGGCGGTGTCGAGCATCGGGCTGCCGGGGTACAGCGCGTGGATCTCGCGCATCAGCCGCAGGCCCTCCTTGGGATCGTACGCGCCGAACGGGTCCTCGAGATAGATCTCAACGAGGATCATCTGCGCGGTGACCTTCGCATAGCGGCCCTTCTCGGCCGAGAGCCGGATCTGACGCAGGCCCCTCTCGCGGTCGCCGCCGAGGACGATCTTCGCGAGCCAGCCCGCGAACTTGGGGATGGTCGCGACGTAGTAGTCGAACATGCCCAGGCCCAGGACCGCGTCATAGAGCTCGGGCTCGAGCTTCACGGCGCGGCGCACGAACTTCATCGACGCGCGGCCGTGGCCGAAGGCCTGCAGCCACCGGCGCTGCACGATGGCCAGGCGGCCGAACATCCCGTGGGACGCGCCCAGGATGAACAGGGCGTCCGGGTCGTTCGGATGCGCCTTCAAATACGTTTCCGCCGCCTTGATGCTCTCGAGGGCCTTGGCCTCGAAGGACCTCAGCAGGGCCGGGTCCCCTTGCTTCTCGCCGTAGATGAAGGTGATGAGGTCGATGGCCGCGCGGCCGAAGTACGCGTGCGGGTAGGCCGGATCGAGGGCGATGGCCTTGCGCATGTCCTCCTCGGCCGCGGCGAAGCGCATCATATAGATGTCGTCCACGCCGGCCATCAGGAGCTTGTCCATCTCCGGGGTGACAGAGGTCTTGCGGGCAGCGGCGGGAGCCGCCAGAAACAGCAGAATGAGCAATTGTCGCACGGGCAGGCGATATTCTATCATTGGCACAGCTCTTTATGAAGGCCATCCTGGCCCGCGACGGCCACGCCGCACTGACCGAAGTCCCGGTCCCCTCGATCGGGGACGGAGAGTTTCTTTTGGCCGTCGAGGTCTGCGGCCTGTGCGGCACCGATGTGATGAAGCTCGACACGAAGGCCAAGGGCGCCATCCTGGGCCACGAGCTGTGCGGGATCGTCGAGAAAGCCGGCCCCGGCGCCCCCTTCCTCCCTGGCGAGCGCGTCGTCGTCTCCCACCACGTCCCCTGCCTGACCTGCCATTACTGCCGCAAAGGCCAGGAAAGCATGTGCCGTCAGTTCAAGTCGACCAACATCGACCCGGGCGGCTTCGCCGAGTTCGTTCGCGTGCCCGCCCTGCACGCGAAGCACGCCTCGTTCAAGGTGCCAGAGGGCCTGGGCTCGATCTCGGCATCTCAGACCGAGCCGCTGGCCTGCGTCCTGAGAAACGTGAAAAGAATAGGAGCCGCGAAAGGCGACGTCATCGGGATCATCGGCTTGGGAGCCATCGGCCAGATGACGGGGCAGCTGCTCAGGATCATCGGCGCGACCGCCGTGGGCCTCGATCTCGACGCGGAGCGAGTGAAGAAGTTCTCGCGCTGGGGAACGTCAACGATGTCCGCCGACGAGTTCGCCCAGTTCGGCAAGGACCAGAGCGACGGCCGCGGCTTCGACGCGATCATCTTCTCCGCCGGCACGCCCGCCCTCGTCGCCCGCTGCGTCGCCTGGCTGCGCGACGGCGGCGTGCTCAACGTGTTCGCGTCGTTCCACCCCGATCCATTCATGAAATTAGATCTTAACCAGATCTATCATCGGGAGCTGTCCGTCCTCTCATCGTACTCTCCTTCGCTTGCCGATCTGAAGGAGGCGTTCGAGCTCATCGCCTCGAAGAAATTCAATCCGCTTCTGCTGGCGCCCATGTCCTTCCCCTTCGCCTCGTTCAACGACGCGATCAAGGCCGTGAAATCCCGGCAGACGCTCAAATCGATCCTGGTGCCGAGATGAGAGCGGTCATCTATCACGGACCCCGCGACATCAGGCTGGAAGACGTGCTGATGCCCACGCCCGGCCCCGGCGAGGTCGTCGTCAAGCTCGGCGCCGCGCTCACCTGCGGCACCGACTTCAAGGCCTATCGCCAGGGCCATCGCGTCCTGCTCGGAGACTATCCCTCTCCCTTCGGCCACGAGCTGGCCGGAACGGTGTCGGCGCTGGGCAAGGGAGTGAAGTCCGCCAAGGAGGGCGATCGCGTCGTCGTCGCCAACTCCGCGCCCATGGATGACTGCTTCTGGTGCAGCAACGGCCAGAACCACCTGTGCCGCAAGCTCAAGCTCCACAACGGCGCCTACGCGGAATACGACCTCGTACCCGCGCACATCGTGGATCAGAACCTGCACCCGCTGAAGGCCTCGGTCCCTTTCGAGATCGGCGCCCTGGCCGAGCCCTTCTCCTGCGCGATCCACGCCGCCGAGGTCCACGCGGTGCGCGAGGGCGAGACCGCGCTCATCATCGGCGCGGGCCCCATGTGCCTGTTCCTCGTCCACGCCCTGCGCGCGCGCGGCGCGCTCGTCGGCGTGGTCGGGCGCTCGAAGGAAGGCCTGGCGGCGGCCCGGATCGCCGGGGCCGAAGCGACCTTCAGCATCCTCGACGGCTCGGTCGAAGGCCACGTCCTGGCCTGGGCGGACGGACGCGGCCCCGATCACGTCTTCGAAGCCGTGGGCACGCCGGACACCTATCTCCAGGCGGTCGCCCTGGTGCGCGACGGCGGGAAGGTCTGCCTGTTCGGCGGCTGCGCGCACGGAGCGACGGTCCCGCTCGACGTGCACCGCCTCCACTACAAGCAGATCACGCTCCACGGCGTGTTCCATCACACGCCGAAGCATTTCAAGGAGGCCGTCCGCCTACTCTGCGACGGGAAGGTCAAGACGGAGCTGCTTATTTCCGGAGCCGTCAAGCTGGCCGACATCCCCGCCTTTTTCGCCGCGAACGCGGATAAGTCCATCCCCAAGTCGGTGGTGACCGCTTGAGCCGATCTCTCGACCGAAAATTCCTCGCCCGCGCCTTCGCGCTCGCGCGCCGCGTCCACCCGCGCGCGACGAGCCCGAACCCCCGCGTCGGCTGCGTCCTGGTCAAAGGAGGCCGTGTCATCGCTGAAGGCGTCCACCTCGGCTTCGGCAAGCCTCACGCGGAGCCCAACACCTTGGCCCGGGCGGCCTCCCGGGCAAAGGGCGCGACGGCCTACGTCACGATGGAGCCGTGCGCCACGTTCCCGGGCAAAAAGACGCCGTCCTGTGCCGAGACCCTGGCCGCCGCCGGGATCTCCCGCGTGGTCTGCGCCACGCTCGATCCCAATCCCAAGGTCGCCGGACGCGGCCTCGCCCTGCTGCGCCGCGCCGGCGCGAAGGCCATCCGTCTTGCCGAGTTCCAGGCCGAAGCCGAGGCCCTCAACCGCGGATTCCACTCGCGCATGCGCCGCGGGCGCCCCTGGGTCATCCTCAAGACCGCCCTCTCTCTCGACGGCAAGGCCGCCGCGGCGAGCGGGAAGTCACGCTGGGTGACGGGCAAGGAGGCACGCAGCGCCGTTCACCGCATGCGCGCGGAGCTTGACGCTATCCTGGTCGGCGCGGGCACCGTGCTCGCCGACAACCCCGCACTGACATCGCACGGAGCTGGCAAGAACCCCCTGCGCATCGTCCTAGCGGGCCGAAGGAAGCTGCCCCCCCGCTCACGAATCTTCGACTCCTCGGCGCCCACTCTCACCTATCGGAAGCAGCCGCTCACCTCCGTGCTTCGCGACCTGGGCCGCCGCGGCGTCGGCACCTTGCTCGTCGAGGGCGGACCGACGATCCACGCCGCGTTTCTGCGCGCGGGCCTCGTGGACGAGGCGCGCGTGTTCCTCGCGCCTAAGCTCCTGTCCGGCGCGCTCGATCCCAATACCGCGCCGAGGCTCAGGACGCCGCGAGTCTCGCGGCTGGGCGACGATTGGTTCATACAGGGGGTTCTTCGATGAAGGCCCCGGCGCCAATCACCATGTCTCCGACAGCTGTCTATTATTATAGACATAGTTTCGCGAGAAGGTCCCCGCGGCCGGCCACCGGCAGGATATCGGAGTAATCGCCATGTTCACCGGTATCATCAATCATCTCGGCACGGTCAAAAAGAGGACGGCGACGACTCTTGTGATCGGCGCCGGGATCCCGAAGCCCAAGCTCGGAGCCTCCATCGCGATCAACGGAACGTGCCTCACGCTGGTCCAGACGAAGAACGGCAGCCACCGCTTCGACGTCGGGCCGGACACCTGGAGCCGGACGAATCTGGGAGCGCTCAAGGCCGGCCAGGCCGTCAATGTCGAACCGGCCCTGCGCCACGGCGACGAGCTCGGCGGGCACTTCGTCACCGGGCACGTGGACGCCGCCGCGGACGTGCTCTCGCTCGAGCCCTGGGGCGAGGGCTTCTGGCGGCTGCGCGTGGAGCTGCCGAAGATCCTGCGCGGGCTCGTCGCCGTCAAAGGCTCGATCGCCATCGACGGCATCAGCCTGACGGTCACCGCCGTGGGCACGAACCATTTCGAGGTCATGCTCGTGCCGCACACGCTGCAGAACACGAATCTGGGGCGGCGCAAGTCATACGACAAGGTGAACCTGGAAGCCGATCCGCTCGCCCGGTACGCCGCGGCCGCCGTGGCGGCCCTGAGGAGCAAGAAATGAAGTCTGCGAAGGGTTTCGACGGCATCGAGGACGCGATCTCCGACATCCGCAAGGGACGCATGGTGGTCGTCGTCGACGACCCCAATCGCGAGAATGAAGGAGACATCATCATCGCCGCCGAGAAGTGCGGCGTGGCCGCCGTCAACTTCATGGCGGTGCACGCGCGCGGCCTGATCTGCGTGCCGCTGCCCGCCGCCCGCCTCGACGCCCTCAAGCTTCAGCCGATGATCGACCCCTCGGCCTCCCTGAGCTCGGTCCCCGGGCGGGACACCGCCTTCACGATCTCCGTGGACGCCAAGCGCGGCACGAGCACCGGCATCTCCGCACGCGACCGCGCGGTCACGATCAAGGCCTTGATCGACCCGAAGACGAAGCCCGAGGACCTCGGGCGCCCCGGCCACATCTTCCCCTTGAGGGCGCAGGAGGGCGGCGTGCTCGTGCGCGCCGGCCACACCGAGGCCGCCGTGGACCTGGCCCGCCTCGCCGGTCTTAGACCTGCAGGCGTTATTTGCGAGATCCTCAACGCCGACGGCTCCATGTCCCGCACCGCTCAGCTGATGAAGTTCGCGCGCAAGCACAAGCTCAAGATCGTCACGATCGCCGACCTCATCGAATACCGCAGGCATAAGGAACTCCTCGTCGAGCGCAAGGCGAGCGCCAAGCTGCCGACCAAGTACGGCGACTTCACGATCCGCGTCTACGAGGAGACCTTGACCGGCAAGGTCCATCTGGCGATGGTCAAGGGCGACCTGCGGGGCGCGAAAAACGTCCTCGTGCGCGTGCACTCCTCCTGCGTGACGGGCGACGCCCTGTTCTCGGCCAAGTGCGACTGCGGCAACCAGCTCGAGGCGGCCCTGAAGCAGATATCGCACGCGAGATCCGGCGTGCTCGTCTACCTCAACCAGGAGGGCCGGGGCATCGGCCTCATCAACAAGATCAAGGCCTACGCCCTGCAGGACAGGGGCCTCGACACCGTCCAGGCCAACCTCGCCCTCGGCCTCAAGCCCGACCTGCGCGAGTACGGCATCGGCGCCCAGATCCTCGCCGACCAGGGCCTGACGACGATCCGCATCCTCACCAACAATCCGCGCAAGATCGTCGGCATCGAGGGCTACGGGCTCACGGTCACCGAGCGCGTGCACCTGCAGATGCCGTCGACGAAGCACACCGCCAAATACCTGAGCACGAAGCGCGAGAAGATGGGCCACCTGTTGACCGTTCCTGAGGAGATACGATGAAGAGAGTCGCCATCGTCAAATCGCGGTTCAACGAGGAGGTCACCTCGCGCCTGCTCGCGAGCTGCCTGAAGACCTTCAAGTCCGAGGGCTGGACCGACGCCCAGCTCAAGGTCGTCGAGGTTCCCGGCGGCTGGGAGATCCCCTGGGCCGTCCAGGAGCTCGCCAAGACCAACCTCTACCAGGCCGTCATCACGCTCGGCTGCGTGATGAAGGGCCAGACGCCGCAGAACGACCACCTCGCGAGGTCGCTCGTGCAGAGCCTGCACCGCATCACGCTCGACACGCGCATACCCGTGATCCTCGGCGTCATCACGCCCAATAACGAGAAGCAGGCGATGGCGCGCACGAAAGGCGAGATGGACCGCGGCCACGAGGCCGCGCTGGCCGCGCTCGAGATGATCGCGCTCAAGGAGGAGCTCCGTGGGTCGTAGGCGGCTGGCGCGCGAGATCGCACTCCAGGCCCTCTACGTCGCCGACGTGGCGCATACGCCCGCGCTCGAGGCCTTCGCGATCGTGACCCGACGGGAGGGCGAGGCGGTGGATGATGAGACGCTCATCTTCGCCCGTGAGCTCGCGCTCGGCGCGATCGAGCGCGTCGAGCAGCTCGACCTGACCATCCAGGAGCAGGCCGCGAACTGGTCCATGGTGCGCATGGCCGCGGTCGACCGCAACGTCCTGCGCCTCGCCGCCTACGAGCTCGAGACGCGTCCCGACACGCCGGTCGGCGTGATCATCGACGAGGCCATCGAGATCGTGCGCAAGTACTCCACCGAGGAGGCCACGCGCTTCATCAACGGCATCCTCGACTCGCTCAAGAAGATCCGCGACGCGAAGCCCAAAAAGAAGAATGTCCGCGAAAAAGACACCGAAGGCTGAGGATTCGGCGCTTCGCGCCGAATCCCAGTCGCTGCGAGCCGAGATACGCGAGCACGACCGCCGCTACTACCTGCTCGACAACCCCGTCGTGTCGGACACCGAGTACGACAAGCTGATGGCGCGCCTCAAGACGCTCGAGGAGGCGAACCCGGGCCTGGCCGACCCCGCGTCCCCGACGCGCCGTGTCTCCGGCGGCGTCGGCTCCGACTTCAAGCCGGTCCGGCACGCGGCGGCGATGCTATCCCTCGACAACGCCTACGAAGAAGCGGACATACGCGCCTGGGACGAGCGCGTCCATAAGAATCTACCTCCCGGCGAGCGCCCGGCCTATCTGGTCGAACCGAAGGTCGACGGCCTGTCCTGCGCCCTGACCTACGAGAACGGCGCCCTCGTGCGCGCCGCCACACGCGGCGACGGCGAGACGGGCGAGGATGTCACCGCCAACGCCCGCGCGATCTCGGCGATACCGCTGAGCCTCTCCGGAGAACCGCCCAGGAGGCTGGAGGTCCGGGGCGAGGTGTACATGACCTTCGCCGGCTTCGACAAGGTCAACGAGGAGGAGAAGCGCGCGGGGCGGGAGCCGTTCGTCAATCCCCGCAATTGCGCCGCGGGCTCGCTTCGCCAGAAGGATCCCTCGATCACCGCCGGCCGCCGCCTGCGCTTCCTCGCCCACTCCTACGGCATTTGGGAAGGCGCGGGCGAGCCTTCCTCTCACGCCGAGTTTCTCGACCTATGCCGGGAGATGGGCCTCGCTTCGAGCGCCTACAAGCGCTGCGCGGACATCGACGCGGTCGTCTCATGGTATAGCGCGTTCAAGGCCGACGAGATGCCTAAGCTCGCTTACGCGGTCGACGGCCTCGTCGTCAAGGTCGACTCGTTCGCCCAGCAGAAGCGGCTCGGCTTCACGGCCAAGAGCCCGCGATGGGGCATCGCCTTCAAGTACCCGGCTCAACAGGCGACGACGGTCGTGCGGGATATCGACTACTCAGTTGGACGGACCGGAGCGATCACGCCCGTCGCCAAGCTGGAGCCCGTCTTTTGCGCCGGCGTCACGATCTCTTCGGTGACTTTGCATAATTTCGAGGAGATCGAACGCCTCGGCGTACGCATCGGAGACCGAGTGCTCATCGAGCGCGCCGGCGAGGTCATCCCGAAGGTGATCAAGGTCGTGGAAAAGGCCAAGCGCGGGGCCGCGATCGTTCCTCCGTCGAAATGCCCCGACTGCGGCAGCCCCGTCGTCAAGGAAGAGGGGATGGTCGCGTACCGGTGCGACAACGTCTCCTGCCCGGCGCAGCTGCGCCGGACCCTGGAGCACTTCGCCTCACGTCCCGCGATGGACATCGCCGGGCTCGGCGACGTCGCCGTCGACCAGTTGGTGGCCAGGAATCTGGTCAAGGACGTCTCCGACATCTACGGGCTTAAGAAGGAGAACCTCCTCGAACTGGAGCTGTTCGCCGACAAGAGGGCGGACAATCTGCTGGCCCAGATCGAGGCCAGCAAGTCGAAGACTTTGGATAAGGTGCTCTTCGGCCTCGGAATACGCCACATCGGCGAAAAGACCGCCGAAACGATCGCCGAGAGGATGGATCTCGACGCCCTGCTGTCGGCCACGGAAGAGTCGTTCATGTCGGTGCCCGACATCGGCCCCATCGTGGCGAAATCGCTGCACACGTTTTTCTCATCCAAGACCGGCAAGGAATCGATCACCCGGCTGCGCAAGGCGGGCCTGCAGATGACCAAGCCTGAGCGGATCATCGCCAAGGGCGCTCCGTTCGGGGGCATGACCTTCGTGTTCACCGGCGAGATGAAGCTCGGCACCCGCGACGAGGCGGAGGAGCTGGTCAAATCGCTCGGCGGGAAGGCCTCGGGATCCGTGTCGGCCAAGACGACATACGTCGTCGCCGGCGAGGCCGCGGGCTCCAAGCTCAAGAAGGCCCTGGCGCTCGGGGTCAAGGTGCTGACCGAGGAGCAGTTCCGGGAGCTGACGAAATGAGCGCGAAGAAAGAACGGGAGCACGCGCGCGTCGCGTTGCTGCACGTCGCCGACCGAACCGGAGTCGTCGAGTTCGCCCACGCCCTCATCGGCCTCGGCTTCGAGCTCGTCGCCACGGGCCCCACGTCCACGGCCCTGCGCCACGCGGGAGCGGCGCACATGTCGATCTCCGAATTCGTCGGCGAGCGCCTGCCTGCCGACGCGCTCGGCCTCCTCCACCCCAAGCTGATCGCGGCGATCACCGACGAGAAGGCCCGCGTGGACCTCGTCGCGGTCAATCTCTACCCGCTGTCCGCGGCGACCTCGGACCCCGCGCTGACCCAGGACGAGGTCCTCGCCTACGTGGACCCCGTGGGCCCCGCGCTCCTGCGCGCCGCCGCGCGCAACTTCAAGCACGTGATCCCTCTGTGCGACCCCGACGATTACCAGCAGGCGCTGGACACGCTCAAGTCCTACGACCGCATGCTCCCCGACCGCCGCCAGACCTTGGCCGCCAAGGCCTTCCATTACTGCGCCTACTACGACTCGACGGTCGCTCAATACCTCGGCGGACAGTGGGAGGAGTTCCCCGACGAGGTCGTCATCGCGCTCAAGAAATCCGCCGATCTGCGCTACGGCGAGAACCCGCACCAGGCAGGCGCTTTCTACACCTTGTCCGGCGCCCGCCCCTGGGGCCTCAACGCGGCCAAGCTCCACCTCGGCCGGCCTCTCGTCTACGGGCATTACTTGGATCTCGAAACAGCCTGGGAGCTCGTCAACGCCTTTCATGAACCCGCCTGCGCCATCGTCAAGCACGGCGTGCCCGCGGGCTTCGCCAGCGGCGAGGACCTCGCCAAGGCCGCGCGCCGCGCCTACGCGGGCGACCCCCGCGGCTGCTTCCGCGGCACGGCCGCGGTCAACGTCGAGGTGGACGCGGCCGCCGCCGAGTTCTTCGCCGAGGAGTTCGTCTCTTGCATCGCCGCGCCCGAGTTCTCCCCCAAGGCGCTGCAGCTCCTGAAGACCAAGAAGGATATCCGTCTCGTCACCTTGCCCTCGAAGCTGATCTCCGCCCACGAGCTCGACGTGCGCGCCGTCGCGGGCGGCATGCTCGTGCAGGAGCGCGACCAGCGGCCCTTCGTCGGGGACCTGAAGACGATGTCGCGCCGCCAGCCCACCGACCGCGAGATGCGCGGCCTGGTCGTGGCCTGGCACACCGCGATGCACGCGCGCACGCACGCCGCGGTCATCGCGCGCGGCACCGCCGTCATCGGCGTCGGCTCGGGGCAGACCTCGCGGCTCGACGCGGTGCGCCTGGCCATCGTCAAGTCACAGGAGCGCCATCCGATCCTGGCCGCCGGGGAGCCGCTCGTGCTGGCCTCCGACGGCGCGCTCACCGCCGAGCATGTGCTCGCCACCGCCGACGGCGGCGTCACCGCCATCATCCATCCGGGCGGCGCCTCCGAGGATAAGGATGCTGCCGAGGCCGCCGACGCCCGCGGCCTGGCCCTCGTGTCCACCGGCGTACGCCACTTCAAGCACTAGAACGCCCTTGACGCCCGCCCGGACGGGGGCTACAATCGGCGGATGCAGCGAGAGACCACCAACGTCCGGCTTCGGATCACGAGCCCGACCTTGACCGCCGCCGACATCGAGGCCAAGCTCGGCATCAAGCCCGACGAGTCCTGGAAGATCGGCGACCGCACCGGCACCTTCGGGGCTATCCTTAAGGACCACGGCTACGAGCTCACCGCGGTCGCGCTCTACACCCTGAAGCTCGACGACCACATGCGCTCGATGATCAAGCGTATCGCTCCCGTCGCCCAAAAGATCGGAGAGATCTCAGGACAGGCGAAGGTGGAGATCATCTGCACCCTGTTCTGCAAGACCGCGCCGCCGATCGCCTTCACGCGCGACGACCTGCGCTGGTTCGCCGCCATCGGGGCCAGCCTCGACGTCGAGGTGGGAATCCTCGTCGAGCGCGCCCAGCCGGCGACGGCGGAAAAGAAGCCCGGCGACAAGGAAGGCCCCGCCTCGGTCTTCTGACGCCTACTTCGGGATCTTGACGCCCTTCAGGTCGGGCGACTCCGGGTAAGCCAGCCCCATGCGCTGCAAAGTCTTGCGCAGGATCCGGGCGAAGGCGAGGTCGCGCCGGGGCTTATCGTCGGCCGGGATCACATTCCAAGGCGCGTGCCAGGTGCTCGTCCGCGCGAGGATCGAGCCGAACGCATTCTGAAGCTCATCCCAGTGCTTGCGCGTCTCAAGATCCGACGCCGAGAACTTCCAGTTCTTCTCCGGACGGTCGATGCGCGCCTGCAGCCGCTCGCGCTGAACATCCTTCGAAACATGGAGGAAGATCTTGACGACCTTCACGCCCGAACGGGCCAGCTCGAGCTCGAAGGCGTTGATGCGGGCGTAGCGTTCCTCGACGGTCTTCGCGTCATGCGTGCCGAACACGGTCGGCACGATGATGTCTTCGTAATGCGAGCGGTTGAACACGCCGATGATGCCGGGCTTGGGCACCTCCTTCTTGATGCGCACGAGGAAGTCCTGGGCGGCCTCCTCGGCGGTGGGCTTCTTGAAGGCGGCGACGCGCACGTAAGCGGGATTGAGGCCGGTCATGCCGTGCTTGATGACGCCGTCCTTGCCGGCGGTATCCATGCCCTGGATGACGACGAGCACGGCCTGCGTCTTGGCCGCGGCGAGGATGTCCTCAAGCTTGTTGAGGTCCTTTACCTCTTTCTCGAGCTTCTTGCCGGCCTTCTTCTCGGAGAGGCCGTCCTCGTCGTTGGTCGCAACAATCGAAAGGTCCACGGCCTCGCCGGGAGCGGCGGTCGCGCCGTCGAAGCGGGCGTTGAGGGCGGCGGCCGAGGCCGCCAGCGCCTTGCGCTCCTGAGGCTTGGCGGCGGCGAGGGCCGCGCCGATCTTCTCAAGCGATACGGCGGCCTTTTCGGCCTTATCCCCCCCCGCCTCGCGCAGCGCCGCGACGAGCGCGGGCAACTCGGTCTTGGGGGCGGCGAGAGCGGAGATCAGAGCGGAACGCGCGGCAAAAACGGCCGGCGTCGCCGCGACGGAGGGCGCGGGCGCTATCTGCGCCTGGAAGGCGGCCGTCAGACCCAACGCCGGTGATAGGGCCGGGCCGGACAGGGCGGCGGTCAGAGGGATGAGCTGAAGATTGATCGCATTGACCACGGGTCCGCGCGCGACGGGCACGATCGGCGCGGATACGCGGACCTGCGCGTGGGATGAGGCAACGAAGATCAGGGCCGCGAATATCGCAACTAGGGATCGTCGCATGCCAATACTATAAAGGACAAGAGGCAGTCGCGCGTGGGCCGTCTGGGTAGGTCTCAATGGGAAAAGGACCCAGGAACGCCGCCGCCGGATCAGGTCTCTCGCGGCTGACTGTCTACAATAATAGACAGAAGTCAGCGACCCTTATACGTCCCAGCACTCGTTGGCGTGCTTGAGGAGGTCGGTCTCGGTCTGGGCGCGACGGACGAAGTCCTGGACCTCTTTGGATTTCCAGGCGGCGCCGACCTTGGGCCACGCGGAAGCCAAGGTCTCGGTTCTCAGATCGGCCACGGCGAAGGGAAGTGCATTGAGAAGCTTGGCGCGGCCGTTGGGAACCACGAGGACCATGCTTTGGGGGCTCTCGGCGCGGGTGACCATCTCCTGCTGTATCCCCCACGGGTAGATGGCGAGCTTGGGCCCCTTCAGCGAGGCGGCGGCGACCTTGAGATTCATGACCGCTTCCTTCCAGTCGTCGTCGCTGCAAGCCAAGGTGTCCCAGGCGTAAGCGGCGCGACCGAGGCGCATCATCGGGCCGGTGACGAAGGTCCGCACTTCCCGCTTGGCCGCCTGCTCATAAACGGCGACCGCATCCTGCACATTGATCTTTGTCGGGATAAAAACGAGCTCGGGCTCGAGCCCGCGCTTAACCAGCCGGTCGATCGCCGCCCAAGCGGGGGCGTAACCGGAACCCGGACGAAGCTTCTCGTGGACGGCCGCGGTGGCGCCGTCGATCGAGATCTGAACACAAGCAATCTTTAAATCTTTAAGCTTGTCGCATGACTTGTCGTCAAGATCGAGACCGTTCGTCTCGATCTTAATTTCGACACCTCCCTTTGTGAGCAGTTCGAAGATCTCGAACGCCCAGGGACTCCCCATGGGTTCCCCGCCGCCGAAGGCGACGTAGGCGATGCCGATATCAACAATTTGGCGCGTAAGCGCCAAAGCCTGTTCGCGGTTCATCTCGTCGGGCCAGGCCTTGTCCGGCCCCGACTCCTCGCAGCAATGCAGGCAGCGGCCCGTGCAGCGGTTGCTCAGCTGCCAGGCAAGAAAGAGAGGGGCGCCGTAGTCGCCCACGGACGCCCCTCTCCGGTCCATCAGGTGAAGCGGATGTAGGGCTGGGCCATCACGCGCTCGGAAACTTCCTCAAGAGAGGGCGTCTCCCAAGCGAGCTTCGGCTCGGCCTTGGCATCCGTCACGGTTTTCTGGTCGTTCATGTTACTCCTGTTTACCGGTCAGACCACGACCGGTATATTGTTTAAATTGTCCAGCGCGACCCACTGATTGGCCCGCGCCGACAACGACGGCTCGGCGGCGAGCCGCTCCAGCCCGGTCCGCACGCGCGGATCGGCCCAGGCGCTCTTGTACGACTCCCAGGCTTCAAGGAAAGTCTGCGATTTGAGGTCGGCGCATGTAAAGGGCAACGGGGCCGCGACCTTCACCCGCCCGTCGGGAAGCACCAGCAATGTGCCGGAGGGCTGGAACGCCCGGTGGGCCATTTCCTCTTCCAGGGAGAAGGGCTTGTAGCACAGCTCCATCTTACCGGCAAGCTCGCGCTCCTTGCGCTCCAAAACGAGCAGGAAGGCCGCGTATTCGGCTTTCGAGGGCTCGAGCTTATCCCAGAGCTTGGCGGCCGTTCCGAGGCGCATGAGCTGTCCCGTGTTGAACCGGAAGGCTCCCAGGGACGATGCCAGATCGATGACGGCCTCGGCTTCGAAAATGTTCAATCGAGTCGGTGCAAAGGTGATCTCGAGGGGCAATCCTGCAAACACCGTCGCGCGGCACGCATTAACGGCTTTCTCCAGCAATCCGTTGACTCTTTGCCGTTGATACACGGCTTGAGAAGCCCCATCCAAGGAGATCTGGACCGACCTGATCCCGAGGCCTTTGAGGACCGTCGGATCGAAGTTTTGGCCGTTCGTCTCGATCTTAAGCAGCACCCCGCCGTCGGAGAGCGTCTTGCAGACCTCCGCGAAGTGCGGGACCAAGGTCGGCTCGCCGCCCACGATCATCGCGTACGGCACGTCCGCCGCGACGATCTCGGCGCACAGCTTGAGAGCCTGCTCTCTCGTAAGCTCGTTGGGCAAGGCTTTTCCCGGCGCGGAGTCCGTGCAGCAATGCAGGCACGCGAGGTCGCAGTCCCGGGTGAGTTGCCAGGTGACCATGGTCGGCGCGGAGAAGGCCTCGATCCTCATCGCCCCACCGCCGCAAAAATCGCGAACAGAGCCGTCGTGAGCGCGTAGCACTGAACGATGGAGCGGATCGCGGGCATGAACAGCCGCGGGGTGTCCCAGGTGGAGGCGCCGTCACGCAAAGACATGATCCACAGCGGCAAGCCCGCCAAGGCGGCGAGAACCGTCAGCTTGGGGAAGATCCCAAGGAGAACGCCCAACGGGATGATCAGCAATCCCAGCGCGGACAGCGCCAGATAGAGCACCCTTCCGTTCTTCCGTCCAAGTCGAACGACCAGATTTTTCTTTCCGACGAGACGATCCTGATGGAAGTCGGGGATGTTGTTAACGGTCGCCAACGACATGATCAGCAATCCGGGGACCAGCGACGCGAGCAGGGCCCCCCACGAGAAGCGGTGGGTGTGGAGGTGCAGAGAACCAAGGACCATCCACGGACCGTACGATAATCCGATGACGGTTTCCCCCAATCCGCGATAGACCCAACGGATGGGCGGGCCGACGTACCAGACGGCGGCGGCGCCGCCAAGAAGCGTGTACAGAACGATGGGCCAACCTCCTTCCCACGCGAGATAAAACCCGATGGCGGCGGCGACGGCGAACGCCCCCACGCCGAGCGAGAACATCCACTCGGGGATGTATTCCTCGGCGTCGGGATTGAAGACCCGGTCGGTGCCCATCTTCGCGTCGAAGTACTCGTTGAACGATTCGACGCCGACGACGGACAGAAAAATACCGAACAAGCCCAGGCAGAAGACCGGCATGTTAAACGTCTTTTCGATCCCGTACGCCCACGCCCCGCCCAGGAAGTACGGCAGCAGCCCCGCGTAGAGGAAAAAACGATAGCGTACGACCGAGGCGACCTTCATGACGAAGGTCTGCTCGGCCGGCGCGTGCGGGGCGGCGAAGACGTCGGTCATTTTCCGCCGACCTCTTCCCACTGGTGAAGCCGCGAGACGATGTTCGGATCTTCAGCGAGGCGTTCGATGAACGCCTCGACGCGCGGGCTCTTCCAGGCGGTCTGGAACTGGGCCCAGACCTGGCCGAGCGTGTCGGTCTTGAGGTCGCCGCAGGTGAAGGGCAGGGCGTTGATCAGCTTGACCTTGCCGTTGGGCAGGATGATGAACAGCGCGGCGGGGTTCTCGAGGCGGTAGCGGAGCTCCTCGAGCAGGCCCATCGAATGATAATAAACCCGCATCTTCCCCGCGTACTCGTCGCACTTCAAGCGCAAGGTCTCGAAGAACTCCGGATAATCGGCCTCATCGGGAGCCGTGATGGCCCAGGTGCGCACCGCGTTGCCGGTGAACATCAGCTTGCCCGTGTAGAACGAGTAGGCGCCGATGCTGTGCGCCAGATCGACGGCCGCGCCGATCTCCTTGATGTTGAACTTGGCGGGCACGAAGTTGATCTCGATGGGCACGCCGGCCTCGCGCAGGTTCTTGATGCCATCGAGCGCCGATTCGAGGCGGCCGTGCACACGCATCTTGTTGAACGAAGCGGGGGTCGCGCCGTCGAGGGAAACCTGGACAGCCTTCACGCCGAGGTCCTTGAGCTTCTTGCAGTTCTCCTTCGTCAGGTAGTGCCCGTTGGTCTCGATCTTGAGGCCGACGCCGCCGTTGGTGATGCGCTCCACCATGCCGAAGAAGTCGGGGCGCACCATCGGCTCGCCGCCGGAGAACGAGACGTAGGGCACCTCGCTCTTGATCAGCTGGTCGATGATGCCGTAGGCCTGCTCGGTCGTCAGCTCGTCCTTGAATGCCTTGCCGGGGCCCGACTCCTCGATGCAGTGGAGGCACGCCAGGTTGCACTCGTTGGTGATCTGCCAGGCCACATAGAGGGGCGCGGCGAGATCCGAGGTATTCTGCTGTTCAGGAACGACGGCGGTTTCGGGAGCCATGTGACCTCTTATTCGATGATCAGACCTTTTTCCTTCAGCTGCGCGAGGAACGACTCGGCTTCCGCCGCCATCTTGCCGGTGGGATCCTCGAACTTTTCCTTGAGCTTGGCGACGAGATTGCCGGACTCCGCGCCCGCGATGACCTCGCGCACGACGGCCGCGCCCGTGGGGCTCAGCGTGTACACCTTCTCGGAGCGCGTCTCGAACAGCACCGCGCCGAACTTCTCTTCCCGGAACTTCACGAATGGAGCAAGCTTCATGATTCCCTCTCTGTGGGCGACGAGGCAGGAGTTCGCGTCCCAGGCCTCGCGCGCCGCGATCTCTTCGATTTCAAGACGAACCTTACGCTGGGTCGCCGCGTCGGCGGGGTCGGACTGGGCCGCCTCCGTCTCCGAGACGACGAAGTCGCCGCTTTTCCACGACTTGCGCAGCAGCGCTTCGTACGACATTAAAATTCCCTCTTGGCCATGACTTCGACGAAGAAGCCGAGCTCGGAGGCTTCCGCCTTGCAGGGCAGCTTCTTGATCATGGCCAGCATCGAGTCGGTGAGCTCCCTTCCCTTCTCGCGCGTCTTCTGGATATGGCCCCGCTCCTTCAGGAGCTTCGCGATCCTGGCCGCGTCGGGCTTGGGCTCGTTCCACAGCGCGAGGAAGTCCTCGCGGGTCGCCGGGTCCTGAACCGCGTAGATGCAAGGCAAGGTCAGCTTGCGGTTCGCGAGGTCCTGGCCCTCGTCCTTGCCCGAGACGCGCTCGGTCAAAGTGTAGTCGTGTATGTCGTCCACGATCTGAAGCAATATGCCGGCCGCGCAGGCGAGGCGGGGCGGGTCGCTTTGCTCGTGAGGGAAAGGCGATAGCTCGGACAGCACCGCGCCGGCCCACTCGAACAGGGCGCCGGTCTTGCGGGAGGCGACGCCCATATAGGCCTCGACCGTGACGACGGTCGAGCCCTTAAGAAACTCTTCCTGGAGCTCGCCGACCGTCATCTCGCGCACCGTCGTCACCAGGAGCTTGGGTGCGTTAGGGGAGATATCGATGGCCTCTTCCAGGCCCTGCGCAAAAGCGAGGTCGCCCAGCAGGAGCCCGACGGTGGTGCCGAAGATCTTGTTGGGGGTCGCATGTCCGCGGCGCAGGTCGGCCTCGTCCACGCAGTCGTCGTGGAGCAGGCTCGCGTTATGCACGAGCTCCATGGCCCGGGCGACGCCCTCGGCCTTGTCCAGGTCGACGCCCAGGGCCCCCGCCAGGAGCAGGGCGAAGCGGGAGCGGAGCATCTTGCCCGGCCGGCCGATGTGGGAGGCCAATTCCTGGCCGACGCGCCCCTCGATGCGCCGGGCGCGGCTCTCCAGTCCGGCGCGGACCCGGGTCAACGAATCTTCCACCTTTAAAAGGGAAATCGGCATGGGGGCCTCAATTATACCACGGCTAAGCTATCGCCTTGAGTAAGGTAAGTACTTTAGGGAGAACGGCGGCTTTTTCCTGATTTCCGACCTTTCCCAGCACGAAGTCGAGGAGTCGGACGAGCTCCAGGAGCTCGTTGAGCTTTTTGCGGAAGGCGGCGGACTCCTTGTCGCTGCCGGCCTCCTTGAGGCACTCGTCGATCGCTCCGATCACCGGCTCGATCTCCCGCTTCTTGCGCTCCCTTGCGATGCGACAGCACATCGTCCAGACGTCCTTCTCGCTCGAGAAATACTCCTTCCGGTCACGCGGAAGCGAGACCCGCCGGATCAGCCCCCAGTCCACGAGGGCCCGAAGATTCATGCTGGCGTTTCCCCGGCTGACGGCCAGCTCGGCCATGACGTCGTCCATCGTGAGCGGTTGCTCCGAGATCAGGAGCAGCGCGTGCATGCGCGCCATCGTCTTGTTGATGCCCCAGGCCCCGCCCATCTGCCCCCAGGACTCGACGAATTTTTCCTTCGCGGACTTTAGCTCTGCGCCCATTCGGTTTTCCCCCCGTCAAAATGACGTTTCAGCTCGTTGTGGTACTCGAGCCCGATCACGTCCGCCGAAGCGTCCAGCCAGGCCTTGAATGAGCGCCGTCCGGTCGCAGGCCGCTTCGATCTCAAGAGGCCGCGGGTCAGCCCATCGACCTCCTCCTTCGTGAGCACGACGTCGCCCGTCAGCAGGCCCAGGCCCGCCGCCAGGGCCAGCCCTAAGCCGGGGCCGACCTTGAAGAACCGCACGCGTCGTCCGATCCGCTCCGCCACCAACCGAACGAGGTCCCCGTAGGCGTAGACCTCCGGTCCGACCGCGTCCGAGGTCGTGTTCCCATCATCCGCGCCCGCCGCGACGGCGAGATCCGCCAGATCCTCCACCGCGATGGGCTGGATCGGATAGCGGCCGTCGCCGATCACCGCGAACGCCGGAAAGCGGCGCAGCATCCACGCGATATTGTTGATGAGCACGTCATAGCCGCCGAAAAGCACCGTGGGCCCGAGGATCGCGTAAGACGGTCCGGCCGCCTTCAGCGCCTGCTCGACCTGCCCCTTGCCGCGATAGTAGGGAAGATCGGAGGCAGGGTCCGCGTTGGCGATGCTCACCTGCACGATGCGCCGCACGCCGGCCTTCGCGGCCGCCTGGAAGAGGATCTCGCTGTTGCGGACGGCTTTCTCATGCGTCATGGCGCCGTGGGCGAAGCGGACCCAATAGTTATTGTAGAGGGTATCCGCTCCCCGTAAAGCCTCGACCAACCGATCCGGCCGGGTGAAGTCGAGCGGATAGGCCGCGACGCGGTCGCGCAATGGCGAGGGGCGGTCGGGATGCGCGGTCAAGGTCGCGACCCGGCGGCCCGAGGCGAGAAGCCGCTCGGCGATATATCCGCCGGAGTAGCTGAAAGCGCCCGTGACGACGTCGAGCGGAGCGGTCATGAATAAGCCTCCATTTCCGTATTTTCAATTATTTCTGAAAGTACTGTACATTGAAAAGAGCCCCCCGTCAAGGCCCTCCTCCATTGACGCCGCCGCGGGCCGCTTCTATACTCCTTATGATGCGCCCTGAACGGATACTGGTGGTCGAGGACGATACGGGCTGGATCGAGCTGCTCAAGCTCTGGTTTGCCGGCGCCGGCTACTCGCAGGTGGAATACGCCGTGACCGGCGCGCAGGCCCTGGAGATGGGGGTTCAGCGCAAGCCCGACTGCGTCCTGCTCGATTTCGGGCTGCCCGACCAAAACGGCTGTGAGGTCTGCGCCAAGATGCGAGCCATCCCCGACCTCGCCCGCGTCCCGGTAGTCATGTTCACCGCCCACGGCCGGGAAAAGGTACTGGGCCTGGAGAACGGCGCGGACTATTTCGTCGGAAAATCCGAGAGCTCGCGCGAGCTGATGGCCACCCTCGACGCGCTGTTCAAGCGGGCGCAGCACGCGCTCGGCGTGCTCAACCACGGCGAGGTGAGCCTGCGCGCCGAGGACCGCCAGGTCCTGTGGAAAAACCAGCCCGTCGCCGCGCTGACCCCGAAGGCCTTCGCGCTGTTCCACATCCTGGTCGAGCGCGGCCCCCAGCCCGTCTCGCGCGAGGACCTGTACCGGATGGTCGAGGGCGTCGAGAACCCAGGTCTATCGCGCGCGCTCGATGTGATGCTCAACCGCCTGAAGAAGGTCCTGCCCAAGGAGCTCGCCGAAAGGATCGTTAATGTGAAGAATTTCGGCTATTGCTTCCTTGAGGATCGGCGAGTAACAAAGCTGTAACGCCGCGTAACACAATGGTGAATTTACAGTAAACATTTCGGCTGTTAGACTCCTATGGCAGTCGCTGACCGAGAAGGGCACACCCGGAGAAATCCGGGGCCGCAAAGCCGACGGGGCTAACGCGCGAGAGCGCCAAGCTGGCCGGGCCGCCGAAACGGTGACTCCAAACCGAAATGGTTAAAGGAGTCTTCCGCCGAGTCGTCCTCGCGATGATGTTCATCGCCGCTTTCGCCCCCTTGGCGCGGGCCGCCGAGGACATCAAGGACATGGCCAAGGCCATGTCCATCGCCGCCGCGGGGCGAAAGGTCAAGCGCGTGGCCGTCGTTCCCTTCACCGCCCCCCGTGGCTCCGCCTCGTTCTCCGGCGCGGTCGTCTCCGAGCGCCTGGTCATCCAGATCCTCGCCCGCGGCGAGCTCGACCTCGTCGAGCGCGGCCAGCTCGACAAGATCCTCGAGGAGCAGCGCCTGGGCGTCTTCGGCATCATGGACCAGGACACGGTCAAGACCCTGGGCAAGGTGCTCGGCGTGGACGCGATCCTGACCGGGACCATCGTCGAGCTGAAGGGCGAGCGCGTCGAGATCAACGCGCGCCTCATCCACACCGAGACGGCGCAGGTGCTGGCCGCGGCGACCGTGAGCGTGGCCAAGGATTGGGAGGAGCGCGCCATCGGAGATGACGCGTCGACCTGGATCGTCCCTGTCCCCGACCTGGGCGACGAGCCGTTCAAATCCGGCGCCTCGTGCCAGTCGAGCGTCGACGAGGTCGAGCGCCGCATCCTCGATTTCAAGGCCCGCTACTGGGCCGAGCGCCTCAAGGACCCCGCCTTCTCCATACGCTCGCTCAAGCGCAACCCGGGCTCCGAGATCGCGAACACGGAGACCAAGCGCCAGTTTTTCCTTAAGCTTCACGAGCGCTACGACGCCCAGGCGCGCACGCCGCTGTCGCCGTCGGAGCAGGCGGCGCTGGCGAAGGGCTTGCAGGAGATCAAGATCTTGTCGGCGCTGTGCGAAGGATGAGAATTCGAGGAGGAGTCATGGACATGCGAGCATTCGGGCTGGTGGCGGTCGCGGTGCTGGCGGGCTGCGGGGGCGTGACGCGGCGCGTGCATGGCGGGACGGTGGACCGGGTCATCGATCAGAAGCCGGTGCGAGGCGCCTACATCGAGGCCATCGGCATCGGCGCGTCCGATCCAGAGCTGAAGACGGACACCCAGCGCATGGCGCTGGCCCGCGATGCGGCGATCGTCAAAGCGCAGTACGAGCTGCTGTCGATGATCAAGGGCGTGGCGCTCGAAGGCGGCATCACCGTCGAGCGGGCGCTCGAGGCCGACTCGAAGCTGTCGGCGCGAGTCAACGACACGATCCGGGGAGCGGAAATACACAAGTCCGAGTTCACCGCCGACAACGGCTGCGTCGTGACCTTGAGGCTTCCCAAGGCTGCGCTCGAGAAGTCGCTGGGGAGCCGGCTCCAGTGAGGCGGCTATTGATCGCGGCCGCCCTGGCGCTCGGGGCCTGCGCGCACGGCGGCCCGCGCACGAAGGTCGTCGAGACCGAGGGCTTCGCGCCGGTTGATTCGCGCGGCCTCGCCGACGCGCGGGACAGGGCGATGGGCGACGCGCGGCGTCGAGCCGTCGAGCGGGTCGCGGGCGTGTCGCTCGAGTCGACCTCGCGCGTCGAGAACGCCATCACGCAGGAGCAGCGCGTGACCTCCAAGAGCAAGGGCTTCGTCGAGGCCTCCGACTCCCTCGGCGAGGAGGTGCGCGACGGCCAGGTAAGGGTGCGCGTGCGCGCGCGCGTGCGCGAAGGCGCGGCCCCGTGGACGACGATCGCGCTCAACATACCGGACGGCCCGTTGGCCGCCGGCGTGGCCCGCGCCTTGCGCGAGAAGAAGATCGAGACCGGCCGCGGCCGGGACGCGGCCGAGCTGACCGGCACGTCGCATACCATGGACCTGCCCACGAGCCTCATCGCGGGCACGATCGCCGTGCGCGCCAACGCGTCCCTGACTTTGCAGGGCGAGGGCTCCCCCCTCCACGCGTCGGGCGCGGCCTCAGGGCTCGATCCGGACCGCGACGGCGCCGCCGACAAGGCGCTCGAAGCGGCCGGCTACCGCGCCGGCCTCGAGATCGCCGCCGCGATGACGGCGAAGGACTAGATGAGGCCGAGCTCGCGGCCGACCTTGCCGAACTTCTCGAGCGCGAAGTCGATGTCCTTGGCCGTGTGCCCGGACGACACGATCGTGCGCAGGCGGTCCTTGCCCCGGCCCACGATCGGGAAGCAGATGGCGAGCGCGAACACCCCCTCTTCGAACAGGCGGGCGGAGAATTCCTGAGCCTTCTTGGTGTCGCCGATGAGGACGGGGGTGATGGGGGTTTCCGAAGCGCCGGTGTTGAAGCCGAGCTTCTTGAGACCGTCCTTGAGATGGGCCGCGTTCTGCCACAGCTTTTGAATGCGCTGGGGCTCGTCGAGCATCACGTCGATGGCGGCGGCGCAGGTGGCGATCACCGACGGCGGGTGAGAGCTCGAGAAGGTGAAGGGGCGCGCGGTCGAGATCAGGTAGTCGATGAGGCGCTTCTGGCCCGCGACGTAGCCGCCGACCGAGCCGACGGCCTTGGAGAGCGTGCCGATCGAGACCTGGATGCGGTCGGCGACCTTGAAGTGGTTCGGCGTGCCGCGCCCGTTCTCCCCCATCACGCCGGACGCATGGGCGTCATCCACCATGACGAACGCCTCATATCTCTCGGCGAGCTCGACGATCTCCGGCAATGGAGCCAGATCGCCGTCCATTGAAAAGACACCATCCGTCACGATCATGCGCCGGCGGGTTCCCGCCGACTCCTTGAGAATAGCCTCGAGCGCCTTCATGTCCTTGTGCGGGTACACCTTGCGCGCGGCCTTGGCCAATCGCGCTCCATCGATGATGGAGGCGTGGTTGAGCTCGTCGGAGATCAGCAGATCCTTGGGGTCGCTCATCAGGCTCTGGCAGCAGGCGACGTTGACGGTGAAGCCAGACTGGAAGACGAGTGCTGACTCGGTGCCCTTGAACCTGGCGAGCTTCTGCTCGAGCGCCAGGTGCAGGTCCTGCGTGCCGATGATCGGGCGCACGGCGGCGGTGCCGACGCCGTGGCTGTCGATGGCGGCCTTCGCCGCGGCCTTCAGCTTCGGATGCCCGGTCAGATCCAGATAATTGTTGGACGTCAGGTTCACGACCTTCTTGCCGTCGATGATGGAGACCGGCGCCTGGTGGCCCGTCAACACGCGCAGCTTCACGAAACGGCCCTCGGCCTTGAGCTGGGCGATCTCGGCATCGAGGAAATCCATCAAACCGTCGGTCTTAGTCGTCATGCCGCGATTATATAGAATGTACGCCATGAAACGCATCGATGCGGCCTCGGCCTTTCTTCTGGCCCTGTGCCTCGTCGGGCTGCTGGCCAAGCTGTCGGGCGTGCCCGCGATATCCCTCGACGAAGCCTGGATCGGCATGCTGGCCACGCGCCTGCGCAACCTCGGGGCCTACACGCCGCACCAGATGAACCCCTACACGGGCCCGCTGTACGCCTGGCTCGTGGCCGCGTGTTTCACCGCGAGGGACGTGACCCTGGAAAGCCTGCGCCTGCCGGGCGCCCTTCTCAACGCCGCCGCGCTCACGGGCATCTGGCTTCATCTGCGCCGGCGCGTCTCACCGGAAGCGGCGATGTCCTGGGTCCTGCTGTGCGCGGGCTCGGCATATTTCCTGATGAAGTCGCGCCTGGCGTGGGAGGTGTACGCGCTGCACCCGATACTGATCCTCGGCACGCTCGCCATCCTGGCCCGGCCGGGCGGCACGGCCGGCCTCGTGGCCCTTACCATGCTCGGCGTGCAGAACCATTTCATCTATCTCTCGATCCCCGCCTCGCTGGTCGTGCTCTTTGGGGCGAGGGCGGCCTGGCGCGGCGAAAAGGAAGCCGAGAGCCGCCTGAAGGACTCTGTCTCGGCGCTTGCGGCCGGCGCCGTCCTGGCGCTCGTGAAGTTCCCCCTCACCGACGCGCTGTGGGTCGCGCACCGCCCGACGTTGCTCGCCGCGCTCATCCTCCTTCCCGTTCTGGCCGCGGCCGCCATCCGGCGCGTGCCCATCGAGATCCTGCTCCTGCCGTTCACGCGCGCCCGCAGAGAGCTTTCGATCTTCCTGGCGCTGACGATCGCCGCCTTCGTCGTGTGGCATCTCATCCCGCTCGTCCAGATCTTCGCGGGGCCGGTCGTGTTCAAACGCCTGTTCTCCTATGACATGCCTTTGGCGCTGGCCGCGCCGCTTCTTCTATGGGGCCTCTTCCTGGCCGGCCTGCTCGCCTGGAACTGCGTGCGCGCATGGCACGACGAGAGCCTGAGCTTCCACGAGCGCACCTTGCTCCTGTGGCCCGCCGCCTTCGCGGCGGTGTTCATCCTCATACGGCACACGAGCTCCCTGCGCTACTACTCCCTGCCGGCGCTGCTCGGCACGCTCGCGCTGTCGGCCGCCCTGCCGCGGCTCGCACGCGCGGACAAGCACCGCATCTACCGCTGCGCGATAGCGGCGGCGTTCGTGACGCAGATCTTCCTGCTGCGCGAGATCGGCTCGCCCGGCGACCGCCGTCCGCTGAACTTCCGCATCGGCTGGCGGAAGGAGAACTCCAAGGATTTCTCGCGCAAGGAGGGCCTGTTCGCCGCCTTCGACGCCGCGCGCGCCTGCGGGATCGCGCACGCGGAGCGCAGCTTCACTGCGCTCCCCCTCTTTTTCCACAGCACCGCAACTCCGAACCCGGGATGCGACAGCGCTCTCGCCTTCGACGCGGACCAGTGCCCGGAGTGCCCGGCCGCGCCCTACTACCGGTGGTCCGTCGTGCCCGTCGCGAAGTAGCGCCGGTCCGGGGACGATATGTGCTCTGCGAAAGTATGTCTACTATTATAGACATACTTTTGAGACAGCCTATAAGCCCCCGCCAGCCGGGTCACTCCGGCATCTGATAATTGAACGACGGGGGACCTTCGACGGGAAGAAGCTCCCATAGATCCTCAAGCGCGACCGCGCGGACCGCCTCGCGGCGCGAGAGGACCCGAACGGCCAATTCCAGGGACCAGCGCTCGTTCATGAGGGCGGCAAGCCCGCGCACCGCGTCGCCGAGGGCGCGGCGGCCGCCCGAAGCTTCGACAGCGACCAATTCAAGGGTCTGCCCCGGCGCGAGACGGCCCTTCGCCGCCGCGCCGGCAATGAGCACGGCCGCGGCCTTGCCGCGCAGGGCCTTGCGGATCGCGTCGGCGACGGCGTCGGCGTGCTCGGCTTCGCGCTCCAGAAGAGGCAGCAGAACCTCCAACATGAGCCAGCGCCGGCGGTCGAGCCGCCACTGGTCCGAGCGGCCCGCGGGACGCCGCTCGACGAGCCCGAGCTTCGCCAGCGCCGCGAGCGCCACGGAGGCGCCCTGGTGGTTGATGCCGGCGATGCGCGCGAGCGCCCGACCCGACAGCGGAGACTTCGAGCGGAACAGCGCCCTAAGCACTGCCAGGCGGCTGGGAGCGGACAGGACCGCGTCCAGCGGGCGAGCGAGGTGGCCTTTCAGGTAGATCATGAGCCCAGTGCGCTAGGGGACGAAGACGACCTTGCCGCAATCGCGCGCGGGAGAGGTCATCGCGGCGAAGCCCGCCGCGTAGTCCTTCAGAGGGAACGTGTGCGTCACGACGGGCTTCAGATCGATGGTGCCGGAACGGAGGAGGCGGTCGGCCTTGTACCAGGTCTCGAAGATCTCGCGCCCGACAATGCCGTGCACGCGCACGCCCTTGAAGATCAGGTCGTTGGCCCAGTCGAGCTCGATCTTCTTCGAGGGGATCCCGAACGCGGTGATGCGGCCTCCGCTGCGCACGCACTTGAAGGCCTGAGTGATGGCCTCCTGCGCGCCGGACATCTCGCAAACGACGTCGTACCCGTCCTTCACCTTGCCGGCCTTGATCGGGTCCTCGCCTGGCGACACGACGGTCGTAGCTCCCATCCGGATCGCGAGCTCGGCGCGGTACTTCGAGCCCTCGACCGCGATGATGCGGTCCGCGCCCGAGGCCTTCGCGACGGCGATCGAGAACAGGCCCTGCGGGCCGCAGCCCATCACCAGCACCGACTTCGCGGCGACGGGCTCGACGAGCACGGAGTACACCGCGTTGCCGAAGGGCTCGAATAACGAGCCGAGATCTCTCAATGAGTCGTCGCTGTGCTTCCACGCGCAGCGCGCGGGCACGGCCGCGTACTCGCCAAAGCCCCCGGGGCCGTCCACGCCGATGATCTTCATCTCCCGGCAGACATGTCGCTGGCCGTTCTGGCACTGGTAGCAGAGCCCGCAGAAGATGTGGCTCTCGACGGAGACGAAGTCGCCTATCTTGAAGTCGCGCGCCGCCGCGCCGACCTCGGCGATCGTGCCGCAGAACTCGTGGCCGAAGGTGCTCGGAGTTTTAAATCGCTCTGGCGCCCACGAATTCCAGCCGTAGATGGGCAGGTCCGACCCGCAGATGGAGGCCCGGTGGACCTTCACGAGCACTTCGTCCGGCTTGATCTTCAGCTCGCCCATCGATTCATAGGCCGCGCCCGGCGCCGGCGACTTCTTGATCAATGCTTTCATTCGAAAAAGTTCCTCACGACGAAAAGCAGATTCTCCTTGCGCTCGCGTATGCGCCGGTAGAAGTACGGGAACCAGTGCGACCCGTACGGGACGTAGATGCGCACCGTATGGCCCTGCTCACGCAGCTCGCGCGCGCGCTTGCCGCGGATGCCGTACAGCATCTGCAGCTCGTAATCGGATTTAACGAGCCCCGCCGCGTCGAAGGCCTTCAGCGCCGCCGCGATGCGGGCGTCGTCGTGCGTCGCCATGGCCGGGAGCGGCGCCTTGGCGAGGATCGCCGAGCAGCGGTCGTAGCTGGCGTCCACCTCCTTCTTGTCCTGGAAGGCGACGGCCGCGGGCTCCTTGTAGGCGCCCTTGCACAGGCGCACGCGGGCCTTGCGCGCGACGGCGTCCTTGGAGTCCTGCTCGGTCCTCCGCAGGGCCGACTGAAGGACGATGCCCACGCCGGGGTGCTTGTCGTGGATGGCGTAGAACAGATCGAGCGTCTTCTGCGTCCACTGCGAGCCTTCCATGTCGATGCGCACGAAGGTCTTGAGGCGCTCGGCCTCCGTCACGATGCTCAGAAGGCTCTCCGTCGCCAGCTTCTCGTCGAAGGCGAGCCCGAGCTGGGTGAGCTTGAGCGAGATGTTCGCGTCCACGCCGGACTCGGCGAGGCGGCGCAGCATGTTCAGATTCTCGTCTCGCGCGGCGAGAGCGTGCGGCTGGTCGAGGCTGTCCTCGCCAAGGTTGTCGAGCGTGGCCTTGAGGCCGCCGGCGTTCAGCGCGCGGACGGCTTCGATGGCCTCGGAGATATCATCGCCCGCAACGAAGCGGTGGGCCAGGAAGGTAAGCGCTCTCATGCGCCCGATTCTACTAGATGTTGAGGCGATCGAGCACGGAGCCCGACGAGCGGGAGAACATCAGGATCAGCCAGCCGATGAGAAAAAGGACCCCGCCGATCGGCGTCACCGCCCCCCACTTCCGTACGCCGGTGAGCGCGAGGATGTAGAGGCTGCCGGAGAACAGGACGATGCCGGCGGTGAAGCACCAGCCGGCCTTGCTCGGGCCGCGCACCGCCGCCAGGAGGAGCAACGCCAGCGCGTGATAGACCTGATAGCGCACGCCCGTCTCGAAGATGGCGAGCATGTCCGGCGTCAGCCGCGTTTTCAGCGCGTGCGCGCCGAAGGCGCCGAGGCCCACGGCGAGAAACATGAATCCCGAGCCCATACGGACCCAGAGCTCGGGGTTCATCGTTTACTCCGCGTCGAGCGGGTCGTTGACGAGGACGCCGTTCTGGTCGCGGCGGATCAGATGGAAGTAGGTCTGCAGTTCCTCGGCGCGCGGGTTTCCGAGCGCGATGATCGCGGCGGTGCGCATCTGGGGGTCGCGATCGCGCGTCGCGATCTCCTCGAGCATGTCCTTCTGCATCGAGCTCACGCGGTTGGAGTGCAGCAGGATCGCGGCCCGGCGCACCGCGGCCGGGGTGTTGGCGTTGCGCGCCAGGTCGTAGGCGAGGTCGCGGACGTCGTTGTAGCCCATCAAGCCGTACAGGCTCTTGAGGGCCTCGACGCGGGCGGCTTCGTCAGTGTCGCGACCGGCGATGTTTATCAGGGCATCCTTGACGGGATTGCCGTTGACGAGGAACAAAGCCCAGATCGCGGCGAGGCGGACGGCCTGATTGTTCTCGCGCTGCGCGGCGTCGATCACATCATTGCGAACATCAGGGCGCTGGGAGGCTGCCCAGTAGAGAGACTTATAGGAGATCGCACGCAGGCCGATGTCGGCGCCGCGTTGCGCGTAGTCGAGCAGGGCCCGGTAAACGACGGGGTAGTTGGTGACGACGGAGAGCGTCTTCGCGGCCTCGCGGCGGACCGAGAGGTCTTCATTGCGGTTCTCGAAAACCTCGATGACGCGGTCGCGAGTGCTGGTGCGCTGAGCCACCCACGCCTTCAGCGAGCGGACGGCCTGGCGGCGGACCTCGACGTCGCGGTCGCGCAGAAGCTCGAGGAGGGCATGCTCCTCGTTCCACGAGGCGACGACGAACTTCGCGGCGATCTGGGCCTGGCCGGCCGAAAGCGCGGAGGCGAAGGAGGCGTCGGACGAAGGCGCCGCGAACGCGGACGAGGAGAGGACGCTAGCAACCAGCAAGGTTATGATATTCATGGTCCGATTCTGACAAACCCCGGCGCCGAATTCAAGACCTGTGAAGGCCCAGTTCTAGCGGAGAGATTTCCAGAACTTATTGAAGTCGGCGGGCGGCTGAGCCTCGAAGCGCGCCGGGCGGCCCGTGAACGGGTGCTCGAAGGCGATGCGATAGGCGTGAAGCATGAGGCGCGGCGCCGAGGGCACTCCCTTTCGGTCGAACTCCGGGTCGCCCATCACGGGATGGCCGATATAGGCCAGGTGGGCGCGGATCTGGTGGGTGCGGCCGGTCAGGGGCTTCGCCTCGACCAGGGCCGCGATCTTCTTCTTGGTGACGACGCGAAAGGAGGTCTCGGCGGGCTTGCCCAGCGGCGTGACGATGATCTGGCGCTGGCCCAGCTCGCGGCCGATCGGGGCCTGGACGCGGGAGGTCGGAGGCGGGACGCCGCGGACGATCGCGCGATAGGTCTTGTCCATGTAGCGCTCCTTGAACATGTCCGTGATCGCGGCGTAGGTCTCGGGGTCCTTGGCGACGAGGAGCACGCCGCTCGTGGGACGGTCAAGGCGGTGGACGATGCCGCAGCGCGGCGTACCGGCCTTCAGGATGACCGGGCGGTGCACCTGCAGCTCGGCGGCGAGGTTCGTCTCGCGTCCGGCGCGCGCGGCCTCCGGGCTCTTGAGCCAGGAGTCTCCGAGCGGATGCATGAGCAGGCCGGAGGGCTTATTCAGGACGAGCAGGCGCTTGTCCTCGAAGAGCACCCAGGATTCGAAATCGTCGGCCGAGGCGGCGACCGTCTCCGGAAGCTCGATCAGAACGACCTGACCCTCTAATATCGGCTCATCGGCGTCGACGACCTTGCCGTCCACCTTGACCATGCCGCGCTTGATCATGTCCTTCAGGAAGGCCCGGCTGAAGCCGGTCAGGTTTTTAGAGAGAAACGCGTCCAGGCGGGGCAGGTCGTTCTCGACGATCAGGCGTTTCTTCATAAGGGTTTTCTCCGTAAAGCAAGGACGGCGAGCGTCGCCGCGACGGCCGCGGCCGCCACCCACTGCGACGGGGACAGGCCGGCGACGAAGGTGCCGCGGTCGTCGCCACGCAGAAGCTCGACTGCGAAGCGCAGGGCGGCATAGCCGAGGATGTAGGCGGCAAGCACGCCGCCGGGCCGCCAGCGCCCGTCCGCGGCCCGCGGCAAGGCGAAGCGAACGAGGACGCCGAACAAGACGAGGTTCAGCACCGCCTCATAGACCTGGGTCGGATGGCGCGACGGATCGCCCGCCATCGCGATGCCCCAGGGCAGGTCCGTGTGGCGGCCGTAGCAGCAGCCCGCCGCGAGGCAGCCGAAGCGGCCGATTCCGTGGCCGAGGGCCAGCGCCATCATGCACCAGTCCGCGAGCTTGAGGAACGGGAGCTTATGACGGCGCGCGTGCCACAGCCCCGCCGCGAGGCCGCCGATGAGCCCTCCGTAGAAGACGAAGCCGTAGCGCAGGGCCTCGAAGGTAAAGGCGAACGAGCCCGGCGTCACGATAAAGTACATGATCTTGCCGCCGACGAAGGCGCCGCCGAACACCCAGTAGACGATGTCCCAGATCTGGTCTTCCGTCTGGCCCAGGTCGGCGCGACGGGAGACGAGCCACTTCACGCCCGCCAGCCAGCCGAGCGCGACGATCACGCCGTAGGTCGAGATCTCGAGCGGGCCGAGCGTCAGCAGGACGGGGAGCATCGGCTCCTCCAGGCCATGATCACGGCCGAGGACGCGACGAGCGCCATGCCCAGCGCCTGCCCCTGCGTGAACGGACCCAGGAACGGCAAGGTATCATCACGCAGGAGCTCGAGGGAAAAGCGCAGGACGCCGTATGCGGCGAAATGGCCGGCCGCGACGAGGCCGGGCTTGTACTTCCCCTCTTCGATCTTGAACAGGACCTGCCATAGGACGAGGGCGATCAGCAGGTCGCCGCCCGCCTCATACAGCTGGACCGGGTGGAGGCGCACGCCGAGCAGGGCCGGCGGGACCATCGAGCGCGGATCGCGGAACACGACGCCCCAGGGCAGAGCGGTGGGCTTCCCGTAGCAGCAGCCGGCCAGGAAGCAGCCAAGCCGGCCGAAGATGTGCCCCATGAGCGCGCCCAGGAACATATAGTCCGCGAGCTTGAGGAACGGGATCTTCTTCCAACGGGCGAACAACGCCACGCACAGCGGCACGCTGACGAAGCCGCCGAAGGCCGAATAGCCGTTCATGATCGAGAGCCCCTCGCGGAAGCCGTACTGGAGCATGAACAGGATCTTGCCGCCGATGAACCCCGACAGCACGGCGAGGTTGATGATCGCGAAGAAGTCCTCCTCGCGCGGCAAGCCGATCTTCTCGCGGCGCAGGTACAGGAGGCCGGCGCTGACGATGCCCCCGACGGTGATCGCGAAGCCGTAGCCGTAAAGGTGGAACGAGCCGATGGACAGCAGGACCGGCCACATTATTTCTTCTCGGGCGGCGGGAAGCGGTACTCGATCTCGCCTTTCTTGATATAGCCGAGCTCGCGGCGGGCGAGGCGCTCGACGGGGCCGTCGCCGGCGCGCAGGGCCTTGAGGCGGCCGTCGAGCTCCTTCTCCTCGCGCTCGAGCGCGACGATCTCATGGTTAAGCCGGCGCAGCTCCAGCCAGTTGCGGGTCAGCGAGCGAAAGCCTCCGTTGCCGAAGAACACGAGGAACAACCCGGCTCCGGTCAGCAGGCGGCCCCAGTGCGCGCGGACGAAAGAGGACGCGCGCCGGGCCCGGTCCTTCACCGCGCTCCGGCCGTGGAGGCGAAGGCGGCTCCGCCCGCGTAGGTCGCCTTGCCCTCGAGCGCCACCTCGATCTGCAGGAGGCGGTTGTATTTGGCCAGGCGCTCGGAGCGGCAGGGCGCGCCGGTCTTGATGGCGCCGGCGTTGAGCGCGACCGCGAGGTCGGCGATGAACGCGTCCTCGGTCTCTCCCGAGCGATGCGAAATCACCGTCGAGAACCCGGCCTTCTGCGCATCGGTGACGGCCTTGACCGTCTCGGTGATCGTGCCGATCTGGTTGAGCTTGATGAGGATGGCGTTGGCCGACTTCTCCTTGATGCCGCGCGCGAGCCGCTCGGGGTTCGTCACGAACAGATCGTCGCCGATCAGGCGCAGGCGGTCGCCGAGCTTGGCGGTCATCGCCTTCCAGCCCGCCCAGTCGTCCTCGGCGAGCGGATCCTCGATCGAGATGATCGAATACTTCGCCGCCCAGGACGCGTACACGTCCGAGATCTCGGCGGAGGTCAAAGGCTTGCCCTCGAGCACATACTTGCCGTCCTTGTAGTACTCGCTGGCCGCGCAGTCGAGGGCCAGACGAACCTTTCCCTGATAGCCGCCCTCGGCGATCACCGAGGCGAGGACCTCGAGGACCTCTACGTGGGTCTTCAGGCGCGGCGCGAAGCCGCCCTCGTCGCCGACGGCGGTCGTCATCTTCATCGCGGTCAGCTTCTTCTTGAGGATCTGATAGACCTCGGCGCCGGCGCGCAGGCCTTCGGCGAAGCTCGACGCCTCGGTCGGGACGATCATGAATTCCTGCACGTCGAGCCCGGAGTCCGCGTGCTTGCCGCCGTTGACGACGTTGAGCATCGGCGTGGGCAGAACCCACTTGTCGGACTTGATGCCGTAGGACTGACGCAGGAACGCGTAAAGCGGCAGCTTCGAGGAGACCGCTGCCGCGCGGGCCGCGGCCATGGAAACCGCCAAGATCGCGTTGGCTCCGAGGCGTCCCTTATTGGGCGTGCCATCGAGCGCGATCATCTTCGCGTCGAGCCCGGCAAGATCGGCGGCGTCGAGGCCCTTCACGGCCTTCGCCAATTCGCCCTGGGTATTCGCGACGGCCTTGAGCACGCCCTTGCCGAAGTAGCGCGCCTTGTCGCCGTCGCGCAGCTCGACAGCCTCATGCTGGCCCGTGGACGCGCCGCTCGGCACGCCCGCCGAGCCCTCGGAGCCGTCGGCGAGGACAACGGTCGCTGAGACGGTCGGGTAGCCCCGGCTGTCGAGGATCTCCAGCGCGCGAACTGATTCGATCTTAGACATGGTTAGAATTTCCCCTGAAGAAGCTTCTTGCCGGCGTCGATCATCTCGGC
>CAZIBN010000001.1:68444-93440 GCA_964537395.1 uncultured Elusimicrobia bacterium
GACATGGTTAGAATTTCCCCTGAAGAAGCTTCTTGCCGGCGTCGATCATCTCGGCCAGGCGCTTGGAGGTGTGCGCCTCGGCGTACATGCGGAACACCGGCTCGGTGCCGGAGCTGCGCAGGCCGAGCCACGCGCCGTCGCGCAGGATGAACTTGAAGCCGTCGGACTGGTCGATGCGCCACACGGAGGCGCCGGCGAGCTCCAGCGGCGGCTTGACCTTCAGGCGGCCTTCGAGCTCGATGATGTCGCGCAGGCGCTCCATCTTGTAGTTGACGCGCGCGCCGTGGAAGGCGCCGAGGTTCTTGAACAGCCGGTCGCGCACGGCGGAGAGCGACTTCTTCTCGAAGGCAACGAGCTCGAGCATCAGCACGCAGGCGAGTATGCCGTCTTTTTCAGGAACATGCCCGCGGATCGAGAGCCCGCCCGACTCTTCTCCCGCGATGAGGAAAGGTCCCGAGCGCAACAGCTCGCCGAGGTACTTGAAGCCGACCGGCGTCTCGCGCGTCTCCGAGCCGTGGGACTTGGCCACGGCGTCGATGAAGTGAGAGGTCATGACCGAGCGCGCCGCCTTGCCCTTCAGGCCGCGGTTGGTCACAAGATGCTCATAGGCCAGCGCGATGACTTCGTTCGGCTGGATCCAGACGCCGCCCGCGTCGATGATGCCGAAGCGGTCGCCGTCGCCGTCGCAGGCGAGGCCCAGGTGGAGCTTCTGCTTCTTGACCTGCTCGGCCAGGCCCGCCGTGGACTCGGGGGTGGGCTCGGGCGAGATGCCGCCCAGCAGCACGTCGCGGTCCTCGTTGCGCGCGAAGACTTCCACGCCCAGGCGCTCCTCGAGGAAGGAGCGCAGGTACAGGCGCGCGGAGCCGTGCATCGCGTCGATGCCGACCTTGAGCTTCGCCTTCTTGATCGCCTTCACGTCAAGCAGGCTTTCGAGCTGGTCGAAATAGGATTTGCGGAAATCCACCTTGTCGATCCAGGCCTCCCGGGTCGAACGCTCATCGGCCATCGTCTTGATCGCGTGCTCCCCGAGCAGCTCGATGCGGCGCTCAAGGTCGTTGGTCACGGCCGGCGAGGCGGAGCCGCCCCAGTAAGGCATCCACTTGAAGCCGTTATACTGGGCGGGGTTGTGAGAGGCGGTGATCATCACGCCGCCGACGGCCTTGTTGGCGAGCACGGCCCAGGCGACGGCGGGCGTCGGCAGATCGGCGGACGACAGCAAGGTGCGGATGCCGTCGTTGGCGAACACCGCGGCGACCTCATGCGCGAAGTCCTCGGACTGGAAGCGGGTGTCGTAGCCCACGATGACCGTCGGCACGCGGCTGGGAGCGGCCCCCGCCAGGAACTGGCGGTACTCGTCGCTGATGTAGCCGACCTCGGGGCTTTCCTTCACGCAGCCCGCGACGCTGTGGGCGACCTTGCGAACGTTCTGGAACGTGAAGTCGTCCGAGACGATGCCGCGCCAACCGGAAGTGCCGAATCTGATCATTGATCCCCTTAAGGCTATTGAATCGTGGGCCGCATATTAGGATAAGCGCGGCCAAAGGTCAATGACCCTGTTCAGGCCGCGCGGAGTGGGTCTTTGGGCCTATTGACATCTAGGCCCTAGGGCCTATGGCGCATATGGGGCTCCGGGGCTATGCTGTGGAGGTCGCAAGAAAGACCGGAGAATGTTCATGAATATCAAACCCCCCCTCGCCGCGGCCCTCCTGATGCTGGCCTCGACCGCCATGGCGCAGTTCACTTTAGCCCCCACTCCGGCACCCGGGGCGGGAAACTACAGCGACCTCACACGCCCCCTCGCTCTTAGCAACCCGTACACCAACATCCCCAGCGACGACGCCTTCAATTGCAGCACCATCTACAACATGCATATTCCCTGGAGAACGTGCACGAAGGAACAAGAGGCCTCCCGCCTGTCGTTCTTCGGGATATGCCCCTTCGACAACATGGCCTGCCACAACTACATGGAAAGGATCAAGCTTTCCAACAATTTCGGCGACTTTCAAAGACAAGGGGAGATAGACGGACCCGCGGCAGCAGCTGCAGCCGCAAAGCCCACCGAGGCCGCGAGCGCGACCGAAGCCTCTCCGCAGCCCGGCGACCCCAACTTCATGGGCCCGGTCATGGGCCCGCCCGCGCCGGACGCCGCCGCCACCGTGGCGTCGAATAATGAGGCTTTCCAAAGGGCCCGCTCGCAGATCGGCGAGAACGGAGTCAAGGACGTCATCTTGCTCGACCCTGGCAAAGGCATCTACGCGTTGATGAACAAGGACGGCACCGCCCAAGTGTGCGGCAGCTCTCCCAAATGCGCGGATCCAGTGCCCGCCAGCTCCCTTGAAAATAAAATCATCAACAAGTGGGTGGAGCAGGAGGCGAACAGAGCGTACGCCGACAATAATACGCCCGCGAAGGGAAGCAAAGGCGCGCCTGCCCCGGACGGAGGCCTCCAGGGATCGACGGCCGGCTCCTATACCCCACCCTCCGATGAGACCTCCGGAAAGAGCCCCGCTTACAATCAAGGCCTGGAGACAGGCAAACAGATATCCGCGTTCGGCGGTCGCAGTCAGGGTGGCGATAGCTCCAACACGTCAAGCAGCGGAAGAGGTTCCGCAACCGCCGCCGACGCAAAGCCCATCCCGGTGGGCAAAGACGAGGTGGCTGCGCAGGCCGCTAAGGCGGGCTACGAATTCAACGGGGTGGCGAACGCTGCGGCCGTGAGCGAGGATATCCTCAGCGGCTCACTCGATGACTCCTCCAAACCGAAGCCCTCGGCCAAAAAACTCGAATACCTGGGCACTCAGAGCGGAGCCAACAGCCAGTAGTCTAGGCCTATGGTCCTAGGCCCTCCCGGGCCCTAGGACACTGACGGGCGAAGGCCTTTCCCGCTATCCTCTTAGTAGGAAAGGAAATGGGAACCAACCTCAAGACGGCGATGTTCGCGGCGATAATGATGCTGGCGGCCCTGCCCGCCGCCGCGGAAATGAGCACCCCGATGGTCACGCACGACCCCCTGATGAAGCAGATCATGAGCCGCCAGCTCACCTTGGGCGGCGGCGTCACCGGGGCGGTCCGCATCGGCTCCGGCCAGGCGATCACGCTCAGCCTCCTCGACCCCCTCGCCCCCCTTAAGCCCGCCGAAGGCCTCGTCGAGAAGCCCGCCAAGGCGAAGGACACGCGCAAGGTCCGCCGCGCCGACGAGCAGCTCAAGAAGATGTCGGGCGAGAAGCGCTCCGCCGACTGGACCGGCCGGAAGTAGCTTAGAGCTTCGCGCCGAACAACGCCCGTGAGACGCTCTCCGGGCATTCCTGCTGGGGCAGATGGCCGCATCCCGGGACCAGGTCCACGCGCGAGCCGCGCACGCCCTTGCGAAAGCGCTCGGCGAACTCCACCGGAAGAACTCCGTCGGCGCTTCCCCACAGGATGGTCGTATCGGCCTTCACGTCCTTGAGGCGGGCGTCCAGCACATCCTCGAGCTTGAGCGCGGCCAGGATCGCGCGCGTGGGCCGGGAACTGATCGACGCGATGACGGCGGGCCAGGCACGCTCAGGCACGGTGCGCGGCTTGCCGTACGCCTTGACGTTGAAGACCTTCATCTCCGGGATCGTCGGATCCGCCAAAAGCCTCGCCGCCTTGAGCGCGAGCTCGCTCGGGTCGGTGAGCCCCGCCGCGTTGACCAGCACGAGCCGCCGCACGCCCTGCGGCCAGTCCACGGCCAGCCAGCCCGACATCCAGCCGCCGAGGCTGTTGCCCGCCACCGTCCACTCCGGGCAGCGCGTCTCGAGCGCCTCGCGCAGGACGCGAGACTGCGCGCGGATGCCGTAATCGGCGGCCGGCGCCGAGCCGTCCGTTCCGGGCATGTCCACAGCGAGCAGCAAGGTCCCTTCGGGCGGGAGCGAGGCACCGCCCGATCCGAGCATAGTCTTGTCCCAGGTCATCGCGGAATCACCCATGCCGTGGATGAGCGCCACGCAGCGGCAAGGCGCGCCCGGACGGCAGGTGTTCTTCTCATACGCGAGCAAAGGCCCGACGACGACGCGATGGACCCCGCCGCGCCACAGCGCCAGGCGGCGCAGAGCCATGATGGTCTGGAACGGCGCGAAGCCGATCGCGGCGCCGGCGACCGCGGCCGCAAGGACGAGCACGCCAAGCCCGGCGAGAAGAGCGCGTTTCACCAAGCCATGATAACAAAGGTGGTGTCAGGCTTACCGGTATTTGCAGTATTTGGAGCCAATACTGCAAATACCGGTAAGCCTGACACCGCAGTTGATAGAATAGCCTCCATGACCAAAAGCGCCGCGCTGATCGCGTCCTGCGCGCTGGCCCGGCCCGGGGCCGGCGTCTGCTCCTGGTGCGCGACGCCTCTGCCCAAGGGCCGCCGCATGTGGTGCCGGGACCGCTGCGCGAACGCGTTCTGGAAGAACCACTGGTGGTCGCGCGCACGCCGGGCGGCGAAGCGCCGCGATAAGTATTCCTGCGTGCGCTGCGGGAGCGGACGCCCCATCGAGGTCAACCACATCGTGCCCTGCCTCGGCGCCCACGGCGTCCTCAGCTGCGCTCATCATGCGGTGAACCTGGAGACCTTGTGCGTTCCCTGCCACCGCGTTCACACCGCCGCCACGGCGTCCCGATGAACCCCCTGGACAAATACGGGCTTTACGCCCGGTCGGTCCAGCAGGCAGACGTGGACGTGCGCTTCTTCCGCGAGCTCTACCGCGAGCTGAAGGGCCGCGCGCCCAAGCTCCTGCGCGAGGACTTCTGCGGAAGCTTCGGCGTGTGCTGCGAGTGGGTGAAGCTCGGCCCGGATTACCGCGCCTACGGACGGGATCTCGGCGTCGAGCCGGTGCGCTACGGCGCCGAAAACTTCCTGGCCAAGCTCACGCCCGAGCAACGCGCCCGCGTCGTGATCGAGCGCAAGGACGTCATGGCGCCCGGCGGGCCGAAGACCGACCTGATCCTCGCGATGAACTTCTCCTATTTCATCTTCAAGAAGCGCGAGGAGCTCAAGGCGTACTTCGTCAACGCCTTCAAGAACCTCCGGCCCGGCGGCGTCCTGGGGATGGACTGCTTCGGCGGCTCCGGCGTCCACCGGCCGAACGCGGAGAAGACCGAGCACCCGGGCTTCACCTATTACTGGGAGCAGTACGACTTCGACCCTGTCCACTATACGGCCCACTGCGCGATGCACTTCAAGCCGAAGGGCCATAAGAAGCTCAAGAACGTTTTCACCTACGACTGGCGCATCTGGTCCATCGCGGAGATCCGAGAGCTGCTGGCCGAGGCGGGCTTCCGCGCGTCGCACGTCTACTGGGAAGGCGACGACGGCACGCAAGGCAACGGCAAGTTCGCCCGCGACGAGAACGGCGGTCACGAAGAGATCTGGATCGCCATGATCCTGGCGGAAAAATAGCGCCCATGGACAAGTACGCCCTCTACGCCAAGGCCGTTCAGCAGCCCGCGGTCGACGTCCGCCGCTTCCGCGCGCTGTACAAGGATCTCAAGGGACGCTCTCCCAAGCGCCTGCGCGAGGACTTCTGCGGCACGTTCGGCGTCTGCTGCGAGTGGGTGAAGCTCGGGCCCGATTACACCGCGCAGGGACGCGACCTCGGAGCGGAGCCGCTGCAGTACGGGCGGGACCGCTATCTCCCGAAGCTGACGCCGGGGCAGCGCCGCCGCGTCACGGTGACCCGGCAGGACGTCCTCGAGCCGGGCGGGCCCTCCCCCGACCTGATCCTGGCGCAGAACTTCTCCTATTTCATCTTCAAGAAGCGGGCGACGCTCAAGGCGTACTTCGTGAACTGCCGTAAGAGCCTGCGCCGCGGCGGCGTGCTGGCGCTCGACATCTTCGGCGGCGCGGGCACCTACCGGCCGAGCATCGAGCGGACCAACAACCGCGGCTTCGTCTTCTACTTCGAGCGCAGCGGGCTCGATCCGACGACCCATGAGGCGAGCTGTGCGATCCACTTCAAGCCGAAGGGCCGCAGGAAGATCAAGAACGTCTTCACCTACGAGTGGCGGATGTGGACCATCCCGGAAATTCGCGACCTTCTAACAGAAGCCGGATTCCGGACCTCGAACGTCTACTGGGAAGGCGGCGGCGAGAAGGGCAGGATCGAGCAGGTGTGGATCGCGATGATCCTCGCGGAGAAGTAGCGGCTCAGCTCGGCGTGAGGCGCTTCACGGCCTCCTCGAGGGCCGCTACGCGCTTCTCGAGCTCGGCGACCCGGTCCACCGTGGGCGCCTTCGGCGCCGGCGCCTCGACCGGGGCGAGCCTCACCGCGGCTTCCGGCGACAGGGCGGAGAACAGCTGACGGTAGCGCGATTCCTTCTGACCAGCCTGGCGCGGGAGCTTGGACACCCACGGCTCGGCCCGCAGCGACATATCCTGAAGGAGAGATTCCACCTCGGCGCTGCTCACGAACTCGCACAGGCGGTCGGTGCGCGTCTTGATCTCCCCCGCGGTCTGAGGGCCGCGAAGCAGGAGCACGCAGATCGTCGCGATCGACTTCGCGTCGGCGCCGTCGAGGAGGATCTCGGCGTGGTGCATGAACTTGGGCACGCGGCTTCCCGGTTCGTGGATGCGTCCGGCCAGGCTCCGCTCGATGAGCGCGTGCAGCGCCGAGGCCACGGCCGGCTCCTCCAGGCTCATCACCGGGTCACGGCTCGTCTTCTGGTTGCACGCCAGCACCAGGCTGTTGAGCGACAGCGGGTACGACTCCGGCGTCGTCAGCGACTTCTCCACCAGCGAGCCCAGCACGCGCGCCTCGATCTCGTTGAGTTCGATCATCATTGGGGCGTCCACCTTAACTGCCATATGCCGCCGCACAATCGCGGGAGCTCCGGGCGGCTGTTGAAGAACGGGATCTCATCCGCGCAGGCGTCGCGCGCCTGTCCCTGCCCCGGATTCGAGAGCGAGCGGATGTTGAAGTAATAGTCGGCGTTGGGCTTCAGCACGCAGCCCTTCGCGGCGCCCTTCGTCTTCGCGGAAGGGATCTGAAACATGAGACCTCCCTCGGAGCCGCCCCACGCGTAGCAATAATCTTGCCCAGCAGCGCCCCCGCCCTGGGCCTTCTTCGCCTTGGGCACGTCGAAATCGCACGCCGTCTGGGAGAGTGTCGCCAGGTGCGAGACCGGCCGTCCGATGTGCCCCATAGTGATGAAGATGGTTCCAACTCCGGCGGCGGGGGTCTTGAAGCGATAGCTGATCGCTTCGTTCGGCGCCACATCCCAGTTGACGACGGGCCCCTCCACGACGCGGGTGAAATTCAGCTCCTTGCGGATGACGCTCGTCAGCTTCGGGTCGCTTTTCTCGCACGAGATACCGGCCCCCGAGGACGCCCCCCCTCCACCTCCCGCGGAGTCGTTGGCGCGCGAGCCGGAACGACCCAGCTGACGCGGCGGCGGCGGCGTGAACGAGCCCTGCGCGGGACGGCCCCCGGCGGGGGCGTCGTCGTCCTCGGCCTGCGTCGCGGCCGGCTTGTCGTCATCGGCATGATAGCCCTTGTTTCGCGCGGCCTCGGCCGCGGTGGGCCCCTTCCGGGCCGGCGCCTCCTCGGTTTGTTCGTCTTCGTCCTGCGCGCGGACGGCGACGGCCGGGAGGATCAGAACGAAGGCGAGGAGGACCATCGGGAATCGATTGCTCATAGAGAGATTGTAAAGGCCGGCCGGCGTCGGACACAAGCATCATGGCTCTTTTTCACCGAACTTTTACCTTGGGCCGGTCGATGGCGCGGCGCGCCTCCTTGCCGACGTGGCGGTTGAAGGCATCGCGCGCCTCGGGGGTGTCGATGCGCGACAGGGCCAGGGCTGCGGCGTAGCGGACGTCCTCGCTGAGGTCCTTCAGGGCCTTCGTCAGCAGAGGCACGACGCTCTCGTGCGCCGTGCCGATGTTGCCAAGAGAAAGGCTGGCGCTCGCGCGCACGCTCGCGCTGCGGTCTCCCAAAGCGGCCATGAGCGCCGGGACCGCGCGCGCGGCCTTCGAGCCGAGATGGCCGAGGTCGTCGGCGGCGCGCGCGCGCGTGCGGGCGTCGCCCTGCTTCAGGGCGCGAAGGAGGCCCGGCAAAGCGTCGTGGATGGCCTTGCCGCCCGCGTCCTTCATGATGACGCCGGGGGCGGTGACCTCATGCTCGCGCGGAATCAGGCCAACCGCCAAGGGAAGATTCTCCGGCGCGGCCGTGCTCCGTCCGCGCATCGCCAGAGCGACGCCCGCGCGCGGAGCGGCTGCCGTGGACATATCGAGAAGGGCGTCGAGCTCGGTGTGGCGCTGGAACTTCGTCGGTGCGGGAAGATCCTCCTTCGGGAGAGCAGGCTTGGCGGCGGCCGGCGGGACGGGGTCGCGCGTCACGACCCGGCTCTCCCGCACCACAGGGGCGGCGGTCCAGGGTGCCTTTTGGATCGGCTCGGGAGACGCTGCCGCGACTTTCCGCGCCTTCTGTTTTCCGCCCGCCCACGCGGCGCGGCCGGGGCCGGGCTGGTCCAGGCACGCGATCTGCTTGATGCTCGCGTCCGAGATCCAGCCCATGGCCTTCGCCTCTTCCCCCTCGGGGCCAAGGCTGCCCAGGCTGTGCAAGGTCATCAGGCGCACCACGGGGCAGGGCTCGTGCTTGAGCAGTTTCATCAATATCGGAGCGCCCTCGGTGCCGCGGCCGCTGAGAGCGTGGACGGCCGTCAGGCGCACCTGCCAGTCGCCGTCCTCCGTCGCACGGGCCAGCCCGGGAAGCCCCTCCTCCTGCATATAGTCGAGCTCGTGCACCGCGTGAATACGCGCGTTCCAGTCGCCCGTCTCGAGCTGCTCGAGGATCGAGGGCAGGTTGCGGTCGGCAACCGCGGCCTCATCGAAGGCCCGTGCGCTCGAGGAGGCGAGAATAGACAGCGCGGCGAGAAGGAAAGCTCGGGACATCCCCCTCAGTTTAACCCGTTTGCGCGGAAGGTCAAGCCCCTGGAACTCGCACCGATGCCAATGCCGGTCACTTAACTGATGCTAGTTCCGGAACTAGTGATTATTATCAATAGCGAGCCCGGCACGACAGAAATCATCTTGATCGACCGGCATCGGTGCGAGTTCCGGCAGCTATTTCCGGAAACAGTTGGGCTCAGAGCTAGCGCCAACCGGGCTTGGCGCGGGAGATCGCGGGGCGGTCCTCGCCGAAGCGGAACAGCATCGAATACTTGAGCACGTCGCCGAGCGCGCTCGACGGCGACCAGGCGAAGTCGATCTCCATCGCGCGCCACGCGAGCCCGAAGCCGAGCGAGGCGCCCGCGAGGCCGCCCGCGTCGGTGCGGCCGGTGTTGTAGCCGCCGCGGACGGCGGCGGACAGGCCCGGGGCAGGCGTCCAACGCCGCTCCGCGCCGAAGCCGAGGGACGGCGTGTCCTGCTTGGGGACATCGAGCTGGGCCGCGAGCAGCCAGCCCGCGAGCGTGCGATAGGAGCCGCCCGCGTAATAGACCGTCGGGAGCGGATCGGCGACCATCGAGTATCTCAGGCTGCCGCCGAAGCCGCGCACGCCGGCGCCCGCCGAATAGCGCTCGGCCTTATACAGGAACCCGCCGTCCCAGGTCAAAGCGGTGGCGCGCGCCGTGTCGAGGGAGGAGTCCACGAACTTCGCGGTGCCGCCGAAGCCGAGGCTGGTGCCGGCCAGGTTGTAGCCGTAGGACAGCGCATAGGCGCGGTCGGAGGAGGCGAACTTGCCGCTGGGCGTGTCGGTCTCGACCAGGCCGCGGCGTTCGATCCCCGACGCCGAGAGGCTGTACACGGACAGGGCGGTGACGCCGTAGGCGTTGGCTCTCAGGGGCGAGTCCCGCCAGCTTAAAACAGGGACCGCGAGCAACGCCGCGTCATAGGCGATCCCCTCGAAGCGCGACTCGTGCGCCGCCGCCGCCTCCACGCGCTCAAGGAAAGCCAGGCCCGCGGGATTGTACCAGGAGGCGTAGACGTCATCGGCGACGCCGCTCAGGGACTCGCCCATCGCGGCCCCGCGCGCGCCAGGCGCCAGGCGCAGGAAGGCGCCGGCCGCCGTGCCCTTGCCGGACGCGGCCGCGTGCCCGGCTGACGCGACAAGGATCAAAGCGGCGAGAAGCGCCCTGATCATTTGATCACCGCCATCTTGAAGCTCTTGCGCGTGGAGCCGATCACGACCTGCCCGATGTACAATCCGCTCGCCACATCACGCCCGTCGTCGGAACGCCCATCCCAGCCCTGATAATAAGACTGCCCGGCCGCCAAGGTGCCCATGTCGAGCGTGCGGATCAGGCGGCCGGTCACGTCGAAGACGAGAAGCTTGCCCGCGCCCGTCAGGCCCGTCGGCACGGCGACCCGGATCATGGTGCCGCGCACCGTCATGACGCCCGCGCCGTGGATCGTCGTCACGGACTTGATCTGAAGATCGAACGGGTTGGGGAAGTTGTAGGCCTCCAGGCCGCCGCCATGCGCGGAGCCGCCGATAGCGCTCGCGCCGGAGGCGAGCAGGACGAAGGTCGAGAAGTGGCTGACGTTGTAGGTGATCGAGCGCGCCGTCGTATCGAGCGCCGCCGCCCCTCCCAGCGCGTCAGGCTGAAGGACATACTGCCCCGAGCCCGGGTTGTACCAGTAGAGGTTCAGGGCGGCGGGGCTGGCCGCGGCGCTCGAGTAGACGACCGTGAGCTGGGCGGGGCGGGCGAGGGTCGACGGCACGCCGGCCGGAAGCTCGATCTCGTAGAAGTCGCTCTGCGCGGACATGGTCGCGGGCAAGGCCGCGGCGGCCGCGCGCAGGGTCGACGTCAAGGCCCCGGCGGTCACTCCGGCGACCGTGGACGCGCGACGCAAGGTCACCACCACGTTCGAGGATGCGTCCACGAGGAACGCCCCGCGCGGAAGGACCAAGCGGCCCGCGTCACCCCCGCTGACGAGGACGCCGCCGACCGAGTTGGCCACGACCGCGCGGTGCGCGCCGGCCTCGCCCGTGAAGAACGCGGCGGTCGTGGCCGCGACGAGCTCGCGGGCCGACGGATCGACGGCGTCGTAATCGAGAGACGAGGTCATAGCCGACGCGCGCAACGTGAAGCTCGACTCGCCGACGCCGGCGTCATAGTCCACGGTGAGCCGGCGGCGGTCGTTGGAGAGGCTCGCCCCGGACAGGACGCCGGTGGCGGACACCGTGGACACGACCAAGGACGGATCGTCGTCGGAGACCGTGCGCGCGCGCAGCGGCCTGGAGAACAGGAACTCGACCGTGGTGCGCCCGCCGGCCCGGCGAGAGCTCGCGGAGACGGTCGGCGCGGGAGGGCGCACGACGAGGTTGAGGATGCGCGCCTCGGCCGTGCTCGTGAGCACCACGGAGGCGGCCTCCGCGGGGGCCGCGGCCTCGTCTGCGGATGTGAGCACGAGCACGCGATAGGCGCGGCCCGCGCGCAGGCCGCCTATTTTATAGGCGACGGCGGCGCGCGCGGCGGCGTCGCGCGTGACCGAGCCGTAGATGAATTCGGAGAGATCGGAGGTCACGGCCGCGACCGAGCGCAGCTCATCGTCGGGGACGGGCGAGCCGTCGGGAAGGCGAAGGGAGCCCGAGACGATGCCGCCGCCGCCGAGAGTCAGGACGCCGAGATCGGAGAGCGCTCCGGTGATGATCACCGAGCGGACGAGGCTCGCCTGGCCGGACGCGGCGACCGTCAGCCGGTAGGAGCCGGTCGCGAGCGACGGGATCGAGAAACGGCCGTCGGGCTCGGTGCGCAAGGCGAGGTCGGCCAAGGGGTCGTCCGCGGGAAGCACACCGCCGCGCTGGAGGAACAGCGCCGCGCCCGGCGCCTCGGCGACGGCGCCGCCGAGCGCGGAGAACAGGGGCGTGCCGTCGGAGGAGGCGACGCGTCCGGTCAAGGTCGCGAGCGCTGGGGCCAGGGCGAAGTTCTGCGCCGCGCCGCTCGAGACGTCCAGGGAGGAGATGCGCGCCGAGGCATGCGCGGGGCCGCCCGCCGTGAGGTCGTACCAGCGCACCAAGGGGCTCAGGCCGCGCAGAAGGTAGCGACCGGCGGCGTCGGCCGTCGCTGTAGGCCCCTCGCGGCGGCCCTCGGGCGCGCCGGAGCGCAGGGAGGCCCGCGCCGAGACGAGGGCGCCGGCGACCGGCAGGCCGGTCGCGGCGTCGCTGACGAGGCCCGAGACGGCCGCGCCGGAGAACAGCGGCACCACGCCGAGGTCGGCGGCCTGCCCCGCGGCGAGCGTCACGCCGGAGACGCGCGCGGGAACGAAGGCGACCGCGCCCGGCGTCGCGTCCGCCGGTCCGGCGAATTCGATGTCGTAGGTCCCGGGCTGAAGCCCGTCGAGGACGACGCGCCCCTCGGCGTCCACGACCGAGCCGTCGAGCGCCGTGCGGGCCGAGACCGACCCGCCGGCCGCGTACGGCACCGCCGTCGCGCGCGCGGTGAAGCCGCGCGGCAATAGGAACGAGTTCTCGGCGGAGACGAGGACATGATCCTCGGTGCCGTCGGGCAGGATGCGCACCAGGGATAGCCGCGCCCTGACCGTCGCGGCCGGCACGAGCGCGATGTCGCGGCCGTCGAGGTCGGCGCCGGCGAGCACGAGCGGGGCCGGAGGCGCGGTCCAGGCCACGGGCACTCCCAGATCGACGATACCGAGGCGATAGGACCCGTCGAGAACGCCATCGATCGAATAGGCCGCGCCGTCCGCGCCGCAGGACACGTCGGCGGAGCGCGCCGCGCGGCCGCTCGAATCGGTCAAAGCGACACGCACTGTTCGTCCGTTCGCGAGCCCGGGAGGCGCGATCACGCGGCCGGACACGCGCCGTCCGCGGGACAGGCGCAGGGCGGCGCTCACAGGCGAGGTTCCCACGAGGATAAGCAAGCCATCCTCGGCCGCCTCCGGTCCGTTCAGGGCGTTCTCATCGAGCTCGCCGGGAACACGCAGGCGATAGAGGCCGGGAGATACGCCCCCGAAAGAGAAAGCCCCGTCGGGGCTGATGCCCGTGATGAAGGCGGCTGAGGCGAAAGGCGCCGTCGACGCGGCGGGCGCGGAGCACAGGCCTGCGGCCGGGCCGGTCGAGCGGCGCAGCGGGGCGAACTCGGGGTCGTAGGGCAGCAGCTCGGCGTGGAGCGTCGACAGCGTCCTCGGATTGGCGTAGCCGAGCATGCAGTACGACGCGCTCGGCGCGGCCGAGAGCACGCCGGCGACGGAGCTCACGGCCACGATGACGGACGCGCCTCCCGCCGTTCTCGAGGAGAAGGCCATCACGCCCGAGTAGGACAGGCTGCCGGTCACGGTGAAGGTGGCGCCGGACAGATCGAGGCTGAGGGCCGCGGTCGTGCCGTCGACGAGCGACGCGCGCGCGCGGGCCAGGCCTCCGTTGACGGAGAAAAGCGCTGAGGCGCGCACGCCGCCGGGCGGAAGCGCCGGGGTGAAGACCGTCGCGCTCGAGCAGTGCAGAAGCATGAAGGCTCCCGTGATGGTCGAGACCTGGGCTCGCGCCGAGGTCACGGTCGGCGCCATCGCGGTCGCGTCGCCGAACACGAGGGGTGCGGCGCCATCGGGCTCTAAGAGGATTCCAAGCGAACGATAGGAGCTCGTCGAACGGCAGGCGCCGCCCGGGAGCGCCGGCACCTGGATGTCCACGCGCAGGCGCGCGTCGAGCTTCGCCATCGAGAATGAGACGGCGGCGGTCCCCCCCGCCGTGACGGTCACGGTCGCGCCCTGCGGCGGGACAAGCCCGAAGCCCGGGAGCGAGGCGCGCAGAGCGTAGGTTCCGGCGTCGAGGCCGGAGAGCACGAAGGCGGCGGAGCTCAAGGTGATATGCGAGCCCAGGCGCAGGCGCGTCGCCGCGCGGTCGAGCCGTCCGACGCCGAGGGCCTCGATCTCCACCTCATAGCTGCCGACGGGGCAGGCGCCGGCCGCGCCGCCCGGCGCCGGGAAGCATTGGGTCGCGGAGCGGGTGTCGCCGGGGATCGAGAGAGACCCGGTGATGCTCGCGCCAAGACCGGGCGTCAGATTAAAACCGAGAACATCCGCCGCCCCGGCAACCAGGAGCGTCGTCGAGGAGACCGTGAATCCGGGCGCGCGCGCGAACACGGTCCAGGTTCCCGGGTCCAGGCCGTACAGCACGTACGCGCCGCTCGACGCCCCGGAGACCGGCGGAACCGAGGAGACGAAGACGCCGCCAAAGGCGCCCGCCTCGGACTGGCCCGCGAGACGCGCCGAGATCGTGACGAAGGTCCCGTAGGCGGCGGTCGTGGGCAGGACGACGTAGCCGAACACGTTCGTCTTCTTCGTCAAAGCCACGCTCAGGTCCAGGCCTCCCCCGGCGGGCACGCTGATCCCGGCCACGCGCGTCGAAAGGCCCAGCTCCGTGAACTCCATATCCACGTCATAGAGACCGGGCGTGACGGCCGTGACGCTCCAGGTGCTCGCCGTGCGCCCGAACAACGGGCCGCCGTCGTCCGTGGAAGCGGAGCCCGAGGAGAGACGCAGCGGGCCGGAGAAGGCCGCCGTGCCGTCCGGAAGCCGCGCGACGAAGCCGCCAAGAACCTCGCGCGGAGACGGCATCGGCGCGAGCAACGCGATGCGCAGGTAGGCGGTCGCGGGCAAAGTCAAGGCGCCGAGGTCAGCGAGCGGCGACGCGGCCGCACCCGCCGCGAACGCGGTCGAGAGCGTCACCGCGCGGCCGAGGATGACCGCGGAGGTGGCGACGTTGAGCGCATAGGGCAGCCCCGCCCGCAGGCCGCGCAGCTCGAAGTAGCCCGTCGAGGACGCCACCGCCCAGCGGCCGTCGCCCGCGCCCGTCCCGTTGACGCGCACGCGCGCGCCGGCGCCGCGCGCGCCGAGGCGTCCCGCGTAGCCGGCGGTCGGCGGGACCACGATCTCGAGCGCGCGGTTGATCGCCGCGCCGCCGGCCGCGCGCAGGCGTACCTTGTAGCGGCCCGCCGCGGCGTAAACGGGCGGAGACTGCGTACGGTCGAGGCCGTCCCAGGCGAGCACGATCGGATGGTCCGCGTCGCCGTGCCCCGTCGCGGAGAAGAGGGGCGGGTAGAAGCTGACGCTATCGGTCGAGGCCACCGCCTCCCACAGCATGTCCGGCTGGGCGAAGGTGAAGCGTATCTGCGCGAAGGCGCCCGCGGGGTCGGCCGCGGAGAGCAGCGCGCTCGTGGTCCCCGGCGACGGAGTTCCCGTGTCGATCGAAACGGAGGTGAAGACGGGGAGAGCCGCGCGCAGACGAACGGAGCGGACCGCCTCGACCGCGATCGGGAGGAAGGTGCTGCTGACGAGGGTCGCGGTCGCGCGCAGGACGAGCTCAGCCGGCGCATCGGTCGAGGTCCACACCGAGAACGAGGGCGAAGCGGCGGCAAGCGTGCCCGTCGAGAGCCCGACAGTGGAAATCGAAACGCCGGTCGCGTTGAAGAACTGGGCCCCCGTGTCCAGGACGGCGCTCCCACCGTTGAGCACGGACAGCGACAGGGACACCGTGCCCGACGACACTCCCGGCTTCGGGTTGCCGCAGAGATCGGTCACGAGAAGCTGCATCGTGCCCGACGCCGTCAGCGGAGCGAGCGACAGCGGCGAAGGATCGAGGAAGGTCAGGAAGCTCGTGGTCCCGGCGCTCAAGGTGACGGAAGGCGCCGTCGACAGCGGGAGCAAGGTCCCCGACGCGTCGCCGCGCGTCATCACGGCGAAGGACTGCAGGCCGCGGCCCGACGGGCCAAACGGCGGATTGCCGCGGTAGGTCAGGACGACGGACTGGCCCGGCAGGTAGGATTGCGCGGAGCCCATCGGCACGCTGAGCAGGAGCCAGCCCGGGCCCAACGGCACCACGCCAGAGGACGCCGGCGAGACCACAGCGGTCGTCGAGCCGAGCGTCGCGGCCAAAGATGTCGAGGCCGCGTGCCAATAGCCGAGCGGCGGAGGATACACGGTCGTCGTGCCGAGCGGAATGGTCCAGCCGTCGGGAACGCGCACGGCGAGCGCTCCGCCGGGGCCGATGCCCGACGCTCCCACGGTGAAGGTCACGGTCGAGATGATCTCCTGGCAACCGGGGGCGGTGGACGGGAACACGGAGCCGGCCCCCTGGCCGTCCCGCGCGCCGAAGGAGAGCATGCTGCGGTCGAAGGTGAAGGTGCTCGTGGCCTGGCTGGTCAGGCCTGTCGGATTGCTGGCCTGCATGGTCAAGCGGAAGCGATGGCCGTCGACGAATGTCGCCTCGGCCGACCCCAGGAACCAGGTCGTGCTCGTGGTCAGAGGGAAGGCGAGAGTCGTCGTGGCGTAGAACGCGCCGGCGGAGACGAAGGACTGGGTGTTCCAATCGAAATGCAGGCTCGCGTCGAGATCGCGCAGGTCCACGAGCACGCGCTCCACGGACGACTCATCCGTGACAAAGCCGTTGGGCCCGCCCCCGAGCGTCGCCACGCGGGCGCCGTTGGGGACGAAGCCGCCAAGGGTCGGGCTCGTCAGGCTCGGCGGAGAAACGCCGAAGACGGCGCTCGTTCCGGAGAAGACGCCGGGCTGGGTCAGGTCCGTCGCGGACAAGGTGAAGCTGCCGGTCGTGTAGATGATGATCCCCGAGATGACCGCCTGCCCGCCGGCAAGGGCCTGAGGCGCGGGCAAGGTCGCCGAGGCGGCCGAGACCGACAGCGCCGCCGTGTGTGTGATCGTCGCGATCACGTTCCAGTAGCTGTCCACCGCCCGCACGGTCGCCGAGAACGGTATGCCCTTCACGCGCGCCGCGGTGACGCCGGTCTTGCCCGCAGCCGTGCCCGGGGCGATGAACTCGCCGGGTAGGATCATCTGCAGACGCACGAGCGCGTCAGGAACCACGCTCAGGGACTTGACCCCGGTCGCGAAGTTCGCCGTGCCGGTCAGCGTCGTCGTCCGCGGCGAGGGCTCGGCGCTGCGCAAGGTCAACGCAAAGGTCGTGGCACCCTGGATGAGGGCGCGGGGTGCTGCGACCGTGGCGTTCGGATCGTCCACCGTCAGCGTCACGGTCTCGGTCGCGGACGTCACCGGGTCGAAGCGCGTCGAGAGCGCGCGCACGCTCACCGTGATCGAAGCACCCGCCGTGGAGATCGACGGGACGCCCGTCTTGCCGGGCGCAACGCCGAGCGTGAAAGACTCTCCGGGCAGCAGGACGAACAGCTGCGGCGTGAAGTCCCAGTTCACGTTCCCGCCCAGGCTATAGCTGCGTCCATCGTCGGCGGGCACGAGAAGCCCGCCGCTCGCGTCGGAATCCGAGACCGTGGTCAAGGTGACGCTCGAGACGTTCAAGACCTGCAGGAACCAGGGCGAGCCCGGGACCGTCGAGCGCAGGCGCAGGGACGCGCCGCTCGAGGCTCCCATGCGGAAGTCGCCGACGCGCAGGATCGCCCCGGCGGCGACCGCGATCGTGCTGCCCGGGACGGCGTCGATCAGATATTGGGCCGTCGTGGTAGCCGAGAAGGTGACGCTCGACACCGCCTGGCTCAGGCCCCAGAACGCGCCGGTGCCGAGGAAGCTCACGAGCTGGGAGGTGCGCCCGAGCGCGGCGCCGTCGAGCGTCACCGTGCTGCTCTGGCCGTCGAAGGAGCCGCCCGGGCCCACGAGGAAGCCCGACTGGAAGGAGTGGCTCGAGGAGCCCGCGCGGAACAGGCCCGCGTTGACCGAGAAGTCGCCGCGCACGCGCAGGAACGAGGCGGCGTTCACCGTGCCCGTGCCCTCGGCGACGAGGTTCCACAGCGTGGAGCCCGGCAGGAGGCTCAAGGTCTGGCTCGAGGAGCCGACGAGCCTGATCGTCCCGGTCGACGCCGTGCCGAAGTCGATCGCGCCGCCGGTCTGGATCAGGTCGCCGGCGATCGTGATCGTCTTCGCGCCGATGGGCCGCACGATGCCGGTCGAGACGACCAGCGAGCCGAGAATGTTCAGATCCGGAGCCTGAAACACCCTGGTGTCGTCGCCCATCGCGATCGAGATGTTGCCGAACGTCGTCGTCGAGAGGAACGCGCCGCGCGCGCTCCCAAAGCCTTCGTACACCAGCCAGGAGTTCGCCACGTCGCCGGCGTAGAACCAGTTCGCTCCCGACGAGGGGATCATATCCGAGCTGCTTCGGAAGGTGATAGACGAGCCGCCGGGCGCGTTGACCACCGTCGAGCCCTGCTTCGGATCGAAGAAATTGTCTGCACCTTCGAGGATCAGCCCGCCCTCAAGGATCGCGGTCTTATCGTTCGACAGAAAGAGGTTCGCATTGACAATCGAGCCCGAGCCGATCGTGATTGCAGACGACGTCGGTGCCCAGGTCACCGAGTGGACCGTCGGGACGGAGGCGTAGATGGCGCCTGCCGTGTTCCATCGGTCGCCGGTGATCGCCAGCGTGCGGATGCCGGCGTCGAAATACCGTCCCGGATTGATCGTGAAGCTCCCCCACGCCGAATTGAAGCCGATGCGGACCGGATTCGGGTTGTCCACGACGACGGCGTCGAGCGACGCGAAATTGACCGTCTGCGACGAGGGACCGACCAAGGTCACCGTCGAGCCCGCGAACGTCAGGCCCGCTCCGCCCAGGATCAGCATGTCGCCGCCGATCGAGACCGCGCGGCCCGCGAAGTTGAGCGAGCCGCGGTGCCACTCGAGCTCGGCGTTCGCCGTCAGCGAGGAGGAGATCGCCACCCCGGACGTGCTCGACGAGATGAACGCGCCGAAGGAGCTTCCGGAAAGCAAGGTGATGACCTGAGGCACGGTCCCGTTGAACTCGACGCGGCTCGTCCCTCCCCGCACGGCGCCGCCCGTCTGGGTGAAATAGCCGCGGACGCTGAGCGTCGAGGCGGACAGGTCCACGGTCCCTCCCGCGACCGTCATCGTCGAGGCGACGGTCACCGTCGTGGACATGATCACGGTCAGGTCGGGCCCGGCGACGTTGAGGAAATCGAACGACGCGCCCGCGACGACCGCGGCCGTCGACCCAGCCGCACCCGCGAAGGTCACCGTCGATTTGGACAGATAGGCCCTTCCAAGCACGTTCCAATTGCCGCCGACGCTCAGGGCCGTCGCGGAGGCTTTGAGCACGGCGGCGGGGTCGACCGTCAGACCCCCGGTCAGGGAGAACGACGACCCCGCCGCCGTGGACAGCGTCAATCCCCCCGCGGTGAGGTTCGACACGCGCAGGGATCCGAAATTTCCATTGATAACGGTCCAGGTCTGGCTCGAGGTGCCGCCGGCGACGGTCCAATGCCCGCTCGAGGCGGACACGCCGCCCGTGCCCGCATAGGGCCCTGCGCCGTTCAGGCGCAAGGTCCCTGTCGCCAGAACGAGCTCCGCGCCAGCGTTGATGCGCGCGTTGGAGAACACCGTCAGCGTGCCGGACACCGTCGCCGTCGCGGGCGAAGCCCCGCCGACGACGAAGTTGTTGGCGCCCGCATCGAAGAGCTGGATCGGGAACACGCCGCCGGCCGCGGCCACCGCGATCGTCGAGACCGGAAGATCGATGAGCCCGCCCGTCTGCGCGACCGCGCCGTCCATGCGCAATACGAGCCCTGCGGCCGCGTTCACCAGGCCGTTGGCCATGCCGAAGGACCCGGCGACGTTCAGCGACGAGGTGAGAGACACCGTGCCCCCGTATTGCGGCAGGATCGACGCGCTGCTCGCGGTCACCGCCAGGTCCCAGGTGCAGGGCTTGGCCGTCACCGAGGCGCCGAACACGAGGTGAGAGTCGCTGAGGGGAACGACGGTGCCTCTCCAGTTCAAGGGGTTCGACGCCAGGGCATCCACCCCGGCGCCCGTCCAATGCATCGGATCGAGAAAGATCACGCCGGTCTGGCCGTTGGCGCCGAAGGTGCCGCCGAAGCCGAAGCCCCCGCCGGCGACGCGAAGAGTCAAGGTGGAACCGATCGTGGTGTACGTGCGCTCACGGATCCACAGCCGCCCACCGGCGCCGCCGCCGCCGCCGAAGGTGGCGCCCGTGCCGCCGTCGCCGCCCCGTGCCGACACCGTGCCGGTTCCGCGCAGCACGACGGCGTCGACGACGATCGCGCCGCCCGCGCCGCCGCCGGCGCCCTCGAAGCCCGCGGAGACGCCAAGGTCGCCGTCCGCGTCGATCAGGCCATCGAGCGTGGCAGTGGACGCCGAGAGGAACAAGGCGCCGCCGCCCGTTCCGCCGTCGGCAGAGGGAGTGCCTCCTCCTCCGCCGCCGGCATCCGCGGGATAGGCCGCGTCGAACGCCAGCCCGGCGTTGGCCCCCGCGCCGCCATTGCCGCCGGCGCCGCCGCGGCCGCCGCCGCCGCCGCCCGCGGCCCCGGAGCCCGCCCCGCCGCCGCCCGTGCCCGCGCCGGGCGAGGCCCCGACTCCGGCGTTATAGCCCCGGCCACGCACCGTGATCGTGGAGCCCCCGGCCAGGTTGAACGAGCCCGACGCGTAAAGCCGCAGGAACGGCGCGGGCCCGGCCGCGGTCGTCGCGGCCGTGAACGCCACGCTCGTGCCGGTCAGCATGAAAATATCCACGGCCGAGACCGACGCGCCGCTCGAGACCTGCATCGCCGCCCCGTCCCTCAGGAGCACGGTCCCGCTCGCGGCCAGGCTCGTCGAGATCCGCAGGATCGCGGCCGGGGCCACGCCGCTCTGCCCCAAGGTCAGCGAGGCGACGCCGAGCGCGGGCTCCGTCGAGTAGGCGACGACGGTGCCGGAGGGGATCGTCACCGCGTCGAACGCGCCGGGCACCGCCGCCGGCGACCAGTTGCCCGCGACGCTCCAGTCGCCGACGGCCCCGCCGGTCCAGGTGATAGCCGCCGCATGAGCCCAAGGGGCCGCGAGGGCCAGCAATAAGGCGGCGAACGCGGCCCTGTTCACCAGTCCCACCGGAAGCCCGCGAGCGCGCTCGTGGCCTCATAGGCGTAGCGGTAGAACCGCTCGTAGCGCTGGTTCGAGGAGGCGCTCGCGCGCTCGAGGGTGAAGACCAGGCTGAAGCGCTTGACGATCGGATAGGTCAAGGTTCCGGCAAGCGTCCATTCCGTCGTGGACAACGGCCCGCCGTTGTAAACGCCCGTCGCATCCTGCGCCTGGCGGGTCGCGTACGAGCGGCGCCGCCAGCCCAAAGACAGATCCACGCTGACCGGCTGGCGCGGCGCTCCGATGAGGAGCTTCACCGCGGGCGTGACGGAGAGCTCGCGGTAGTTGTAGAACTGGGACAGGAACTTCCCGCGCGAGGCGTCGTAGCCGTTCTGGTTGGAGGCCAGCACGCCCACGCCGAGCGTCAGGGACCCGAGCGCGCGCAGGTCGGCGTTCCATTCGTGCGGCATGCGCGCGGCGGCGGAGAACGAGGTGAGGAAATCCTCGCGGGTGGCGGCATCGAGCAGCCCGGCATCGTTGACGACCTTCTGCTTCCCGTAGCGGGACCACACGGTCGAGACCGCGGCGTCAAGGCGCACGCGCTCGCCCAACGGCATGTCGAACGCCAGGCCCAGGCGCGCCCCGTCGCGATCGAGGACATAGTCCCCGACGAGCTCGCGCGCGAGCGGCTGGCCCGCGAACTGGAGCGCGGCCTGAGACTCGAGGCTCGTGTAGTTCGGATACGACGCGTTGAACCAGTCGAGCGAGGCGCGCAGGGTGTGCGGGTCGCGCGTGATGAACTCGGCCTCGCCGCCGACCGTCCACAGGCGCTCGTCGAAGAGTCCGCCGCCCCAGGCTTCGTCGCGCGTCTCGTTTATGAGCGACATCTTGTATGACAGACCGGGCTTCAGGCGCCAGCGCGACGCGGGGTCCGCCCACACCGCGCGAAACGCGAACTTATGCTCCATGCGCTCCTGGACCGGCGTCGCCGTTCCCAGGACATCGTTCACGCGCCGCGTGCCCTCGTAGATCGAGCGCACGGACGGCAGCAGGGACCACTGCTCGTTCAGGCCGATCGCGGGCGCGAACACCGCGTCGGCGTTGCCCGACAGCGAGCCGCGGTCGCCGCGGAAGAAATGCACGCCGCCGAGAGCCTGGATGCCGGCGATGGGAACGATCTCGATCGCGCCCGCCGGCGCGGCGGCGAGCGCGAGCGCCAGGGCGATGAATATCCTCACGGCACCTGCCTCGTGACGGCCGCGGCGGCCGAGGGCATGACGACGCGGATGGTCGCCCCCCCGAAGGAAACGCGCTCCTCGGTGTTCCGGTCCGGGGAGCCGTACGAGGCGCGGGGCGACACCCCGCCGCCGAACTCGAGCGCCAGCTCCTCGCGCGTGATCGAGGTCCCGTCGCCGTAGGACTCGAAGACCTGACGCCGCGCGGACGCCGAATCTGGATAGGTCGTGTTGATCACGACGATGGGCAGCGCCGCGCCGAGCGCCGCTCCGGTCAGGGGATCGTTGGCCGTGCTCGTGACCTTGTCGGCGTAGGTCTGCAGCGCGACGCCGGTCCAGCCGCGCTTGAGGACGCCGTTGGCGTACAGCCCGAAGCGGTCGAACAAGGTCCGGAAGGCCGTGCCGCCCCCGGCGATGTCGTCGAGCGGGTCGGCGTTTCCGTTGAGGTCCACCTGATGCCCGCCCGAGCCCCTCTCCACCAGCGCGTCGCTTCCATTGGAGAGCGTCCTCGAAAAATCGGTCATGGTCCATTGGGTGGCCGCGGACGTCCCCGCCAAGCCCGCGAAGACCGGCTCCAAATTGCGCGGCAGCGCGATATCGAAGGTTCCATCCCAAGCGAAGTACGAAAGGCCCCCAGCCCGGCCGTTCATCACGACGAGCGCCAGGCGGTTGCCCGCGGGGCGCACGACATATTCCTCGACGCGGATCCGCCTGCCGTCGGAGTCGGTCAGCATGCGGCCAAGCTCATGCTCCCCGCGCCGCGCCTCGCGCGAGGCGGCCTCGAAGTCGGCGCCGCGTCCGAGCTCGAAGCCGAGCTCGCGCCGCATCATCCCCAAAAAGTCGGTCTTGCGCGCCTGCACCGGCGTGGGCGCGGCCGTCGCCTCGTGCAGTCCCGCCAGGTCCACGCTGATGCGCTGACCCGCGCTCAGCATCACCGACCGGCCGCGGTTATCCTCGACGCCGGCCACGCCCTGCTCGACCTCGATCGTGGTGCTCCCGCCGCCGGCGATCGTCAATTTCAGCACGACGCGGTCTCCGCGCGCGCGCGCCACGCAGGTCGGCGTGCGCACCGACACGGCGCGACCGCCCGCGGCCGACGCCGTCAGGTGCATGCTCCCGAACAGCGCGTTGACGCTCGTATGCCCGGGGGCGTCCACCTCGATGGAGATATGGGCGTTGCCGGCGGTCTCCAGCACCGATCCCCCGTTGAAATCGACGCGCGCCCGCGCGTTGAAGCCGGTGCGCACCCCGTCGCCTTCTCCGAGGGAACGCGGGACCCTCCCGGCCGGATTCCAGCGGTCGCCCCCCACGGTGCGCACCTGGACAAGCCCCGTCGCCTCGCGCAAAACGGCGGCGCGAAGAGGACTGGCGGCGCAAAGGAGCGTCGCGAGGAAAAGGGCCCTGACCGGGGGCATTCCTCTTAGTGTAACAGGGGGTCCCCGGGCGTCTAGGACACTTTTGTTACAGGGTTACCCCGATTTTTTCGGCGTAATATCGCAAACAGCGGCGAGAATCGCCGCCTCCCGTTCGCGGGACAGCGGGATCACGCGCAGCGGCGGTTCGCTCCGGGGCCCGCCCTCGCGAACGTCCCACGCCAGAGTCGCGCGTATCGTCTCGGCTATGGGCCGAAATCTCAAACCGGCGGCGACCGCCCCCTCATTGCTCCCGAGCAGCATCCCGCCATAACCGGGATCGTTCTCCGGGATCCAAAGCGGCATCTCGGTCCAGGCGCTGACGCCCGCCGCGACAAGAGCCTCGTCGGGCGCCCAGGTCAGGCGCGCGCCGCGAGCCGCGACCTCAAGGCAGGCCCCGAGCAATTCCCCCATCGTGAGCCGCGTCCTCGGCCCGACGGCGTTGAAGCGCCCCGCGGTCCGCGTCTCCGCCAGGCGCACGCACCAGTCCGCGAGATCACGAACATCTATCAGCTGCACTGGCCGTTCGGGACGGCCCGGCGCCAGCACCTCGCCGCCCTGGGAGATCCGGCGTGGCCAGTAAGTGAAGCGGTCCGTCGGATCATACGGCCCCGCGATCAGGCCGGGCCGCACATGGGCGACGCCGTCCGGGAACTTCGCCTCGAGCGCTTCCTCGCAGCGCGCCTTGAGCGCCCCGTAGCCCTCGCTTCCTTCCGCAAGTACGCCGTTCTCATCAAAAGAACGGCCGGGCGGAAAGCCGCGATAGACGGAGATGCTCGAGATGAAGATGTAGTGAGGATCGCGTCCGGCCAGCGCATTGGCCACCGTGCGCACCTGCTCGGGCCGATACCCCGAAGGATCGATCACCGCGTCGAATGTTCGCCCGTGGAGCGCGGACACGTCACCGTCGCGGTCGCCGCGGAGCTTCTCGGCCTCGGGGAACAGAGCGGGATCATGCCGCCCGCGATTGAAGAGCGTGACGCTATGCCCGCGAGCCAACGCGGCCTCGGCGATATGGCGGCCCAGGAACACCGTTCCGCCGAGGATGAGCAATCTCATGCCTTATATTCCGTACGCGCGGACCATGCCGACGATGCCGACTCCGATCCAGAATAAGTTCAGAAGCGTGTAGGCCCGGTCCTTGCGGATGATGGCGCACCAGGACAGCGCCACGGCGTCCGCTGTATTGAAGGCCCACACGAAAAAAAACGGGCTCTTGGGGCCGAGCCAGCTGACCACCGAGAAGCTGATGATCCGCACGATCACCGCGACCATCTCGATCGTCGCGCGGTGGCACTCGACGAATCTATTCATATTCCCGATCATGGCTGAGTCTCCTCTCCAAGGCCGCTCAACAGATTGATCTATTATTGATGATAATCACTCGTTCCGGAAAGAGTTCCCGTGCCCTATTCGACACGCTTGATCCAGGTTCGCAGTAACCGCGAGGCCCGCCTTGGATCGTCGTTGTCGGTCACCGCGCAGATCTCAAGGAGGTCGTCCTTCACCGACTTCAGCGCGAGCCCCTCGATCTTCTCGCCTTTGATCCGGGCCAGGATCACCGGCTTGCTCCCTTTCGGTAGCGCACCCACGACGG
>CAZIBN010000002.1:0-78506 GCA_964537395.1 uncultured Elusimicrobia bacterium
CCGATCTCGGTCTCGGCCAGCGCGCCGGGGAGGTCCCCGGCGTTGAACAGCAGTCGGCCGTTCGTGGTGTGGGCCCGGCCGCGGTCGGAGCGCGAGCTCGCGTTGTAGATGCGCGTCAGGATGAACTTGAAGCGGTCGCGCTCGCCGATCTTCTCATAGACCAGGAGCGCGCAGGTGCTCAGGGGATTGTAGTGCGCCCGTCCCCAGCGCCATTCCCGGGTGTCGGGCCAGAAGTCGGGCCGCGCCTCGAGTATGCTCGTCGACAGGATCACCTCGGCCGCTCCCGGCGACTCGATGGTCACGGCGTCGCGGATCGTCTCGTTGAAGCCCGGGCGGTCGAAGCCCGCCTTGCGCAGCTTCTTGCGGAAGGCCGGGATGGAGACCTTGTCGTAGGTGTTGGCGCCGTCGGCCTCGTAGACCCAGCGCGTCTCGACGGTCGGCTTGGCGGTGACGATGGCCAAGGTCCCGATGCGCGAAGTGATCGGCTCGCCGACGATGGCCTGCCCGAGCACCGGGTAGGCGTAGCGCTCGACGGCCACCGAGCAGGCGTCGTTCCAGCCGACGATTTTATATTCCTCGCGCTCGATGTCGAGCGCGGAAGCGCGGGGCGCGAGAAGAAGAAGGAAGAGGAGGGAGCGCACGATGGGAGTATAACAGTGCGCGCGGCATCCGGCTAGTGCGAGGGTCCTTTCATTCGTCTAAGTTATCCCCAGCGTTTCCAACGTTGAAAGTGTTGGGGATAACTCTACAGCTGATTGAATAGGTAGCGGCGGACGATCCGCGTCAGGGGGGAGTCGGGGATGGCGAGGGCCGCGGGGTCGGTCACGGGCGTGGCCAGGGCCATGTCGGCGGCGAAGGCGCGGTCGAGCTTGGCCGCGACGCGCGGGTCGAGGGTGCTCATGATCAGCTCGAACTCGTAGCGGATGCTGCGCGGGTGCAGGTTGAAGGAGCCGACGATGGAGAACAGGCCGTCGACGGTCATGAACTTGCTGTGCACGGTGTCGCCGCGCTTGAGCGCGACCGTCGCACCTGCCGCGATCAATTCGGGCAGGCTCGCGAGGATGGGAGCGATGATGATCGGCTCATCGATGCTCTCCGCGGAGTTGGTCAGGATGTTGACCTTCACGCCGCGCTTGAGCGCCGCGAGCAGGGCCGTCCGCAGCTGGGGCATCGTGATCAGGTAGGCGTTCTCGATGTTGATGACGGTGCTCGCGCCGGAGATGGCCTTGAGGTAGGCGAGCATGATCGTCGCCTCGCCCTCGGGGTCGTCGGCGAGGAATGACATTCGTGCCTTGCCGGCCGCGGGGCGCACGGCCAGGGGGTTCATCAGGCCGAAGGGCAGGTTCTGCGCCGTGATCTGCGCGTTCCACAGGGCGGCCATGAAGCGCGCCGTCTGGCCGACGACCCGGCCGCGGTAGTACAGGTCGGTGTCGCGCCACTTCTTCCCGGCGCCCATGTGCGAGTAGTCGTCGCCGAAGTTCATGCCGCCGACGATCGCATGCACTCCGTCCACGAGCAGGATCTTGGTGTGGAGGCCGTCGTATTTACGGGCCGCGTCGTTGAAGAGCACGATCTCGATGCCCGCGGCGGACATGCGCGCGAGGACGGCGGCGCCGTGCGCGGCCGTGGTCTTGCCGTCGACCATGATCTTGACGTCGAGGCCCTCCCGCTTCTTGGCGATGAGAAGGTCGGCGGCGGCGTTGCCGGTCGCATCATCATAGAAAGCCCAGCTTTGAATATGGATGCTCTTCTTCGCCTTGCGCATCAGCCCGAAGCGGACCTTGAACGAGGCGGGGCCGTCGATGAGAGGTGTGGCCGAGTTGTCGTCGGTGAAGGCGGCGCCGGTGAGGGCTTCATACTCCTTCACGAAGCCGGGCTCGGCGAACAGGGAGGCCTGGCCGGGGCCGCGCGGGGCGAAGGCGCTCGCCGCCACCAGCGCCGTCTGGCGACGGGCCATGTCGTCCCAAGGCTCGAAGGGCTTGGTGCCGGGTATTCGGCCCGCGCCCTCGAGCTCGGCGCCGACCATGAAGGCGAACTGGGCCGCGTACAGCGCGCGCTTCTCGGCCGGCATCGGCGGCAGGTGCGGGATCACGCGCGGGTCGGAGACGAGGCCCTGCAGCACGGCGTTGAGCTGGCCGGCCGCGTGGGCGCGGGCGAGGACCCCGATGAGCTCGGCTTCGGCCTTGGTCGGGTCGCCGCCGGCCTTGATCAGGATGAAGAGCAGCTCCTTGACGAAGGCGTCGACCGCGGGATCCGTCGCCGGGACCGCGGCGGCGCCCTGGCCCGGCCGCGTCCCGTCGAAGGCCGCCCCGGCGGACAGGCGCAGCGACATCTCGTTGAGAGCGGGGGCCTGGAGCGCGGGCATCGCGGCGCTGATCGCGGTCAGCGACTGGACGGCGGTCACGGGAACGACGGCGGCGGGAGCGGCCGAAAGGGCGATCACGGGCGCGGCGGGAAGAGCGCTTGGAGCGGCGAGCGCGGGGGAGAGCGACGGGATCGCGGGAGTCATGAGCGAAATCGGCCGGAGCTGGGGCGCGAAGAGCGTGACGACGGGAACGGGCGCGCCGGGGAAAGTCCTCATGCTCAAAACGACCCCGGCCCGGGCCGCGGATGGCCCTAAAAGGAGGAGGGCCGACAGCAGCGAAACGCGTGCGCTCATGCGCACAGTCTATACCGGAATGGCGTTCGTCGGCGTGAGCCTTTCGGCCCTAATTCAGGGGGCGAATGGGCCTAGGGCCGGGAACGAAGGTCCGCACGGGCTCGGACTTGCCCTTGACGGCCATCGGCTCGGCCTCGGTCCAGGCATGGGCGTCTCCCGCGCGGTCGCGCGTGGCCTTGGAGACGAGCGTCACGACGCCGTGGACCTTCGTCAGGCCCTCGATGCGCGAGGCCAGGTTGACCGCGTCGCCGATCGCCGTGAACTCCAGGCGCCGGCTGGGCGAGCCGATGTCGCCGACGACGACCCGGCCGGTGTGCACGCCGATGCCGATGCGCAGGACGGGCTCTCCGCGCTTGCCGCGGGCGGCGTTGAGCAGGATGAGCTCCCGCTCCATCTCGAGCGCGCACTCCACGGCCTCGCGCGGATGCTCGGCGCTGGCGAGAGGCGCGCCGAAGTAAGCCATGATCCCGTCGCCGATGAACTTGTCGAGCGTCCCGTTGTGCTTGAAGATCGTCTCGACCATGCGCTCGTGGTACTCGTTGAGCATGGCCACGACCTGCTCGGGAGCGAGCTTCTCGGACAGGGCCGTGAAGTCCCGGATGTCGGAGAACAGGATCGTCGCCTCGCATGATTGGGCGGGGCCCTGCGCTCCGGCCTGCAGCCGCTCGATGACGGCCGAGCTGAAGTAGCGGCCGAGCCGCTCCAGCTTGAGGCCTTCGTGCGAGACGGACACGATCAGCTGGCGCGTGCGGCCGACCAGATGCCAGGCCGCGGCCCCGACGCCGATGAGCACGACGACGGCGGCCGCCTGCGGCCCGGCGGCCACGCCCGACGCGCGCATGAGCGAAAGCTCGAGCACGGCGCCCGCGCCGGTCACGAGCAGGATGAGGCCTTGATCGAGCGAAAGCGCGGCGAGTATGATGAACGCGCAGTACAGCCCGAAGGTGAAGCTCGCCGTGCCCGCGGGCGATGACGAGACGGACAGGGAGGAGCTTTGTATCCAGTAAACGAGCGGTACATCGATGAGCGCCAGGCCCAGGCCTGTGATGCGGTGGAGGGGCGGGCGCTTCCAGGCGACGAGAGCCAGGACCGCGCTGAGCAGGAAATACAGCCCGAATTTAGGCAGGGACAGGCTCCAGTCGCCGGCGCCGCCGACCAGGCCGAACCACAGCGCGATCGCGAACACGCTGGCGACGCCCGCTAGGCGGATCGAGCACAGCCAGCGCGCGTTGCGGCGCCGTTCCTTATCGAGCGCACGGTGGAGGACGCCGGGGGTCCGGTCGATCATGAGGCCTGAGTATAGCCGCGATGGACGGGCGCGTCCATGCCTGTCTTGGGCGCGGCGCGTTTACGGAGGCGGCGGAAGCAAAGGCGGCGTCACGCCGGGCGGGAGGTCCAGCGGCGGCGGAACGATCACGGGCGGCGGGATCACCGGCGGCTGGACCACCGGCGGCGCGACCGCGCAAAGCTCGTCCCACTTGTTGTCCCGGCGGGGATGCCTGCGCTCGCGTTGCGAGTCGCGCCAGTCTTTCTCGGCTTCGTGTGCGCACTTCCTCGCGAGACGATTTTCCCTTTTGTCCGACGTCCTCTCAGAGCGATCGTCGGCTGAAGAGCGGCTCGGCGCGAAGGCGATCAGCGCGAGCCCGGCTGCGAGCATCAATCGGATATTCATAGCCAACCTCCGTCGTCTCTCAAGATGTAACAGAGGCGGCGGATATTCTCCACCCAACTTCAGGTGAACGGGACGCGCTCAGGCGAGGTCGATCCAGTTCCAGCGGCTCTGGTACAGCGCGATCAGGCGGCCGCGGACCGCGCGGTGGCCGGGGGCCTGGAGCCTGGGGTCGGCCGAGAGCAGCTCGTCGGCGTCGGCGCGCGCGAAGGCGAGCAGCTCCGCGTCCTTGAACAGGTCGGCGACGGCGAGCGCGAGCTCGCCGCTCTGCGCGGTGCCGAGCAGCTCCCCGGGGCCGCGGAGCTTGAGGTCCTCCTCGCCGATCTTGAAGCCGTCGGAGGTCGCGGTCATGATGTCGAGGCGCGCGCGGGCGTGCTCGGTGCGCGGGTCGGCGACGAGATGGCAATAGGATTCGGACGCTCCGCGCCCTATCCGGCCGCGCAGCTGGTGCAAGGAGGCCAGGCCGAAGCGGTCGGCGTTCTGGATGACCATCACCGTCGCGTTGGGCACGTCGATGCCGACCTCGATGACCTGTGTCGCCACAAGTATTTTTGCCTTTCCGTCGGAGAATTCCTTCATCACCGCGCTCTTGGCCTTGCCCGTCATCGCGCCGTGGATCAGGGCGACCGGGAGGTCGGGGAAGACCGAGGTTTTCAGCCGTTCATGCTCGGCCTTCGCCGACTGCAGGTCGAGCCCCGCCGATTCCTCGATGATCGGATAGACGACGTAGGCCTGGCGGCCGGCCTCGACCTCACGTCGGATCGCGGCGAAGCCCTCGGCCTCCGGGGACAGGAATGTTTTGATCGGCGTGCGCCCCGGCGGCATCTCGTCGATCGTCGAGGCCTCGAGGTCTCCGTACAGCGAAAGCGCCAGCGTCCGCGGTATCGGCGTCGCGGTCATGATGAGAAGATCGATGAGATTGCCTTTTTGCCGCAGGGTCGTTCGTTGGCGTACGCCAAAACGGTGCTGCTCGTCGATCACGGCCAGGCGCAGTTTCGGGAACTGGATACCGCTCTCGAGCAGGGCGTGCGTTCCGACAAGTATGTCCACCTCGCCCGCCTGAACGGCCTTTAATATTTTTTCGCGCTCTTTTTTCGGCACCCGCGACGTTAAAGAGGCGACCTTGACCGGCAGACCTTTGAGAAATCGATCAAGCGTGGCGCGATGCTGGTCGGCGAGGATCTCCGTCGGCGCCATCAATGCGCCTTGGCCCCCGTTCTCGACGGCAAGGAGCAGCGCGGAGAGTGCTACCACCGTTTTGCCCGAGCCGACGTCGCCTTGCAGGAGCCTCGTCATCGGGTAGGGCTTCTGCATATCATCGAAGATCTCGTTGATGACGCGCTTCTGCGCGTGCGTGAACTCGAAGCCGGCTTTTTGACGGAAGGGCGTCAACAAAGTGCGTTTGACCTCGTACGAGAAGCCTTTGAGTATGCCGCGCGTCTGGCGGCGTTTGAGGATCCAGGCCAATTCGAGCAGCAGAAGCTCCTCGTACGCGAGGCGGGCGCGCGCGGCCTCGAGCTCGGCGTCCGAGCGCGGGAAGTGGATGCCGCGCAGGGCCTGGGGTGCGGCGAGCAGCTGGCGTTTGGTGATCAGCTCGGCGGGAACGACGTCGTGCGCGGAGTCCGCGGAGAGCTCCAGCGCCTTGTGGGCGGCCTCGCGCATGAAGCGCTGCGAGAGCCCCTCGGTCAGGCCGTAGATCGGCGTGATGCGTCCCGCGTGCATGCGCCAGCGCTCGTCGGTCAACGGATAGTGCTCGTCGACGCGGATCTCTCTTATGCCGGTCAAGTCCGGCTCGGCGCGTCCGACCACCCACAGGTCGGCGCCCTCGGCCGCCTCGCTCTTTAAGGAAGCGAAGGCGTCGTAGCTGCGCGAGAGATGCTTGAACCACAGGCACTCGACCTTGCCGTGCGCGGTGGCGAGCGTCGCCTTATAGATTCCCAAGGCCGGCCCTGCGCTGTGCTTCGAGGCGCGCAGGACGCGGCCTCTCAGGACGACGAGGCCGCCCGTGGGGATCTTCAGATCCTGGGTCTCATGGCGGTCCTGCCATAGGCGGGGGTAATGGGTGAGCAGGTCGCCCAAGGTCTTCACCCCGAGATGCTCGAAGAGCACCGCCCGACGGGGGCCGACCCCCTTCAGGTACTGGATGGGCGTGCTGAGAGCTTGTTCTGTCAACTTGCGGGGGTTCGTCGAGGTTTGCTACTATTCATACACAATGTCATTCAAATGTCAGATTCCCGGTTGCGGCAAAGGTCCCAAGGCCGGCAACAGCTATAGCCATTCGCACCGAGCCACCCGTCGCGTCTTCCGCCCGAATCTTCAGCGGCAGAAGGTCGCGATCGAAGGCAAGACGCAGACCGTCTACGTTTGCACGGACTGCATCAAGTCCGGGCGCGCCGTCCGCCCGACTCGATAATAGCTCAAGTGTCCGCCCTTCCGGAAGGGGGCGCGCTCAGGGCCTGGGCCTATGCCCTGGCCCTGATTGTTTTGTGCCTGCCGGTCCTGAGCCCGGATGTGTGGTGGCATCTCTCCGCGGGACGCTGGATCTGGGCGCACGGCTCGGTTCCCCTGTCCGACGCGTTCAGCTTCACGCGCGGGGGCGCGCCGTGGATCGACTTCGAGTGGGGCTTCCAGCTCCTGCTTTATCCGTTCAGCTTTCTCGGTGACTGGGGCCTGTGGGCGGCAAAGATTTTCCTGCTCGTGCTGGCGTTCCTCCCGATCGACGGGCTCCTGCGCGATCGCAAGGCCTCGTCTCTCGAGCGGGCGCTGGGCGCCGCGCTCTGGGCCGCCGCGATCCTGCCCAAGGCCGACCTGCGCGCCGATCTGATCTCCGCCGCATTCTTCGCCTGGCAGCTGCGTCGCCTCGTCGCCGGACGCGCGTCCTTTCTCGCCGGCTTCATCGCCTTCGCGTGCTGGGCCAACCTGCATGCGGGCTTCGCGCTCGGCCTGGCGCTGTATCCGGCGTGGGCCGTCGTCCTGCGCCTGGCCCGCAAGGAGCGGCCGGCGGGGCTTGGCGCGGAGGCGTGCGGCGCCGTGCTCGGCGCCTTGCTGAATCCTTACGGGCTTTCGCTGTACACGGTGTTCGCGACGCACGCGCTCGATCCGGTCCGCGCCGACGTCGCCGAGTGGGGCGCGTTCTCGTTACGCTATCCGTTCCAGTGGCCGCTCGCCGCAGCGCTTGTGGCCGGGACCTGGGCTGCGTGGCGAGCGCGGCGCCGTGAGCCCGGGCTCGCCGCGGCCGCGCTCGTGCTGGCCTTGGCGACGGTGTGCTCCGTCCGTTTCAACGTCTACTGGCCGGCCGCCGCGGTGCCGCTGCTCGCAGTCGCGATCCGCGCCGAGGCGGGGCTCATCGTGATCACATTGCTTTTCGCAGCGTCGATGCGCGTCGTCGAGTGGGGCCGGCCGTACCAGGACATGTTCGTCGCGCGCCGTGCCGTGGATTTCGTCGCCTCTCATCGCCATATCTTCGATCCCATGCGCGTGTTCAATACCTACGAGTGGGGCGGCTATCTGGGCTGGCGCCTCGGGCCCCGCGGCCGCGTGTATGGCGACGGGCGCTACCTGTTTCACGGCCAGCTGGCCGAGCTTCAAGAGGCGCTTTCCGGCGATGCGCCGATGGCCGACTTCATCAAGCGCAACCGGCTTGACGCCTTGCTGATCCGCGCCTATCCCACGCGGCTGCCGGGCGTTCGTGTATATCAGGACGGCTCGCGACGCGAGCTCATGAGGCCTTGGTATGTGTCTTATCTACCGCGCGAACGCTGGGCCTTGGTCTGGTGGGACCGGCGGGCGCTTCTCTTCGTGGACCGGGCCAAGGTTCCCGCCGGCTGGCTTGCGGAGCACGAGTATCGCTGGTGGCGCCCCGGCGACGACGAGGCGCTCTCCGATGCGCTGGCCCGTGGCGAGGCTCCCGCGGCCGCCGTCGAGGCCGAAAAGTCTCGCCATAGTTCCAGCTCCCCCGAGATTCTCCGAATAACTGGGCATTGACGCCGGCTTGTTGCGGAGCTACCCTTAGGGGTCTTCCCAGGAGGCATTGCGACATGAAACTTTCTCGACTGGTGTTGGCGGCCGCGCTGGCTGCCGTTTGGGCGGCGCTCCCGCTCGCGGCGCGGGCGGAGGATGACGACAGGGACGGTGGTGAGGAGGCTGTCGAGGTCCGCAAGCACGTGCGTCAGGACGACGGCGACCGCGAGGGCGGCAAGCGCGAACGGCGCGAGGGCATGGGCGGCCGCGAGGGCCGGGACGGGCCGCGCGGCCAGCATGGCATGGATCCCGAGACGAAGGAGAAGCTCGACAAGATGCGCGACCTCGAGATGAAGGCGCGCGATCTCGCGATGAGCCTGCGCAAGGGCACGGACGTGGAGAAGGCCGCGGCGAAGAGCGAGCTTAAGAAAACGATCGGTGAGCTGTTCGATGCGAAGCTCGCTCTAGAGACAGCCATGCTCGCGAACCTGGAAAGGAATGTCACTGAGCTCAAGGCGAAGATCGCCAAGAAGAAGTCCTCTCGTGAGAAGGCGATCGAAAGACGCTTCATGCGCATGAGCGGAGACGGCGACGAGTGGGACTAGCTACTTAGCGGCGCCGCGGACGATGCTGTAGGGCAGGTCCGTGGCGCTGGCGCCGGCGATCCTTGCCGAGCCCATGATGTCCGGGAGCTGCTCGCGCGTGAAGAAGATGCTGCCCTTCGGGGCGATCACGCTGGCGAGGTTCATGTCCGCGTTGGCGGCGAAGGTGCGCAGGAACTGCTGGACCGACATCGGCTGCAGGGGCACGGGGGCAGGCGCCAGCCAGACGCCGGAGTAGGCGACAAAGGCGGGGATCTCACGGCCATTGAGAATCACCGTGGCGTGCGCGTAGGGCTGCGGATACTGGTTCGCGTCGGTGCGCTCGGAGTCCTTGCGCAGGGCGGCCGACTGCATGCTCGCCCAGGTTTGGCTCGAGATCGGGACGAGGAGCTGAGGGAACGTCGCGAGCTCCGCGCCCACGGCCTCGGCCGTCGGCGCGGCGATGGGCTTCTTGCCGCAGGCGGCGAGAGCGATCACAAGGGCAAGGAGCGTGAGACGATTCATTCGGTCAGGGGGCGGCCGGAGGATTGAGAGCTCGATGAGCCGCGCTCGCGCAGGCCGCGGCGAGCCGGCCGGGCCGCCGGCGCCGGCGCGGCGGACGAGCTTTTTGTGATGACCTCGCCGTAAACCGTCGTCGTCGATAAGGCGGGCTCCGGCGGCTCGATGAACACGGCCGTCGTGATGACAGAGTCGCCGCAGCGGATGCTCTCGGCCTTCCCGGAGGCGTCGTCGAACGACACGCGGTTGGGCGCCGGCATCGAGGCCGGGGTGCTCCACTCGTAGGCGGTGCGGCCTTTCAGGTGAGGCAGGGACTTCCCCTCGACGTACGGAAAGCTTTCTTCGGGCGGGCCCATCGCGGCGAACACCTGCTCGAGCGTCATGCCTACGCGCAGCTTCAGGCAATGACGATAGTTCAGCGCCTGCTTTTTGGAGCAGCCCGCGCAGAGGAGCAGCCCGGCGAGAAGAGCGCGTCTCATCATGCGACGATCCCTTGCTCGCGCAGATAATGCCGGATCTTCGAGCGCGCGCGCGCGGTCTTCGCGTAGTTGAGCCAGTCCTTCTTCGGCATGGAGCCCTTCTTCGTGATGATCTTGCAGATGTCTCCGGACTTGAGAGGCAGGTCGAGCTTGACCATCTTATTGTTGACCTGAGCGCCGACGCACGAGAAGCCGATCGCCGTGTGCACGGAGAACGCGAAATCGAGAGGCGTGGCGCCCGCGGGCAGCACCTTCACCTCGCCCGCCGGGGTGAAGACGAAGACCTGGTCGAACTCCAGGTCTGTCTTGAGGCTGTCGAGGAATTCGCGGGGGGAGTTCAGGTCCTGGAGCCACTCCATCCACTGACGCAGCCAGTTGAGCTTTTCCTCCATGTGTGCGTCTCGCGCCGACTCGCCGGTCTTGTAGCGCCAGTGCGCGGCGATGCCGTACTCGGAGGAGCGGTGCATCTCCTCGGTGCGGATCTGGATCTCGACGAACTCTCCGGTCGGACTGACGATCGTCGTATGCAGGGACCGGTATAAGTTCAGTTTAGGGGTCGAAATGTAGTCGGTGAACGAGCCGGCGACGGGCTTGAAGTGGGTGTGGATGATGCCGAGCAGGGCGTAGCAGTTGGCCACCGTGTCGGTGATCAAGCGAACGCCAAGAGCGTCCTGAATATCCTCGAAGGGCTTCTGCTGGCGCTCCATCTTTCCGTAGATGGACCAGAGCGTCTTGCTGCGCGCGAGGATGCGGCAGGGGATGTTGGTGCCGGCGAGCACCTTCTCGATGGCCGCGCGGGTCTCGACGAGGTTCTTCTCGCTGCCCGCGACCATGGCCGCGACCTTCTGGGAGAGCTCGAGGTGCTCCTCGGGGTGAAGGTACCGGAAGGCCAGGTCCTCGAGCTCGCCCTTGAGCTTGAACATGCCCAGGCGATGGGCGAGGGGAGCGTACAAAGCCATGGTTTCAGCAGCTATACGCTCCTGCTTCTCGCGCTTGAGGAAGTTGAGCGTCTTCATGTTGTGCAGCCGGTCCGCGAGCTTGACCACGATGACGCGGATGTCCTGCGCGGTCGCGAGCAGCATCTTGCGCCAGTTCTCGGCCTGCGCCTCGTCGCGCGACTCAAACTTGAGCGCGTCGAGCTTGGTGACGCCCATGACGAGCATGGCGATCTCCTCGCCGAACTCCGCGCGCAGCTGCATCTCGGTCGTCGCGGTGTCCTCGATCGTGTCGTGCAGCAGCCCGGCGCAGACCGTGGGCAGGTCCATGCGCCATTCTATAAGGGACTCTGCGACAGCTGCACAATGAGTCAGGTAGTGCTCGCCGGAGGCCCGCGCCTGATGGGAGTGCACCTTCTCGGCGAAGTCCCAGGCGAGCTCGAGCGCGATCGGGTCCACGTGGGGCGAGTAGGTGGCGAATTTGGCGAGCAGGTCGTCTTTATGGATCATGGTGCCTCGGCGGAATCACGGGCGGCGCTTTGGAGCTCGAAGAGTCGACGATAAAGCCCTTTGCTCGCCATGAGTTCCGTATGAGTCCCAGACTCGGCTAGACTCCCGCCGTTCAGGACGTAGATACGGTCGGCGGGCGCCACCGAGGCCAGATCGTGAGCGATCGTGACGACCGTGCGCCCCGCAAGCGCCCGGTTGAGCACGGAGAGGATGTCCTCGCGCGCCGGCCCGTCGAGATGCGCGGTCGCCTCATCGAGAACTACGATCTCCGGGTCCTTGAGGAGCATGCGTGCGATCGCCAGCTTCTGTCGTTGTCCGGATGACAACGAGTAGCCCCAGTCGCCGAGCATCGTCTGGTAGCCTTCGGGCAGCGCCGTGACGAAGTCTTCGGCGCCGACCGCCCGCACGGCCTGCTCGACCTCGGAGAGGGTCACGACCTTGCGGCCGAGCGCCAGGTTCTGGAAGAGCGTGTCGTTGAACAGCACGGCGTCGGTGGACACGAGCCCCACGCGGGCGCGGATCGAGGATGCGTCGAGCTCGCGGGCATCCACCCCGTCGAACGTCAGGCGGCCTTCGACCGGGTCGTGCAGGCGGAGGAGAAGCTTGGTGAGCGTCGTTTTGCCGCAGCCGTTCGGGCCGACGATCGCCGTGCGGGCGCCACGCGGGATCTCGAGGTCGAGCCCGCGCAGCGCCCAGGCTCGGGCGCCGGGGTAGCGAAAGCCGACGCCCTCGAGGCGGACGCTCGACTTGAAGGTGTTGAAGCTCGCCATTTTTTTGCGGGGCACGGCCGTTTTCTCATCGAGGACCTGGAACAGGCGCTCGGCCGAGGCCCACGCGCGCTGCCCCTCGGCGTTGACGCGGGCGAGATTTTTGATCGGCGCGTAGGCGGCGAGCATGGCGCCCATGAAGGCGAAGAAGGCGCCGGGCGTCATCCGCCCGCTGATCACCTCGCGGCCGCCGAACCATATGACGGCGGCGACGATGACCGAGGCCCCGACCTCGAGCATGGGGTTCATCAGCGCGGTGGCGCGCAGATAGCGCATCATCGGCTGAAAGAAGGACTCGTTCTCCTCCTGGAATTTCTCGGTCGCGCCTTCCTCGTAGTTGAAGGCCTTGACCGTCATCATGCCCTGCACGCTCTCTTGAAACCGGTGATGCAGACGGTCGACGGCGATCTGCGACTGCCGGCTGGCGTCGCGCATCTTGCGGGAGAGCACCCAAAGCGCCGCCAGCGACAGCGGCGAGCCGAGCAAGGTCAGCAGGGCCAGGCGCCAGTCGAGCTTGAACAAGGACGCAGTGAGGAAGATCACGGTCAGGGTGTCGCGGATCAGGTAGACGGGCAAGGCCGTCAGCGCCGATTGCACGAGCGTCAGGTCCCCGGTCACGAGCGACAGCACGTCGGCGCCGCGCAGGCCGGAATAGAACTCCAGGGGGAGCAGATGAAGGTGCCTGAACAGGTCCTCCCGGATCTGCTGGCTCATGCGCTGGCCGATCCAGCTCATCAGGTAGTTCTGTATGTAGGACGCGACGGCCTTGAGCGCGACGAGCAGAGGCACGATGGCCACGGCCAAGGCCAGCATGCGCATGTCCTTGGCGATGAAGACCCCGTCGACGATCGGCTTGAGCAGGAGTATCCCCAGGCCGTTGAACGCCGAAACGACGATCATCGCAAGGCAGGCCCAGCCGAAGCGGCCGAGATAAGGCTTGGCGTAGCGCGACAGCCGCCGGCGAACGGTCATGGGCGCACCGCCTTTTTCGCCGCTCCCGACAAGAGGGCGAGGGCCGCGCGGTCGGCGGCTCCCGGTTCGCCCAGCGAGCGGCGGACCTTCAGAAGCTCGGCGCGCACCGAGGCGGCGCGGGCGGGATCGTCGAGAACGGCGGCGGCCTCGGCGGCGACGCGTTCGGCGGTGGCGTCGCGCTGGATCAATTCGGGGACGACGGTCTTGCCGGCCAGAAGGTTGGCCATGGCGATGTGCTTGACGTTCACCAGCGCGCGCGCGATGGCGTAGGTGGGCCAGGACAGCTTGTAGACGACGACCATGGGCACGCCGAGAAGCGCGTTCTCCAAGGTCGCGGTGCCGGAGGAGCAGATCGCGAGGTCAAGCATTCCCCGCCGGGAATAGTCGTGCTCACGAACGATCTCCACCCCCGGGGGAAGCACGCCGAAGGCGGCGTCGTCCTGATTGGCGGACGCGAATAGAAGCCCCTTAAGGGCCGGGCGCTTCGCCCGCAATAATCGGAACGCTTCGAAGAAGATCGGCAGATGGCGGCGTATTTCGGAGGACCTGCTTCCCGGCAAAAGCCCCACGACGTTCGCGGCGGCCGCTCGCGGCGGAGGCTCGGGAATCAGATCCAAGAGCGGGTGGCCGACGAAGTCGGCCTGCACGCCGGCGTCGCGATAGAGCTTTTCTTCAAACGGGAAAATGACCAGCATCTTGTCCACGAGCCGCTTGAGAACCTTGATCCGGCTGGGCCGGGACGCCCAGACCTGCGGGCTGATGAAGTAGAAGGCGGGGATGCCGGCTTCCTTGGCGAGCGGAAGGATGCGCCGGTTGAAGCCGTAATAGTCGACGCAGACGAGGGCGGCGGGGCGGCGCTCGCGCAGGAACGTCCGAAGCTTCGAACGCAGCTCGAGCATGAACGGGATCTTCAGCAGCGGCTCCCAGAATCCGGTCAAGCCTCGCGAGGCGAGATCCTCGAGGAACTCATCGGCGACGGCCCGGCACAGAGGGCCGCCGACCGCGGCGACGCGGACGGACGGGTCCCGGCGCTTGAGCGCCAAGATGAGGTTGGAGGCGTGGAGATCCCCGGAGGGGTCTCCCGCGACGATGAGGAAGAGGTTCTGTTTCATTGCCGGTGACTTATCCCCAGTCCTTTCAACGTTGAAAGCGCCGGGGATGGCTTCGATCAACTGCGTAGAATGTCTTTGCCCACGGATTTGGCGATCTTTCCCAGGTCCTGGGCCCAGCTGGGAATCAAGGAACGCGAACCGGCGTGGCCCGACAATTCGTAGCGCTCGAGCTCCTCGGCGATCTGCAGCGCCAGCTTCAGGGCCTCGACGCCGCGCTCGCCGCTCGGCCAGGGCTTGCGGTTGTGGCGGATGCAGTCGAGGAAGTGCTGATGCTCGGTGCGCAGGGGGTCGATCGAGGACAGCTTCGGGCTCAGGTACTCGACGTCCTTGAGGCTCTTGATCACCGGGGTCTTCTTGCGGTAGACCTTGAGCGCGGTGTTGCCGTAGTCGAGGGAGATGTAGGAATCCTTTTGAAACGCTCGCAGCTTGCGGCTCTTGGTGAGCGAGATGCGGCTCGCGGTCAGGTCGGCCACGCAGCCGGTCTTAAAGCGCACGCGCACGTTGGCGATGTCCTCGTGGCCGGACAGGAGGTTGGCGCCCAGGGCCTCGATGCTCTCGACCTCGGAGCCGACGAGCGTGAGCAGGATGTCGAGGTCGTGGATCATGAGGTCCATGACGACGCCGATGTGGGACATGCGCGGGTCGTAGGGGCCGAGGCGCTCGACCGTTATGTATCGGGGATCGCGGATGTGCTTGACGGCCTCGAGCACGGCGGGGTTGAAGCGCTCGATGTGGCCGACCTGGAGGACGAGCTCCTTGGCCTCGGACAGCGCGAGCAGTTCCTTCGCTTCGTCCACCGACGACGCGAGCGGCTTCTCGATGAGGCAGTGCGCGCCGGCCTGGAGGACGGCCTTGCCGACCTCGTAATGCAGCGGGGTGGGCACCGCGACGATGACCGCGTCCACGCGAGACAGCACGTCCTTGTAGTCGCGGACCGCGACGGTGTTCGACTGCCAGGCCGCGAGCTGGGCCTTCCAGACGTTGGTGTCGCAGACGCCGATGAGCTCGACATCGGTGAGCTTGGACAGCGCGCGCGCGTGATGAGTGCCCATCTTGCCCGCGCCGATGACGGCGACGCGGATCTTCGAGGTTGTCATGAAATGGGCCCCTCCAGGGGAAATCCGGCGACGGCGATGCCGGCGGCGTCGGCATCAATCGCGAAGCGATTCCGGTCGAAGATCAAGGTTGACCCGGCTTCGATCGCGATGGCCCTTACGCCCGCGGCTTTAAAGCTGATGAGCGTCTCGAGGCCGACCACGGGCAGGTCGAAACGGAAATCCTGCTTTGGTTTGGCGACCTTGACGACGACAAGGTTCGGTTCTCGGCCCTGGGTGCGGGCGAGAGCGGCCGCGCGCGCGACGCAGGCATCGGTGCCCTCCATGCCCTCGACGGCGACGATCGCCGCGCCCTGCACGACGACGGTCTGGCCGATGTCGAAGCCCGCGACGGCCTTGGCGGCGCGCCAGCCGATCATCGCGTCGGCGCGCTCTTCTGCCGTGAACGCCCTCTTGGTGAGCGCTCCGACAGGAGCGAGGAGGTGCTCGAGGTAAAGCGCGGAGGACACGAACTCAAGGCCGTCCTTCGCGAACTCATCGACGACCGCCTTCAGGATCGTGTCCGTGCGCTTGTCCTTCAGCGAGAGAAGGACCTTCGCCGCACGCCAGTCGGGCAGGACGCCGCCGAACAGGGACACGTGCTGGACCTTGCCCGCCATGACGACCTGGCGTACGCCCCCATCCTTCAGGGCCTTGATAGGCGCGTCGATCTGGCCGAGCTTGAACCAGGTGAGCCCCCCGGCGACGGCCTTCAGCGCCGGGTCGGTGACCCCCGGTATGCCCAAAGCCACGATGGGCACGCCGCGGCGGTGCGCCTCCTCGGCGACGAGAAAGGGAAAACGGCCGGAGCCGGCGATCAGTCCGAGCGGCTCCGTGGTCATGAGTTAGAGAGCGGCCTCTTCGAGCTCCGTCGTGCCGACGGCCGGGCGCGTGAAGCCGCGCTTGCCCGCCGACTCGATGAAGTCGATCCATTCCTGGACTTCCTTGCAGGGCTTGCCGGCTTTAAGGCGGGCAAGCGCGTCGGCCTGCTGGAGGCCCGACAGGAATAATGTGCGGTAGGCCGCCTTCAGCTCGGTCCGGTTTTCGGGCGGCACGCCCGCGCGCTTCAGGCCGAGCAGGTTGAGCCCGCGCATCGTCGCGCGGTCTCCCTGGGTGTTGGCGAAGGGCAGGACGTCCTGGCCGTTCATCGAGCCGCCGCCGAGCATCGCGAGGCGCCCGACGCGGTTGTACTGGTGGATGGCGCACATGCCGCCGAGCACCGCGTAATCGCCGATGTGAACGTGGCCCGCGAGGAGCACCGCGTTGACGACGATGACGCCGTCCCCGACGACGCAGTCGTGCGCGATGTGCGAGCAGGCCATGAACAGGCAGCCGGAGCCGATCTTGGTGAGGCCGCCGCCCTGGGCGGTGCCTCGGTTGATCGTCACGCACTCGCGCACCGTGTTCTTGTCGCCCATGACGAGGCGGGTCTTCTCGCCCGCGTACTTGAGGTCCTGGGGGGGCGTGCCGACGTAGCAGCCGGGATGCAGGACGTTGTCAGCGCCGAGCGTCGCGTGCTCGACGACGGTGTGCGCCCCGACCTTGGTGCGCGCGCCGATGATGGTTTCGGGGCCGATGATCGCGTAAGGGCCGATCTCGGCCGTGGGATCGATCTTGGCGGTGGCGTCGACGACGGCCGTGGGATGGATGGCCATGGTGGTTATGCGGCGGCCTTGTCGACGAGCGCGAACGTCATGGTCGCCTCGGCGACCATCTTGTCGCCCACGTACGACTCGCCCCTGAACTTGCCCGCGCGGCCCAGCCGCAGGATCTCGATGTGATGCTTGAGCACGGTCCCGGGAAGCACGGGCGCGCGGAACTTGGCCTCGTCGATGCCCATGAAAAAGGCGATCTTGTTCTCGAAGCCGCCCTTGGAGAGAAGCATCGCGCAAGCGGTTTGTGCCATGGATTCAATGATAAGAACTCCCGGCATAACGGGTTGCCCCGGAAAGTGGCCCTCAAAAAATTGTTCGTTGGCCGTCACCATTTTTATTCCAATGCAGTACTTGTCTTCCTGAATCACTTCTATTTTATCCACGAGCAGAAAAGGATAGCGGTGGGGGATGGCCTTCTTGACTCCCATGATGTCGAGCGAGCGGACGGGCGCTCCGATGAACGGCGAGGGAATGGTTTCGGTGGTCATGTTATTGAGCCTCCAGGGCGGGCGTTTTGGGTTTACGCAGCTTCTTGGCTGCGGCGTCGAGGAGCTTGGCGAACTCGACGTTGTGGGCGTGGCCGAGGCGCTCGGCCTCGATCTTCATCTTGAACAGCGGGCGGCCGATCAAGGTCAGGTCGCCGATGAGGTCGAGCATCTTGTGGCGCACGAACTCGTCGGGGAAGCGCAGCCCCTCCGCGTTCGTGTGAAAGCGGTCCTTGCCGATGACGATCGCGTTCTCGAGGCTGCCGCCCTGGGCCAGGCCCTGGGACTTGAGGTAGGCGACCTCGTTCTCGAAGCAGAAGGTGCGCGCGCGCGCGACCTCGGCGAGGTAGCTCTCGCGCTCGACGACCATCGACAGGGTCATCTTCGGCATGAGAGGGTGATCGTGGATGAGCGTGGCGACGATCTCGAACTTGTCGGAGGGTGTGGCGCGGTACTTCGCCCCGTCCTTGGCCGTGTAGGCGATCTCGTGCGGCAGATGCAGCCAGCGCTTCGGCGCGTCGAGGGTCTTCAAGCCCGCCCGGATGAGCGCCTCGATGAAAGGCAGCGCCGAGCCGTCCATGATGGGAGGCTCATTGGCCGTCACCAGGATGTCGACGTTGTCGATGCCCAGCCCCGTGCAGGCGGACAGCACGTGCTCGACGGTGTGGACCTTGGCGTCGCCGAGGCCCAGGTTCGTGCCGCGCACGGTCGTGAGCACGAAGTCGAGGCGGGCCGGGATCATCGGCGTGCCCGTGAGGTCGGAGCGGAAGAAGCGGATGCCCGTGTTGGCGGGCGCGGGACGGAAGGAGATCTTGGACTTGTTGCCGGTGTGCAGGCCGACGCCCTCGAGCTCGACCTCCTTGCCGATCGTGATCTGAAGCGGGTTCTCGTCGTTCATATGTCGTTACCTCATTTCTGTGCGGACAGGCCGAGCTTTTTCTCGAGCTCCTTGACCTTGTCGAACAGCTCGGGCAGGCGGCTGAACAGCGCCTGGAGCTTGAAGGCTTCGCGGTGCGGGCGGCCGGGCGTGCCGAACAGGACGGTCTTGGCGGGCACGTCGCTCATGACGCCGGTCTGCGCGGTGATGATCGCGCCGTCGTTGATCGTCAGGTGGCCGGCGACGCCCGCCTGGCCCGCGAGGATGACGTTGTTGCCGATCACCGTCGAGCCGGCGATGCCGGTCTGCGAGACCACGACGCAGTCGCGGCCGACCTTCACGTTGTGGGCGATCTGGACGAGGTTGTCGATCTGCGTGCCCGCCCTGATGATCGTCGAGCCGACGGCGCCGCGGTCGATCGTGACGTTCGCGCCGATCTCACACCCGGCCTCGATGACGACGTTGCCGATCTGCGGGATCTTCGTGTGCTTGCCGGTGGCCTTGTCGGTCAGGAAGCCGAAGCCGTCGGCCCCGATCACGGCGCCGGGGTGGATGATCACGCCGTCGCCGATCACGCAGTCGTCGCGGATGATGACCTGCGGGTAGATCAGGCAGTTGCGGCCGACCTTCGCGTTGGCGCCGATGTACACCTGCGGCATGATGACCGTGTTCGCTCCGATCGCCGCCCCCCGCTCGATGACGACGAAGTCTCCGACGGAGACGTTGGGCCCGAGCGCGGCCTTGCCGTGGATGGAGGCCTTGGCGCTGTGCGTGGGGAGGATCTTGATCTTCCCGTTGTCATCGATGATCTTCACGAGCTTCGCGAAGGCGGCCCGCGGCTCCGTCACGATCACCTTGCCCTTCGCGGCGCAGGGAGTGTCCTTGAGATCGGGGGGCAGGAACAGGCAGCCGGCGGGCGCGGTCGCGGCGAGAGACGTGTACTTCCGGTTCTCGAGGAACACGGCGTCGGACGGGCCGGCATCGGCCAGGTCGGCGACGCTGGTCACCGTGTGATCGAGTTCGCCCAAGGCCTCGCCGCCCACGATGGCGGCGACATCCGTGATGGTGAGCGGCTTGGGAAGGGTTTTCATTGGGCCGGGACGACTCCGCGCAGCTGCTTCAAGATCTTGTCGGTCAGGTCGACGGCGGGATGGCCATAGAGGGTCGCGGATTTATCCACGACGACGCTGACGCCCTCGCGCTTGGCGACCTCGGAGATGGCCCGGTACAGGCGCGCGAGCACCTGATCGGTCTTGCGGCCCTCGGCGTCGAGCAAGCTGCGCTCCGCGCCGAGGCGTTCGCGGTCTAATTCGTTCTGAAGGCGGTCGATGTCGACCTGTAAAGCAACAATCCTGCCGTCGAGCTCGAGCAGGCGCTGGGCGAGCGTGGGCCCGGCCGGCACGACAGGCGCCGCCGGCGTCGAGATGATGACGACGGGCGTGACTGGTGCGGGGGCCGGGACGACGACTGGAGCCGGCGGCGCCGGGGGAGGCTGCGGTTCGCCGCGGTCGCGCGTCGGGTTCAGTGGAGAGGCGCCCGGACGCTCGAGGTTGAGCGGGCCGTCGGTCAGGCCGGGAAGATTGATCATGAGCGGGGCGGGAGCGGTCTGCGTGGACGTCTCCGGAGGCGCGGCCGTCACGGGCGCGGCGGGAGGTGCGGGCGTCGGGGCCATGGGCTTGGCGGGCAGCGGAGCGGGCAGGACCACGGGTTCTACGGGGAGCGGCGCGGGGACGGGCACCGAGACGGTCGGCGTGGAGCGGGCGAGGTCCTCACGCTCGATCTTGATCGTGCCAAGCGCCTGACGCTGGCGCAGGAGCTCGGCCTTTTTCGTGTTGACGCGCTCCTCGGCCTGGCGGACGAGCTCCTCGAGGCCGTCGCGCGCGCGCGTGGCGTCGGGGCTGGCCGTGAACAGGCGCTTCATGTCCACGAAGCCCACGCTGCCGCGCTCGGCGCGGTTTTCCTCGAGAGACAGCTCGATGGCGCGCGCGGTGGCCGCGGAAAGCAAAGACGAAACACAAAGGCACAAAGACACGAGCAAAGAGGTCGGTTTCATTAGAATAGAGGTCCTAGGCCGAAGTTGATTTGATACAGGCGTTCGCCGTTGCGGTGGTTGAGGCCATAGCCGTAGTCGAGTCGGATCGGGAAGGCGGGGGTCACGAAGCGCAGGCCTAAGCCGACGTCGGTCTTGATGTTCGTCGTGCCCGAGCCGATGCGGCCGTTGACGTCGCGAACGCGGTCCCAGGCGCCGCCCGCGTCGGCGAAGATCACAAGCTTGACGATCGTTTTCTTGCGTTCGCGAGCGAGCGGGAAGCCGAACTCGACGTTCGCCACGCTGTAGATCTTGCCGCCCTGGGGGAAGCCGGCCTCGCCGGAAGGCGAGTAGCCGCGCAGGGAGTCTTGGCCGCCGATGAAGTAGCGGTCCTGGACCGGCACATGCCGGGTCTTGTTGAACTGGGTCACGTAGCCGCCGCGGTGGTAGCCAGAGATCACGAAGGGCCAGTCCTCGATGCTGAAGAGAGTGTAATGGCCCTGGTTCGTGAGGCTGGGCTTGAAGAAGTGGATGTCACCCTGGAACGGTCCGCCCGAGAGCAGGGCGCCCACGCCGTGGCGGGTGCCGCGGGCCGGATCCCAGATGCTGTCGCGCGTGTCGCGGGAGAATTCCGCGCCGAACGAGGACTGGATGCTGGTGCCCTCGGTGAGCGCGCCCCTGAACTGGTCCTGCACGTTCTCGATCGAGATCCGCGCCAGGCCGTAGGTCAGGTTGAGCTGATATTTGTCTTCCTCGAACCGGGGTCCGAGGCGGATCGAGCCTCCCATGCGCCGCTCGACATAGGCGGACAACGAGGTGTCGAACGGGTTGACCCGCCGGGTGTTGTAGACGTCGAAGCCGAGGCTCGTCGGGCTGTTGCCCACCCAGGGCGTCGTCCAGCTCACCGAGTAGTCCTGCACGCGCTTGCCGAACGACCATTGGATGGAGCCCTTCTGCGCGCGGCCGAACAGATTCAGATGCTGGAGGGACAGGGTGCCGATCAGGCCGTCCACCGACGAGTAGGCGGCGCCGGCCGTCAGGATGCCGGGCTTGCCCTCGGCCACGTCGAAGGTCAGGTCGACCTTGTCGGGATCCGAGGGCGTGGGCTGAAGATCGAGGTCGACGTCGTCGATGAAGCCGAGGTTGCGGATCTTCTCGATGCTGCGGCGCACGCGCGAGGAGCGGAAGATGTCGCCGGGCTTGATGACGATCTCGCGGCGCAGGACGAAGGTCTTGGTCGCCTTGTTGCCCTCGACGTCCACGTGGCCGACGTAGGAGATGGGGCCCTCGACGATCTCGAAGAGCACGTCCATGCGGTCCGTCTTGGGGTTCAGGGTTTTGACCGGGTTGATGCGGGTGCGCAGGCGGCCGCGGTCGGAGTAAAGCTCCTGGACGGCCCGTATGGTCTCCTCGAACTTCTCCTGGCTGAAGACCTTGCCCTTGCGGTACTCGACGGTCTTGGCGACCTCGCTCGAGGTGTAGATCAGGTGGCCCGTGAAGGTCGTCTCGCCGAAGCGATAGGAGCGGCCTTCGGTCACACCGAAGGCGATATTAATACGGGTCTTGTCGGCGCTGAGAGTGATGAGCGGGCTTGAGATGGCGATATCGAGGAAGCCGTTGTTCTTGTAGTGCGCCTCGATCTTCCGGACGTCCTCGGGCAGGTCCTTCTCGAAGTAGACCTTCTTGCGGGCGTTCTTCATCAGCTTCAGCAGAACCTTGCGCTTGAAGGACTTGGCCCCGCTGAACTCGACGAGCTCGATGCGCGACTTCGCGCCTTCGGCTACCTTGAAGATCAGCTCCACCGTGGCGGTCTTGGTGTCGGTCTTGACCTCGGGCTCGACTGAGGCGTCAAGGAAGCCTTTCTCGTGATACTTCGCGATCAGCTTCCCTTGATCCTCGTCGAGCTTGGTCCGGTCGAAGGGGTCCTTGTTCTTGAGGGTGAGGATGTCGGAGAGCGCGCCGCGCGAGAGCTTCTTCTGGCCCGCGAAGGTGATCTTGCGGATCACGGGCTTCTCCCTGACGACGAAGTTGAGCAGAACCTGGCGGTCGGCGCCGGCGGCCTTGCGGAAGTGCTCGGGGACCTTCTTTTCGAGCAAGGTGATCTCCGCGCCGACACGCTCGAACAGGCCCAGGCCGAGCAGGGACTGGATATCCTTGTCGAGGTCGGGGCGGTCGTACAGGTCGCCCTTGCGGCCCTTGATGGCGCCGCGGATCGTGGAGAGCTTGGTGTTCTGCAACCCGTCGGCCTTGATGTCGCCGATGACCCAGGGGCGGGGCACCACTCCGGAGGCCGCCTCGACGGGTGCCGCCGTGGAAACGGAGGGGACCGCGTAGCCGGTCGCCAGGCCGGGCAAGGGCTGGGCCGTGGTCGAAACGGCCAAGGTTTCGGTCGAAATGGAGGGGGCCGTCGACAGGGAGGCTGTCGAGACCACTGGCGCGGCGGCTGCGGTTTCGGTCGAAACCGACGGCAACTCAGGAGAAGGCGATGTCACGGAGGACACCGTCTGCCCCAGAGCCGACGACGACAGCACGGCCGCGGCGATAACGCTCATAAGGAAGCTTTTCACCGGATTGGCCAGTATATCAAAAAGGGCGGGCCCCCTTCCCAGGAGGCCCGCTTTTCCTTATATGAACCCAATTTAGGACTTGACGAACGCGCTATCGCTGGCTTCGGCATGAGCCTGGCTTCTCCCGGAAAGGCCGTCGAATGAGATCGAACCTGGGCCCGTCTCGACTTTAACGGGGGGCGGGACAGGCGTCGCCATCTTGAAGCGCGCTTCGCACCCTTTGCGCAGCCGCCCCGTCCGGGGCTTGCTCCGGGCTTTGAGGACGAAGGCATTGCCCTCGGGCACCAAAGTGAGGACGCACAGCTCGGCATCGAACTGGGTCATCTCCACCGCGATCCCGGCGCTGCTGACCTCGACCGTGATGCCGCCCTCGGAGGCGTTCGCCCCGGACGCGCACGCCAGCATCGCCGCCGCCAAAATGATCCTCATGACGCTCTCCTTGGTCCGCCTGACTTCACCCTACACTACGGGCGGCGGGGAGAATAGGTTTCGTTTTGTGCGCGCTCTAAATCCGCAGCGGGCGGTTCAGAGGTTGCACCTAGGTATTGCGCCGCAATACATCGAATGACATATACTACACGGATGAAGAAGCCCTATCCTTTCGCCGCCGTGCTGGCCCGCGTGCGCCGCGAGCAGGGCTTTGCCAACGCCCATTCGTTTTATAAGGCCCGTGACGGACGCCGGACCTTCGGCCTGTCTTTCGCCAACTACATGGCCCTCGAGAGAGGCCTGAGCCTGCCCAAGGCGTGGCGGCTGGTGGTGATACTCAAGGCGCTGGATCTCACCGATGCCGCTCCTCAATGGAAGGAGCTGGTCCGCTCCTACCTCACCTGCCTGCTTGGCTCCGACGCGCTCCTCAAAGGCCTCGAGCCCGCTCCCGCGGTCTCGGCGGCGTTGACGAGCGACGAGGTCGGCCGCCAGGCTCTCAGCCAGCGCGCCGCGCAGCTCGAGCTCGGGCAGTGGCGTGTGCTCGCCGCGGATCCAACGGCTTATTACTGTCATGTCTATCTCGTCAACACGCCCGGGTGGTCGGGCGCGGACGAGATCGCCGATGCGCTCGCGCTGCCCGCGACGACGGTGAAAAAGGCCTTGAAGGCCCTCTCCACGGCGAAGATCATTGAGTTCGTCGGCGCCCGCGCACGCAGCCCCTTCGTCTACAAGTACCTTCAGACCTTGCCGCTGCTGCCCGCCACGGTCCATCTGAAGTCGCCTATCCTCAAGAGTCGCGAAGCCTTCGCGGCCGGACGCGGGCTGCTCGCTCTGCGCAGAAATGTGACGACGCGCATGACGAAGGCCGGCCTCGACCGCTATTTCCAGAAGCTGGCCGAGACCGTCACCTTGTCGGGCGTTTACGGCGACGCGGAGAAGTCCGACGATTCCGATGTCTACTTCGTCGACGCGCGGATCTTCAAGATCTTCGACTAGGAATCTGATGATCTACTACCGATTGCGCCGATCGGTCCGGCTCATCCATGTTCATTCAGCTACTAACAGATTGTTAGCAGCTCACTCCAGATGCTCCTGCCCCGGCTGGATGTAGATTGCAACGAGCTCGGGGCAACGGCATCTACATCCGACTGCTTGCTCAGTTTCCTAGCGAATCATCGCGCTGCTTTTCACGACCTTGATCGATTTCAACGCGGCCGCAGCGGCTTCGCGCACGCTTGCGTCCTTGTCTGCCGCCGCCGCCATGATGAGGTTGGCGATGATGGGATTCTCTTGGTTAAGGAGGCCGGTCGGGGTGTATTGCGTGATGGTTCCGAGCACTCGCGCCGCCTCAGCCCTCACCTTGGGCTCAGAGTCGGTCAGCGAAGGGATAAGCGTCGCGCCGATGGGGCTGACGAAGGCGTTGGGGACGTCCTTGATGCTCGAGATCATGCCGACGGCGCGTATGGCTCGGACGCGGACGGCTGGATCGCGATGGTCGACCATCAGGTTGACCAGCTTGTAGATGACCCTGCAGTACTCGTCGTTGGTGATGTTGAGCTGGCCGACCGACGCGATGATGCGCTCCGCCGCCTCATCGGTCGTCGCTCCCAGGGAGGCGATCGTCAGACGCAGGACGTCCTCGCGGCTGTGCACGACCCGCGGTTCATCGTAGATATCCATCGGGACGGCGTTCACTGAGGGCTGGGCCTGGACGGCGTGCGTCTCGATCGCCGAAAGTGAGGCGGCGAAGTCCGAGTCCGTGGACGCATGAGCCCCGAGCGAGCTCAAAACGGTTCCGAGCGCCAGCATCGCGGCGAGAGGCTTGATGGTCATGTTATTTCTCCTTACGGACTGCGTTGATGGCGTCCGTGGGCCATTCGTAATTGGTCCGGAGCCATTCGATGTTCTTCATGGTCAGCACGCCCGTGTTCAGCGCCTGCTCGAGCTTGGCGACGAACAGCACGAGAGCACGGCCTTCCTCGGTCGAGTAATTGCGTCCGAGCAGGTCGTAGCTTTCCCAGGCGCCGGACGGGCCGGTGATCATGATCTTGTAGTGGCCGGGCACGGCGGGCCAGGCCTGGAGGCTGGCCTTGTAGCGGGGCAGGCTCATAGCGTTGATCCGCTCGTTTTCGGAAGAGCCGAGTTTCTCGATCCAGTCGTGCTCGGTTTGGAGCCGCTTGATGTCGCTGGCCCTCACTTTCCCTGCGTCGAGCGCGCGCTCGAGCTTGGCGGCGAATTGTGCAACGTCCCGGTCCTTGCTGGAGGCCAGCTGATCGCCGTAGACGCCGTAGGCGTCCCAGGCGCCCTTGGGTCCGGTGACCATGAGCTGATGGAAGCCGGGAACGGGAGACCAGGGCTGGAGCGTGACCCGGTGCGCGGTCAGCTTCATCGCGTTGATCTTCGCATAGCGGGGGCTGTCGAGGTCGGTGGGCCAGTTGTAAGAGTCCTTGAGGTCCTTGAGATCGGCGAGCTTGATCTTGCGCGCGTTGAGGGCGAGCTCGAGCTTGGAGACGAACTGCGCGACCTCCTTATCCTTGCCGAGGCCGAGGTTCGTGCCGAGCACGCCGTAGCTGTCCCAGGCGCCCTCGGGGCCGGTGACGGCGATGTGGTAGTAGCCGGGCACGCCGAGCCACGGCACGAGCGCTGCGGTGTAGCGGTCGAGCTTGACCTCGGCGACGCGGTCGAAGAGAGTGCGGGCGGGTACGCGAGCGGCGGCGGGCGCGGAGAGGTCCACGCTGACGGCTGGAGCGCTCTGCTCGCCGCTCAAAAGGGCTTGGAGCGTTCCGCCGTGCTCGCGGACATCGGTCGAGCCGGCGCGAGTGAGGTCGCCGACGGCTTCGATCGCGGCGGCGACGCCGACGGCGGTCTGGGCTAATGGCGAAGCGTTTGCGGCGATGGGAGCGGTTTGCGCGGCCGCCACAGGTGCCGCCAGGGTGGGCGCGAGGGCCGGGACGGACATTAAACCCAGAGACGGCGTGGGCAGGACGCTCGCGGTCATGCCGGGCGTCATGGTGGGGGCTTGAATCACGGGAACGGGGCTTAAGGCGGCTCCGGCAGGAACAAGCGTGGGAATGCGCGTACCCGTGGTTACAACGGCGTGGCTGTCAGCCGGGAGGGCGGCGGCCAGAACGATCGATAGGGCGATGTTGATGTTTCTCATGACGTCAGTGTATCTCCCGAATTTATTTGGAACCTGGGGCGGTGGGGAAGGCGCGCGGCGGCAAAGGGCCGTTCTGCGGGACGATAGAGAAGATGAGAACAGGTATCGTGGTACGATAGCAGCTCCGGATCAGTCGATGGGTCCTCGCACGGGCCGCAGGCGGATGCTTTCGATATCGAGAGATAAGGGCATGACTTCGTAGCTCGATCCGGTTCCGTTGAGCGTGTCCGCGCGACCATCGCTCCCGATAGCCCGGGTGTAGTTGCTGTGCGCATGGCCGACCACCTCGACATCCTCGAACCCGTGCTTCTCACCCCAATCTTTAAGATTAAGGAAGGCCTCCCGCAGGGTCGGCATCTCTAATTTATCCGTCAAAACCCAAGTCGGATCGTAACGCACCGGCTCAGAGTCGCGATAAAGCGCCCTGACATGTTTGACGGTGACCCAGGGCTGCTTGACGCTGACGTTCTCCACTCCATAGCGTCCGACGAGCCCCTTGTATACGCCGGGGCCGTCTCTGTAGATGGTTTCTCGGATCGGCTGCGATTCGGCTATGGCCTGAGCGGTGAGGAACGGGTACATCGTGTCGCGGATGTAACTGCGGATCTCCGGAGGAATCCGCACGACGATGCCGCTGAGCGTATCCTGAAATTCCGGACGGGAAAATACGGATCTATTAAGGCCGGTCATCATCGGTCCGAGAAGAGGGATCAATTCCGGCGTGATGGTGTAGGCGTTCTTTGCGGTCGGATAATAGGCCACCTGCGTTACAAAGGCATTCACCTTGTCGACCGCGTCTATGCGCAGCCATCCATAGCTCATGTCCTCGCCCATGATCCGGAGAAGATCGGGCTGGTCCGCCTTCACGAGGGTCGCCGTGTGGTGCTTGCCGCTCAAATCCATGAACTTGATGTCCGTTCCGATCAGCGACGCCGCGATTTGGCGCTTAACGCTTTTCTCCGTAGAAAAGAATCGGCGGAGGCGGGCGTAAGAAGTGTTCGCGGGCGTTCGCGCGGAGACGGGTTCGGCCGGACCCTCGCCGGCGCTGGGCGCGCTTTGGCCGGAGAGAAGGGCCTGAATGCGGCCGCCGAGTTCGCGAGCGTCGGAAGTCTCAATGCGTGAGGGGTCGCCGGCGGCTTCGATCGCGGCGGCGACTACGACGGCGGTCTGGCTCAGCGGCGAAGCGTTCGCGGCGACGGGAACGGGCCGCGCGGCCGCCGCCAGGGCGGGTGCGAGAGCGGGGGCCGGCATCGAGGCCAGAGACGGCGAGGGCAGAACGCTTGCGGTCAGGCCGGGCGCCATGACGGGAGTTTGAATCACTGGAACTGGGCTTAGCGCGGCGCCGAACGGAACGAGGGCGGGAACGCGCATAGTCTGAGAGTGCGCGGTCGAGATAAGGAAGCAGGAGACGAGGGTTATTGTTTTCATGGTTATCGGAGGCTGTTGTATTGCTTGAAGGTCAGGACTTCAACGGCTTGCTGCCAGCCTTGCCCGGGAGCGATGACCTTGGTGTCGCGGCCCCATTCGGCCATGCCCTTTAACCGGATGTCGTCCATCGGGTTCTTGCCGTCGTTCTTGACGGCCTGAGCCGCATCGAGCAAAGTCGTGTAGTATTCGGCCTTGAGCGCGTTGAATTGAGCGAGCATTTCGGCGCCGGGGTTTATCCGCAGGCGCCCCTGGACGGCACCAGCGAGGAAGGGCAGTTTTTTGCGCACGGCTGCGTACAGCGCATCACCGCTGATCTCGAGCTCGAAGGGGGCCGTTTTCATGTGGATGGTGCCGGCGAAGTCCGGGGCTCCGAGGTAAGTGGACATCATCTTATTGAGGAACTTGGCTTCGGCCAGGATCTGATCGAGCTTCGCGTTCTGGCCATTTCGATGTGCGGCCAGAATCTCGAGCGCTTTGGTGACTTTGTTGAGCGAGAGCTGAACCTGATCTTTTAGCTTGTACAGCGCTATTTTTCTGGCGTCATCGGTCTCCGCGCTGATCAGGACATCGATTTTAGTAAGGACGCCTTCGAGTTCAGCCTTGGCTTCCTTGAGGGATTCCTCGCCATCCGCATCCGGGGCCTGAGAAAGGCCGACCGCGGAGGCGGCGCTCAGCTCAGCCGCGCGGCTGGCCGACGCGAACGCTTCATCGAGATCGGGTTGGCTCCAGGCGTTCTGCTCGGCGTGCGCAGTCGTGATCATGAGGCATGAGACGAGGAGTATTGTTTTCATGGTTATTTGAAGTAACGGTTCATCAGGTCGGATAGGCGGTTTTTCTCGGCGAGGCTGCGATCGTCGAAAAAGAAGATGGACGCGAGCAGCGGCAGCAGCGGCACGGCTATGGCGCCGAGGGCACTGAGGGAAGAAATATCGCTGAAGTAGCCGAAGATGGTCGCGAAGACCACTGCGAGGGAGCCGGCGAGGGAGGCGATCACCAGCGCGGTGGACGCGAAATCGGCATGCTTGGATAATCGCACCTTCGCGGCCTGCAGGCGATCCCAACTCGGAAAACCGAGCCCGCCGTCGCGGATCGCGGCCAGGACGCGGGCTTGCACAGCCCAATTCCAGTCCGAGTCGGTGACGGTGTTGCGGTAGTAGTCGTCGATGGAGCGCACATCGTGGGCGGTCACGCGGCCGTTGCCGGAGAAGTGGGAGACGGCTTTGCCGAGGGGGCCTGTGGTCGCCGTATTTTCACCGCGCTGCTTGAGGGCCAGCAGCCTTCCCGTCATGTTGTTCGTCCATCGCGACGGGGAAATCGTTCCGTCTTCCATGCGGGCCTGCAGGGCGGCGCGCAGAAGATCGACTTCGGCCGCGCTCCACGGCCCGGGCTGCACCTGTGCGACGGCGCCAAGGCGCAGATCGATGACGCGCTCGGCGGAATCGGAAGCCTGCTCGGGATTGCCGGCGGCGTCGAGCCAGACGGTTTTGTCGCCGTCACGCTCGCTGCGCATCAAGGTCTTCGCGTCGAAGGCTCCGGCGGCGATCTTCGCGGGGAGGTCCTCGACGAAGGCGCGCCACGCGGCCTGGCGGACCTTTTCATACGCCGCGACGCGTTCCTCGAGCATCACCAGGCCGATAATGGTGCGGTCGTTGATGTAAACGCTCATCTCCCGCCCGTATTTGGCTTCGGACGCCACGTAAGGGAACTCCGAACGTCCTATGCCCTTGTTCGTATCGAGGGCGACGCGCCAGACCTGCATGGCGAGACGTTCCTCGGTGAGTAGGGCGGCGGCGTTGAGCACCTTCAGCTTGGCCTCGGTCGGAAGCGCCGCGAACCGGGCTGGGTCCTCGCCGCGCAGAACGAGGGTTTCCACGAGAGGATTGAGAAGCTGAGGCGAGGAGAAGAGCGGAAGGCGGCCGTCCGCGCCGGGCGTGGCCAGGCGCGGGAGTGATAGCGAGCCGAGTTGAGAGACGCGCTCCAGGCCGGCGGCGCTGACGGCGCCCGAGATGGGGCCGGCCCAGGCGGCGGCGCCCGGCGTGGGCGCGGAGACTCGGACCTGGGCGAGAGCGGGCGAGGCGAGAAGTGACGACAGCACTACGAGGCTGAGTTTGATCATTACGCCTAGTGTAACGCCCGGCTCGATTTTGGGCCTGAGGCATTGGGGAGAGGTTTTGGCGGCAAGAGGCTTATCTGCGGCACATGAACAGAAGCCGCGTCATGTATTGTGATGCAATACATTGTTTGGACGAAAAAAGAGAAGGCCCTCTCTTTCGAGAGGGCCTTCCTTATTAAGGCGCGTCCGGCGTCAGCGTCCGACGAGCGCCTTCTTGCCTTTCTTGGCCACGGGCTTGGGAGCCGGAGCGGCCGAGGCGGTCTTCGAAGGGTCGTAGTAGTCGAGGCCGCTGTGGTCGAGAACCTCTTCTCCCATGAGCACGCGAAGCGTGTTCTTGAGCTTGAGGTGCTGGATGAAGAGGTCGTGCTCGGGCTTCAGGTCCTCGCGGCACTGGGGCGATTTAAAGAAGAACGACAGCCACTCCTGAATGCCCTTGAGCTCCGCGCGCTTGGCGAGGTCGAGGAAGAGGACCAGGTCGAGCACGATCGGCGCCGCCAGGATCGAGTCGCGGCACAGGAAGTTGATCTTGATCTGCATCGGCATGTCCATCCAGCCGCGGATGTCGATGTTGTCCCAGCCTTCCTTCGCGTCGCCGCGGGGAGGGTAATAGTCGATGCGGACCTTGTGGTGGAAGTTGCCGTACAGCTCGGGGTAGAGCGCGGGCTCGAGGATGGTGTCGAGGACCGACATCTTGCTCAGCTCCTTGGTCTTGAAGGACCCCGGATCGTCGAGCACCTCGCCGTCGCGGTTGCCGAGGATGTTCGTGGAGTACCAACCGGTGAGGGCCAGCATGCGCGCCTTGAGCATGGGCGCGATCGTGGTCTTCATGAGGGTCTGGCCGGTCTTGAAGTCCTTGCCGCAGATGGGCGAGCCCGTCTGCTCGGCGAGCTCCAGCAAGGCCGGGATATCACAGGACAGGTTCGGCGCGCCGTTGCCGTAGGCCATGCCGAGCTTGATCGCGGCGTAGGCGTAGATCATGGACGGCGGGATCATCGGGTCGTTATTTATGAGGCCCTGCTCGAAGGACTCGATGTCCTCGTGGGACTTCGAATGCTCGGGCAGGCGCTCGGTCGAGCCGCACCACAGCATGACGACGCGATCGCAGCCGTTCTTCTTCTTGAAGCCCTCGATGTCGGCCATCACCTGCTGGGCGAGGTCCATCTTGGTCTTGCCCTTCTTGGGGTTGAGGGCCTTGATGTTCTTGATGTAAGCCGGGTCGTAGATCGGGGACATCGGCTTGATCGCGGAAAGCTCCTTCTTGATCGGCGCGAGCTTGGCCGCGTCGAGGACGCCGCACTTCGTCGCGGCGACGAACATGTCGTCGGAGAAGAAATCCCAGCCGCCGAACACGAGCTGCTCGAGGGAGGCCAGGGGCACGAAATCCTTGATGAGCGGCGAGCGGTTCTCGTAGCGCTTGCCCAGGCGGATGGCCTGCATCTGCGTGACGGAGCCGACGGGCGTGCCGAGGCCCTTCTTGACGAGCTCCACGCCGGCGATGAAGGTGCTGGTCACCGCTCCCATTCCGGGGAGGAGGATGCCGAGCTTACCCTTGGCTGGCTGGATGCGGCTGTCGTGCTTGTTCATTGTGGTTGATTCTCCTGAGAAACAGCATGATCGCGAAAAACAGGGTGCCGCCGATGGCGGCGGCCCAGAGGAACTCGTACACCATGTCCACGAAGGCCAGGAGCACGAGCAGGTAGATGAAGTCGCGCTGGGCGAGCGCGTTCTCGAGGCGGGACAGCTTGGATTCGAAGCCGTCGCCCTCGGGTTGCTCCACGACGCCGGCCTCGGGCCCCTTCGTGCTGCGGCGGGCGAGGCGGTGCTTCCAGGCGGTCCACGCCGAGGCGAGCACGCCCGCGTCGGCGATCGCTGCCAGGGCCAAGGTGTGCACGCCGTTGCCCGTCCGCCAGAAGCCGATGCCCAGGCAGGTGAACAGGGCCAGATGCACGAGGTTGTCGCCCCAGAAGTCGAGGTCGGAGCCGAGAGGGCTTTCCTGGAAGCGCACGCGCGCGAGTTCGCCGTCGCAGCCGTCGAGCACCGAGTGCAGCCAGATCAGAAGGGCGCCGATCACGTAGAAAAGGCGGGTGTCGCCCAGAAAGAAGCTCGCTCCGATCAGGCCGAGGATCGTGCTGAACACGGTCATCTGATTGGGCGTGACCGTGGTGTCGAGCAGGGCGCGGCTTGCGGCGAGCGAAAGGTGGCGGTCGAAGTGGCGGGCCATGAAGCCGTCCTGCGGCTTGGGCCCCGCGACCATGAGCCAATCCACGATCGGGCCCTGGGAGAGCGGCGCCTCCAGGCGGATGCAGGAGCCTTCGGGCAGGGGCTGGCCGGTGCGGTAGATCGTATCCTCGCGGGTGAGAACGACCTGGACGACGCTGAGGACGGAGGCGTCGTTGTAGCTGACTGAGGTGGGAAAGCTCTGCCGGGCGATGAAGGCCAGGGTCTCGATGCGGATGAGATGGTCGGCGGAGATGCCGAGATAGGGCGGCTCGCATTCGGTCAGCGCCGCCGTTCCCTTGGTCACCCAGCGCACCTCGAGGCCGGGCGGCAGGCGCATGATCCCAATCTGGGCGTCGTCGGGCTTGGACATCGCGACGAAGACGGACTTGATGCCCGCGCGAGCGAGGGTGAACAGCTGGCGCTCGATGACGAGCATGCCGCCGGCGCGATGCCAGAGGAGCTTGGGATGGGCGACCCAGAGGATGGCACGCGTGAAAACATTCTCCGCTGCGGTCATGACGCGGTCTCCCTCGCGCCGTAGGCCGCGCGGATTGAGGAAATGCAGAACGCTGCTTCGGCCAGATTCTCGCCGCGGTGCATTCCTCCGCATTCGGCCTCAAAAGACGGCCACATCGAGGCAAGCCATTCGGGGTGTGCGGAGCCTCCTGAGAGCTTTTCGGCAAAACGCGTGGTCTCTTCAACGCCCTCGGACTTAATGGTGAGAGAGTCGTCGCGCAATTCCGCGGTGCCGCGTTCGCCGGTGATGAAGGCATGATTGGAACGCTCGCCCGAGCGCCAGGAGAGGTGCATGGTTCCGGACGCGGCGGGAGCCGCGAACAACGCGGTCGCAACGTCGTCCACGGAGCCGCGCGGATGAAGGACGACGTCGACAATAGATATTTTAGGGCCCAGAAGACGTCGCATCAAATAGAGATTGTGCCAGCCGTGATCCACGAAAATGCCGCCGCCCGAGATGGCCGGGTCTTTGCGCCAGTCGTTCGGCGAAGCCGAAACGGACGGGCGCGTGCGAAGCACGCGAATATCAGCGTGACGAATGGGTCCAAGGCGGCCGGAGGCCGCAACCTCGAGAAGCCGGCTCCATTGAGGTGAATACGCCCAATTGTTGATGCTATACACACACACGTTCCGCGAAGCGGATTCCGTTTGGATCTGGGCGAAGATTTCAGGATCCAATGTCAGGGGCTTCTCGCAGAGGACGTGGATGCCTGCACGAATTCCAGATAAAATTGCCGTTCCGTGATAGCTTGGCGGAGAGCAAACGATGAGGGCGTCCAACGATCTCTCCGCCGACAGCAACGCTTCCACGGAGTCGTAGATGCGGGCGTGCGGCAGCGAACGGATCGCCGCTTCGCGGCGTAATGGCGAGGGCTCGGCGACCGCATCCACGACGACGCTGAGAGAGCGCAAAGCCGATAAATGCGCGCCCTCGGCGATGGCCCCGAAGCCGACTAAGCCGACGCGACGGATCTTGTTCAGAGTGAGCGCCTCTTCGCGACCACAGTCATCGCTTCAGCCATGAGGTCGAGACCATCAAGAGCTTGCTTCTCCGTGATCACGAGCGGCGGGTTGATGCGCAGCGAAGGATTGTATGCCATCGTCAAAACGCCGCGTTTTAGGCCTTCCTCAAAAATCTCCTTACAGATATTCTTGTCGAGGGGTTTTTTATCCTTCGGATTGACGAGATCGACACCAATCATCAAGCCGCGGCCGCGCAGAGAACCGATCAACGGCTGCTGCTGCTGGATCTTGGTGAGGCGCTGGAGCATCGCCGCGCCTACCGTCGCGGCGTTCTCGACGAGCTTGTCGCGTAAAATAATCTGCAAAGTCGTGTCGCAGGCCGCCGACGCCAGCGGATTGCCGCCATAGCTCGAAGACGACCCCGACGGATTGGACCACGGCTTAGACATCGAGATCTCGTTGGTGGTAACCACGCCCGACACCGGGAAGCCGCCGCCGAAGCCCTTGCCGATGGTCATCATGTCGGGGATGACCCCCTCATGATCGCACCCGAACATCTTCCCCGTGCGTCCGAAGCCCGTGATCATCTCGTCGGAAATAAACACCGCCCCGATCTCCTGGGCGAGTTCCTGGACGCCCTTGAAGAAACCTTTCGGAGGAATCACGTTGCCGTTGGTCCCCTGCACCGGCTCGATGATGATCGCCGCCACCGCGCCCGTCGTCTCGCGCTTGATCTTCTCGCGCAGGAATTCCAGCGAATGCGCTCCGCAATCGTGCGGCGCTGTCGCGCCGAACGGACATTTCCGGGAATCGGGATAGGGAGAGAGATGCAGCCCGGGCGCCGTCGCCCCGTACCCGTTCTTGAAGCCGTCATTGAGCAGGCCCATGACTCCCTGCGTCTTGCCGTGGAACCCGCCCCAAAATCCGATGACCTCGAACTTCCCCGTCTTGCTTTTCGCGAGCCGCAAAGCAGCCTCGACCGCCTCCGCTCCTGAGCTGTACAACTGGCAGCGGTTCAAGCCCTTCGGCGTCACGGACGCCAGGGTCTTGAGGAAATTGACGCGGTGCGGCGTGGTGAAGGAGCCGACCGCGGTCTTCGCGGCCTGCTCGCCGATCGCCTTCGCCCACTCCGGGTGGCCGTAGCCCAGCGAAGCGACGCCGATGCCCGCGACGAGATCCAGATATTCCTTGCCATCCACGTCGCGAAGCGACGCGCCTTTGCCGCCGTCGATGGCGAGCTGGGCGTACAACGCGATCGTCTGCAGCCCGGGAGCTATATACTCCTGCTCTTCTTGAAAGAGGGCTTTCGATTTCGGCCCGGCCGAATACGGGGCGTCCGTCAGCGTCTGAGAGGTCATGTCGTTTATCCTTTTTTGCCCGCGACCTGGCGGAGGCGAAGCCGGAGCCGGCGGGCGATCTGGACCGCCGCTTCGGAGCGCACGCGCGCGAAGCTCGGCCAGCTGTTGATGTCGATGATATAAATCTTTCCCTCGGGAGTGATGATGGCGTCGCCGCCGAACACCTCGACCTTCACGGTCTTGGCGGCGAGCTCGGCCTGGGCGGCGAGGTCCTCGAGCTCGAAGGGCAGGCGGCGGGCGGTGGAAGGATCGTGGTAGAACCACGTGAACCACTGGCCGGGGCCGACGCCGTAGAACTTGATGAGGTCGCCGTCGGTGTGGCGCTGGATCGCGAGATCCTTGATCTCCCGGCTCTCGAACTCGCGCCGGATCTTCTCGGCTTCGTCCCAGTCCTTGGCGAAGACCACGTCGTAGGCGCAGGTGTTATGCACGTCGCCGCGCTTGAGCCACCAGCCTCCGTCGGCCTCGAAGTCGGGCGCCTTCTTGTTGGCGTCGGCGGTGGAGCGGCGCACCACCGTGGACGGATACGAGAGGCCGGGCGTGTTCGCGAAAGATTCGAGCATGCGCGTGCGGTAGCAGCCGAGCACGGAGTCGGCGGGGTTGACCGTCACGACGCCGGTCTCGGCCTCGATCTTCTTGAGGCGCATGAGGCGCGGGTAGGTCTCGCACATCGGGACGATGAGATCGAAGCCTTTCCCGTCGGCGCGGTCGAATTCCTCAGGGGTCATCACCGTGACCTCGGTCTTGAGGATCGAGAGCTGGTCCATCACCGCCTTGAGGATCAGCGCGTCATCGGACTCGCGGCCGGGGGAGTTCTGGGTCTCGCGCAAAATACCAAGAGCTTTCATCGGTTCGTCTCCACGGTGAGAAATGTTTCGGCGGCATGTAAGTCTTCGGGCCGGTCCACGTCGAGAGATTTGGAGAGGATAACACCTTTAACGACCGCGCCTGAGGCGACGAGATCTCGAAAAAAATCCCTAAGTCGAGAATGCCGTTCAGCCTGCGGAATATCCGTCGCGGCCTTCCGAGTCATGTAATAAAGGCCGCAAGTCACGGCGTCCTTACGCTTCGCGTCGGCGCCAAGGGCTGTTATGCGGCCATTCGCGTCCGCGTCGGCCCACAAGGGTTTCTCGTCGTCGACATGCAACGTTAAAGCAAGTCCCGCGTCGGCGTTGGAGCCCCGGCATTCGCGTATGAATCGAGCGACATCGTCCGTCTTGATCAACGCGTCCACGGTGCTCACGATGAATTCTCGATTCGTTGCCGTTTCCGCAAGCCGTTTGGAAACGAGCCGGAACGACTCGAACGATGAGGCCGTGTCGGCCGTCACGAAATCGAATTTGACGTCGGGGAATGCTGAGGACAGATAAGGCGCGACTGCGTCGCCGCGCGAATTGGTCAAAACGACAATGTCTTTACACCCCGCCGAGCGCAATCCGACGACCACCCAATGGATGAGCGGCTTCGCCGCTATATTTATCATCGGCTTAATCGTGCCCGGATGGCTCTTGCTCAGGCGCGAGCCCTCGCCGGCGGCGATGATCGCGGCTCTCATCCGAGCGCCGCCTCGAGCTCAGTCACCGAGCGCAGCGTCCAATGCTGGCCTGCTTTTGGCGGCTTCGCCGCCGCTGAAATCAACGCGATTTTCATGCCGACGCCGGCAGCGCCCGCCATGTCGCGCTTGACCGAGTCCCCGACCATCACGCACTCCGCAGGGGAGGCGTCGACCGCCTTGGTGGCGTGGAGGAAGATCGCGGCGTCGGGTTTGGTCACGCCGAGCACGCCGGAGTCGGCGACCACGGAGAAGAGCGGGCGCAACCCTTCGGCGGTCAGGATCCCATCGAGGTTGCCGTAGAAATTCGACACGATGCCGAGGCGGTAGCGCTTGGCGAGGCGCTCAAGCACGGGGGCCAGGCGCTGGAACTGGCCGCGGCAGTCGGCAACAAAACGGCCGGCGATCGGGTCGACCAGGTCGCTGCGGTGCGGAGCCAGGATCTTGATCACATCTTCGACCTGGAGGCGCACGGTTTGCGCCAGGTCCAGGCCCTTCAACGCGTGCCGGATGTGAAGGTTGTCGTCGGAATCGTAGAAGGCGCGGTCAAAGAGATCCTTTGGGAAATCAAGGCCGGCTTCCTTATAAATGGGGTGGAAGCGCTCGAGCCAGGTGGTTCCATCGGCATCGAGGGTCCCCCCATAGTCGAACAACAGGGACTTCATTCTAATATTATACTTCATAGCGTTCATGCTGGCTGATGCGAACATCGCCGTGAATCGAGTAGGTCTTGACAATCTCAGGTAAACCTGTTATAAATCCGTGCCGCACAAAAAACGCGCCGAGTCCGACCTCCCGTGGAATACGGGGGGGCGTCGGCGCTTTTTTAATGGCCTGTTGCGGTCGTAGACTGGAAGCAAGGAGATAAATGCCTAAGATCGATGTCAAGGAGAAGCTCGGGGCCCTGAAAGGGCTCGCGGAGATGTTCCTTGGCCCCAAGGACGTCGTCGGCATCGACGTCGGCTCATACTCGGTCAAGGTCGTCCTCTTTAAGGTTGAGGCCGGCGTGTGCCAGCTTAAAGCCTGGGGCCATCTGCCCCTGGGCGCGAAGGTGGACGCGGGCCCCGATGAAAAGAAGGCGGCCGTGGTCAACGCGCTGCGCGCCCTCTTCATCGAGAAGGGCATCAAGGTGAAGGACGTCTCCACCGCTTTGTCGGGCAATGCGGTCATCGTGCGTTATGTCAAATTCCCCCGTTTGACGAAGCTCGAGCTTCTGTCGACCTTGGCCACCGAGGCCGAGCCGTTCATCCCTTTCGACATCAACGAAGTCCAGCTCGGATTCCATATCCTCAGCGAGATCGTCGAGGACGGACAGAAGAAGATGGAGACCGTGCTCGTCGCGGCAAAGCGCGAGCTCATCGTTTCCCGCCTTGAGATCCTGCAGGGCGCGGGGCTGACCCCCGCGATCATCGACGTGGACAGCTTCGCGCTCGAGAACGTCCACGAGAAGATCCGAGACGCGAAGGAAGGCCCGGGCGCGACGCTCTATCTTAATATCGGCCACATGGTGACGAACCTTTCCATCGTGGAGAACGGCGTCACGCGCGTCGTGCGCGATATGTTCATCGCCGGCAACACGATGACGAAGGCCATCATGAAGGCTTTCCAGTGCGACGCGGCCAAGGCCGAGGAGCTCAAGCATTCCCGCGGCGTGTTCGTCGATCCCGCGGAGAAGGAGAAGGCCCTCGCCGACGGCGACCGTGACGGCCTCGGCGTCTCGCAGGCTGTCGGCCAGGTCGCCCGAGACCTCGTCGCCGAGGTCCACCGCTCCGTCGACTTCTATCTTTCGCAAGGCCCGGACCGCTCGATCGGCCGCATCATGCTCGCCGGCGGCAGCGCGCGCCTGAAGAATCTCGACAAGCATCTTGCCCAGGAGTTGAAGGTCCCCGTCTTGGTGCTCAATCCTTTCTCGTTCGCGAAAGGCGGCGAGGCCGTGCCCGAAGGCCTGTCGCCCTCGTTCGGCGTGGCGGCGGGGCTGGCTCTGAGGCAGAACAGGGATTGGGAATAGCGCGATGATCAAGGTCAACCTTGTTCCCTCCGAGATCCTCGCCAAGGCCAAGTCGCGGCAGCTGCTGCTCCAGGCCGGCGCCGTCGGCAGCCTGTTAGCGCTGCTGCTCCTCGGCGCCTCCTTCGGCCATTGGTACGGCAAGCACGCGCTCGAGATCACGTTGGTCGAGAAAGAGGCCAAGCTCAAGCAGCTGGACCGCATCGTCAAGCAGGTCGAGGAGCTCGAGAAGGCCGCCGCCGCCGTGCGCGCGCGCCTCGGCGTCATCGAGGATCTCCTGCTTGGACGCGCCTACTACCCCATCTTCATGTCCGAGTTCGCCCGCTCGGTTCCGGCCGGCGTCAAGGTGAACTCGATGGGCACCGCGACTGCGGCGCCCGGCACCCTCAAGCTTACGATCGCCGCCGTCGCGAACACCAATGAGGACATCGCGGCCTGGGTGAAGACCCTGGAGAAGAACGCGAAGTTCGCTTCGATCGAGTTCGGGGCCGTGTCCGTCGCCGGGACCACCTATAACTTCTCGTTGACGGCGACGTACACGAGCAAATAAAATGGCCATGCAACTCTCGAAGCAGCAGCAGCAGTATCTCGGCGCCGGCGCCGTGCTGTTCGTCGTTTTCAGCGTCGTCTATGTGAAGTTCTTTTGGCTACCCATCTCGGCCGCCAAGGCTGAGGCGACGGAGAAGATCGAGAAGATCAGCCTCCAGATCAAGAAGGCCCAGGAGCAGGCGGCCCGGCTCGAGCGCCTGCAGGCCGAGATCGCGAGCCTCAACGAGCGTGCGGCCGAGGCGGAGAAGAAGCTGCCCAAGACGAAATCCGCTCCCGACATCCTGCTGACCATCTCCTCTCTCGCGCAGAAGAACCGGGTCGTCATCCAGAGCTTCACGCCGGGCCCGATGAAGAGCCAGACCTATTTCATCGAGCTCGCCTACCCCCTTTCGATCAAAGGCTCCTATCACAACATCGGCCGCTTCCTGGCCGCCGTCGGCCTTGAGGAGCGTATCTTCAACGTGAGGGACATCAACTATCCGTCCGCGGACCCCGGCGGAGACATGACCGTGACCTTCACCTTGCTCTCGTACCAGTATAAAGGATGATCACCGCCACCATCGTTTTACTCCTCGCGACGGCCGGCCTCGCCTCGGCGGGGCCGGCTCCGTCGCCGGCCGCCGTGGCGACGTCGACGAGCGCCGCGCGCTCGCCGATCGGGGTTTCGACGCAGACGGTCTCGAGCATCTACACGGGCGACCGCGTGCGCGATCCCTTTCTGCCGGCCGCGATGGGCGGGGCCCGATCCGTGCGCGTCGAGGACGCGAAGACCGACGGCCCCGAGATCGTGGACATCCATGGCATGACTTTGCGCGGCATCATGAAGGACACGAAGATCGACTACGCGCTGTTCTCCTCCGAGGGCGGCGGCACCTACCTTTTGCGCGGCGGCAAGCTTTACAACGAACGCAATAAGCCGGTCCCCGGAATCACCGGCGCCATCAAGCTGAAGCAGAAGACCGTGGAGCTCATCACTCCCGATAAGGACGTGCAGGTGTTCCGGCTTGGCGAGGATGAGAAAGCGAAGGAGAAGCTGTAGCCGCGGAGAATCTATGATCAATCACCAAATAAAGAAAGCCCTGTCCGCGGCCCTTGCCGTCGTGCTCGCCCTTCCCGCGGGCGTCATCCCGGCCTTCGCCGCTGACGCCGTGCCTGCTCCCGCCGAATTCCGTGGCATCGAGGTCGCCAACGATTTTGTCACGATCAAGCTCAGCACGGGAGTCCTCTACAACAGCTTTTTGACGCAGACTCCCCCGCGTCTCGTGATGGAGCTCCTCGACACCAAGCACGAAGGTCCGACCCAGTCCGTCAAGGGCAAGGGGGCGTTCCTCTCCGGTGTGCGCTCAAGCCAGTTTGAGAAGTCGCCGCGCCTGATCACGCGCGTCGTGATGGATCTCGTGAAGATGGCGGGCTACAAGGTCGGCACGACCAAGGACGGACTGACCGTGCAGATCGTGGGCTCGGTCGATGATGCTCCGGCCTCGGCCGTCGTGCCGGCGGCGGTCGCACCCGTCGCCGCCGCTCCCAAGCTTCCCACGGTCAAGCCCGTCGTCGCCAAGCGCGCCGCGGCCGCCGTCGCCGCGGTTGAGGCTCCGGCTCCGGCTTTTGTCTTTGCGCCAACGCCGGTTGCGGCTCCGGCAGCGGTTGCGGTCGCCGGGCCCGAAGCCAAGGTGAAGCCGCGCGTCAATGTGACGGCCGTTCAAGCCATGCGCCGTGCCGGTCTTGATAAGACCATGACTTTGGAGCTCGGGGCCGCCGCCCAGGCTTCCGACATCACGAAGACCAAGTTCGACCCCGTCGGCGATGCCGACGACGACCGCTCCCAGCGCGCGCCCGGCGGGCGCATCTTCCGCGACATCATGAGCCGCCTGCCTCGCGACATCGTGACGCTTGATTTCGACAACACCGACATCCGCGATGTCGTTCGCCTGCTCGCGGCCAAGTCGAAGGTCAACATCGTCTTCGGGGCCGACGTCTCGGGTTCGCTGACCTTGCATCTGACCGACGTTCCCTTCAACGAGGCCTTCCGCACCGCGCTGTCGATGATGAAGCTGACGACCGACCAGGTCGGCGACAACATCCTGCGCGTGATCACGCCCGCCGAGCTCAAGACGCAGCGCACGAGCTCGACGGCGATCACCAAGGTCTATGTCCTTAATTACGCGAAGGCCGCCGAGGTCAAGACGACGATCGATTCCGTCCGCAGCGCCGAGGGCCGCAACGGCAGCTCGACGGCGGATACCAAGACGAATACCTTGATCGTGACCGATTCTCTCGAGGGGCAGCTGTCGACCGAGAACCTGATCTCTCAGATGGACCAGCGCCCGCGCCAGGTGCTCATCGAGGCCAAGCTCGTCGAGGTCAGCGCCGACTCCGGCCTCAACTATGGCGTGCAGTGGGACTACCAGGGCGTGCAGACCGGTAAGCTCGGCGGCCAGCAGGGGACCTCGCTCTTCGGTACGACCACCAGCCCGCAGAAGGCCAGCAGCCCCACCTTGCCGCCGCTCAACCAGAACGCGAACGTGATCGAGGGCGTGGGCGCAGCCGGAAGGGGCACGGGCGTGAATCTCGCCAACACCGCGTTCGGCGCGCTGACGTTCGGCCGCATCACGAACAACTTCATCCTCAACGCCACGCTGACCGCGGCGGCCACGGAGGGCAAGGCCAAGGTCCTGTCCGAGCCGAAGATCGCGACCCTCAATAATCAGGCCGCGAAGATCGACGTCACGACGCAGATCCCGTACACGACCACGAACATATCCGCGACGGGCGCGCAAAGCATCACGGTCACGTACGTGACCACCGGCATCAAGCTGACGGTCACGCCGAGCATCAACGCCGACGGGCGCATCACCCTGAACATCAACCCGGAAGTGAGCCAGCCCTCGGCCGCGGCCCCGGGTGCGGCCCCGGCCATCGACTCGCGCACCGCGCTGACGACCGTGCTCGTGCGCGACGGCGAGACCATCGTCATCGGCGGCCTCATCAGCGATTCCTTCCGTGACTCGATCTCGAAGGTCCCGCTTCTTGGAGACATCCCGATACTGGGCTGGCTTTTCAAGAAGAAGACGAAGACCCGGGTGCGCGTGGAGCTCCTCATCTTCGTGACGACGAGAATCCTGCCCGACTAGATGCTGGTCCCGGCCTAGTGCTCGCGGGCCTCGTCGGGAGCGTCGTCGCCTCGGGGCTTCTTCTGAGAGGCGCATGGGACCTGTGGGCTCAGTCCTTGGTCCTCATCGCGCTTCTGTCGGCCTTTGCGGCCTGGCTGTGCCTCCGGCTGGCCGCCGGCTGGCTTCCTCGTCCCGATCCCAAGATCCTTATCTGGGCCGCGGCGCTCGCCGCCCTCTCCGCGCTGTCCGCGTGGGCGAGCCCGGTGCCGGCCTACTCTCGCCCGGCCTGGGCCGCGGCGGCGGCGGGGTTGGCGTTGTTCCCGTTGGTCTCCGTGCTCGGCTCCGAGGACCGCGCGCGGGTCGAGAGGTTTCTGCGTGCGGCCGCGTGGATCCTGGTCCTGCTCGCGGTCTATCAGCGCCTTCATGGCGAGGGACGCCCCGCCGCGACGTTCCTTAACCAAAACGCGTTCGCCGGCGCGATCCTCCTGCTGCTCCCCATCGCGGCGCGCGCCGAAGATTGGGCGCTCGCCGGTGGGTTGCTGCTGTGCCTGTGGTGGGCGCGGTCCGTCGGGGCCTGGCTTGGGCTTGCTGTCGCCTTGATCCTGCACCGGCGCGCGGTGGGCCTCATCGCCTTTTGGCTTGGCTCCATCGCGGGCTTCATCGGGCTTGTCGCCGCCTACGCCAAGATCCAATCGCCGGAGACCTTGCACCGCCTGGAGTGGTGGAAGGCGGCCTGGCGCATGGCGGCCGAAGCGCCTTGGCTCGGCCTTGGGCCCGGCGCGTACGCTTATGCGCTGCCGTCGCACGCGCCGGTCAGGCCCGAGCTGTCCACCTTGTTCGCGCATCAGCATTTTTTCGAAACGGCGGCGGAGCGGGGCTGGCCGTACGCCCTGCTTTGGATCGTCGGCCTGGCCGTGCTGCTCAGGCCCGCTCCCGCCGCGCGGCGATTCGGCCCCGTGGCGGCGTTGATCCACGGGCTCGTGGATTATGCGCTGTCCGTGCCCGGAGTGTTCTGGCTTTTCTGCGCGTCGACGGCGCTGGCCGCTCCCGAGTCGGGCCGCTCCGTCAACGTCCCGCTTCGCTGGCGCCCGGTCCTATGCGCCATCGTCCTTGCGGTGGCCGCCGCGTCCGGGGTTTTCGTCTGGCGCGGCTGGTCGGCCGATCGCCTGCGCGCACAGGCGGTCGTCGCCATCCGCGAGGGCCGTCTCGACGAGGCGGAGGGGAAGCTTGTAGCCTCCGAGATCTTGTCGCCGCATCCCGAGGCCGCGCGCTTCCGGGCGGAGCTCCTGCTGGCGCGCGGCGGGCCGGCGGCGGAAGCCGCCCTGCACCTGAAGCGCGCGATCGCCCTCGATCCTTATCGCGCCTCGAACCAGGCTTTATTGGAAAAGCTTTCGGAGGCGCGTGAGCGCTGAACGGCATCAAGTCGCTCCGGAGGCCGTCATCGCCGCGGTGCTCGCGGCCGCCATCGTGGCACTCCTCGGCGGCGCGTGGGCGCGCGGCCTGTCGGTGTTCTGGAGCGACCTCACCTATCTGCATCAGGGCTGGCGCGCCGCGCCCGCCCTGCTCGTCGCGGCCGGGCGCGCGCCTCTCTGGGAGCCGTCGCTTTACTTCGGCATGCCGATGGCGGGCTCCATGCAGGGCGGCCTTTTTTATCCGGCGACGGTCTTCTATTATCTGTTCGGCTTTGCGACCGCGACCGCATTATTCCAGGCCATGCATTTGTTCACGGCCGGCTGGCTGTGCGCGCTGTGGCTTCGTTCCTGCCGCCTGTCCTGGGGCGCGAGCCTTGGCGGGGCCTTCCTGTTCGCCTTTGGGGGCGTGATGATCGCGCGCCTTCCCTTCTTAAATCATCTCGCGACCTTGGCGTGGGCTCCCGCGCTGGCGCTCTTCTTCAGACGCCCCGTGCCGCTGGCGTTGGCGCTCACCTTGATGGTCCTCGCCGGCTATCCCACCTTCATTCCCGGGTGCGCCGCCGCCGCGTGGATCGCGGCCTATGCGTCGCGCTCCAAAGGCTGGTCCTGGCGCGCCGGCGTTGTCGATTGGGCCAAGGCGGGGCTCCTCGCGGGCGTATTGGCCGCGGCCCAGCTTCTCCCCGGCTTCGAGCTTGCGTCCCGCTCCCGCCGTTCATCCGGCGTCGGCCTGGCGGAGGCTTTGACTTGGGGATTCACGCCGGGCGATCTCCTCCAATGGATCGGGCCGCTGGCCCTCGGGATGAAGAATTTCCATCCGTCGATCGATTGGACTATGTGCGTGTACCTCGGGCTCATCGGCGCTGCGGCTGCGGCGTATGGTGCTTCTATTTTACCGCGACGCCGCGCGCTGATTCTTGGCGTGGCCATAGCTTCCGTCGTGGTTCTGACGCTCGGCGCGTCGACCGCTCTCTCGTCGATGCTGTGGCGTGTGCTGCCGCCGCTGCGCCTCGTGCGCTACCCCGGGAACCTGGCCTATATCGCGATGCTTCCCCTGTCCCTCCTCGCGGCGGCGGGCTTTTCGAATCGGCGGGCGGGGCCGATGCTCGTGCTCGCGTCGGCGCTTGAGCTTTTGGTGCTCGGCCGGTCTTCGACGCCGCTCGCCACCCGGAGCTTGTTCGTCGAGCCGGGCCCGCTCGTGCGGACCTTGCAGGAGAGCCAGGGGGACGCGCGCTACCTGATCTCGCCGAAGGCCCTGCAGGCGTCGAGGGGCACGGACATCCTCGACTGGAAGCAGCGCCTGTACGGCCTCACGAACGCGCCCTTTCGTTTGCGCGCGGCCGCGAACTTCGGCGAGCCGCTGGTCCCCGCGCCGTCGTACGCGGTGATGGACGCCCTGCTGAGCCTGCCGAGCGCCGACGCGGCGGCGGACTGGATGCCCTGGATCGGGGCGTCGCGCCTCCTGACCCCAGAGCGAGTGGATTCGGTGCGCTTGACAGCCGAAGGGCGCGCGCTGTGGGAAATCTCGAAAGTCCGCGGCCCGGTGTCGCTTGCCTACCAACTGACGTCTAAGGAGGGCTCCGCACTGCCCGCCGTATGGCCGCCGGCGGCACCGACCGCCGCGCGTTCGCCGCTCACGGTCCGCCGCGAGCGTGAGGACCGTTTTGACGTATCCGGTGATGGCGCGGGCTGGGTCTATGTGTCGGAGCCCCGATTCCCGGGGTGGAAAACAGTTCTATCCGTTCCGAGCGGTGAACGGGAGGTTGTTGTGGAACCGGCGCTGGGCGCGTTTCAGAAGGTCGAGACGCCGTCCGGGCCCTGGACCTTGCGCTGGCGCTATGAGCCCGGGCCGTGGCGTCTCGGGTTGCTGCTCGCGTGCTTGTCGTGGATAATGCTCGCGCGGTCTTGGTATCATCGAGCCGTCGTCTCTGGAGAGATCCGATGACCCGCCGGGACCTCATCGTCGTCGGGGCCCTCGCGGCCGCCGTGCTTGCGCTGACCGCCTCCGTGTGGGCTCATCCCGGCCAGGCGTTTTTCAACCACGGCGACCTGTATGCCTACCATTGGCCGCTTCGCCATCATACGGCGGCGGCGCTGATCGAAGGCCGGCTCCCTTTCTGGAACCCGTACATCATGCTCGGTGCTCCCCACGCGGCGAATCCTCAGGCCGCCTTGTTCTATCCTGCCGGCATTCTCGGCTTTCTGCTGCCTGTCATGACGTCCCTGGCCTGGGATCAGATCCTGCATCTGCTGTGGGCGGCGCTCGGCACATTTCTTCTCGCGCGCTTCGCACGGTTGCCCCGAGCCGCGGCCGCAGGCCTCGCGGCCGCTTACGCGCTCTCGCCCTTCCTGATCTACCGCGTGACCGCCGGCATCCCGACGCTTCTCGCGTCGATTTCCTGGATACCATGGGCCTGGCTTGCGTGGCTCGTCGGCTCCGCGCCGCTTTTGGCCGCCGTCTTCGCGCTCCAGTTCTTCTCCGGCCACCCGCAGTTCCTTGTCATCAACGCCGTCGGCATGGGCGTGTTCGCCGCTTCAAAAACTTCTTTGCGCGCGACGAAGACGCTGCTTGCGGGCGCGGGAGGGGCGCTGGCCTTGGCCGCGGTGCAATGGCTGCCGACTCTCGAGCTGCTGCGCGGCTCCAACCGCTCGGCCTGGCCGGAGCAATTCCGGGCCGCCTACTCCCTGCGCCCGGCTGACCTTCTGATGTGGCTGTCTCCCGGCGCCCTTGGCACGCCGCTCAACGGCGGCTGGGGCGACGCGGTGTCCGTGTTCTATGAGAGCGGCGGCGTATGGCTTGGCTGCGTCATGCTGGCGCTTGCGGCCGGCGGCCTCCTGCGCGGGCGCTCGCGGCTGGGGCCGGTCCTTCTTGTCGTGCTCGGCGCCATTCTCGCGCTCGGCGCCAACGGCCCCATTGCCCCGCTTCTCAACGCACCGGGATTCTCCTATCTGCGCACGCCTTCGCGCTGGTCCTTCCTTTCCCTGTGGGGCCTCTGGCTTCTCGCGGGCGCTGGCGCGCGCGTGGTGTTCTCGGCCCCCTCGCAAAAGCGCGTGAAGGAAGCGCTTTCGCTCGTTCCGCTCATCGTGCTGGCGGAACTCGCCCTCTGGGACTCAGGATTTCTCAAGTCCGCGAATGCACGCTCGTTCACGGCGGCGAGCCCTGCCGTGGTCGAGCGCCTGGCCGGCCGCTCCACGCGCATGCTCACCGATCCCGAGCTCGCCAATCCGAACAAGGCGGTCGCCTATCGGATGCGCAACGCCAACGGCTACGAGGCATTTTATCCCGGATCCGCCGCGCAGTGGGCTTATCTGGCAGAGGGTAAGCCGGCCGCGGACCCAAGCTGGGTGCTCGTCTCTCGATGGAAGTCGGAGGCGGCAACGCGAGCGGGCGTGTCCGCCCGCTTATCCAGGGAAGGCATCGAGGAGCGGGCCGACGCCTGGCCGCTGGCCACCTTTCTTGACGCAAAAGGCGGACGCGTGACGCCCGATCCTCTTCTCGTGATCGACCGCCCCGAGAGTTGGCGGGTGACCGGGGCCGTGCCGAAGGGCGCCGTTGCGGTGGCGCTCGCTGAGACGCGTTGGCCGGGCTGGAGCGCCGCCTTGGATGGTCGCGCCGCGCCGCTCGCTCCGTGGGGCCCCGCTTTTCATCTCGTGAAGTTGGATCGGGGCGCCTCGGCGCTCGAATTAAGCTTCGATTTCTCACCGACGCGGTGGTTCTGGTGGGCCGCGCTGTCGGCGGCGGCCTGGGCGCTGTGGTTCGCGGCGCTTGCCCTGCGCATGGAGCCTTCATGAGCCGAAAAAAAATAATATCAGGCGTCGTCGCCTTCGCCATCACGGGGTTCTTCCTGTGGCTGGCCCTGCGCAAGGTCGAATTCGCGGCTCTCGGCTCGGCGCTGTCGTCGGCGCGCCTGGTCTGGCTGATCCCGATGGTCGTCATCATCTATGTCGACCTGCTCGTACGGGCCGTGCGCTGGCGTGTTCTGCTTTCACGCACGCGCGACCTGCCAGCGCCGGTGTGGGACCTTTTCAAGCTTTCGGCGATCGGACTTGCTGTCAACAACGTCCTGCTGCTTCGCCTCGGCGAGCTCGCGCGCGCGGGCCTAGCGGCCCGGCGCCTGGGCATTCCCGTCGCCGCGTCGCTGGCGAGCGTGGCCATCGAGCGCGCACTCGACGTGGCCGCCCTTCTGACCATCTTCGTGCTCGCCACCCGGCTCGCGCCCGGCATCGTCCCGGCGCAGGTCGTGCAGGCGGCGATGCTGCTGCTCGCGGGCGCGATCGGGGCTTTGATCGTCCTGGCCGCGGCGGAGAGCTCGCTCGAGCCCGAGGGCTTCGCCGAGCGCCGCCTGCGCCCCTGGCCGCGCGTGCATCATTTCGTCGAACAGCTGGCGCTGGGCGCCGCGGTGCTGCGCTCGCCCGTCTCGGCGGCGAAGGCCGCGCTGCTGAGCCTCGTGCTGTGGTCCGTGGACGCGGCCTTGTATTGGGCGGCGGCACACGCGATGAGCCTCGGCGCCATCATGGATTATCCTCGCGCGGTCCTGACCCTCTCGTGGGCGGGCGCGATCTCCGCGATCCCGGCCGCTCCCGGCGGGATCGGCACGTTCGAGGCTTTCGTCGCGTCGATCCTGCACACCTTCGGCGCCACGCCGGAGATCGCGCTGGCCTACGCGCTTCTGACGCACATGATCATGTATCTTCTGGTGACGGTGACGGGGCTCGTGTTCCTGTCGCGCGAGGGCGTGTCGCTCGCGCAGCTGGCCGAGCAGGTCGAGCAAAAAAAATGAAGCTGAATCTCCTGGCGATTCTGGCGTGCCCTGTCTGCGGCGGCGATCTCAAGTTCGCCGTCCTCGAGGCGTACCCGCGCCATGACGCCGAGATCGAGGAGGCGGTGCTCGCCTGTAAGCTGTGCGCCCGTGAGTATCCGGTGACCGGCGGCGTGCCGCGCCTGCGTCCGCCGAGCCCTGTCGCGCGCGCGACCGCCAAGACGCGTGACGCGTTCGGCTGGGAGTGGCTGCGCTATCCCGGGTCTCTTCCCGGCGACAAGGAGACGTTCCTCGAGGAGACTTTGCTGCCGCCGCATGAGTTCGAGGGGAAGCTCGTCCTCGACGCGGGCTGCGGCATGGGCCGCTACAGCGCCGTCGCTCTCTCTTTAGGCGCCGAGGTCGTGGCGGTCGACATGTCCGAGAGCCTGCAGCGGGTCGTGGCTCTCGCTCAAACGCAGCCCAAGCTCCACCCTGTCGAGGCCGACCTGCTCCATCCGCCTTTCAAGAAGGGCATCTTCGACGTCGCCTACAGCCAGGGCGTGCTGCACCACACCGCTGACACGCACGCCGCGTTCAAGGCCGTAGCGGCGCTCATCAAGCCGAGAGGCCTTTTGTCCGTGTGGCTGTACGGCAAGGCTGGGCGGTACTCCGACTTCGCGTCGAACCCGCTCAAGCCCGGCCGCGACTGGATCGCGCGGTACCGCCGCCTGGCGTGGTGGATCGTCCTCCTCCGCCACATCCTCAGCGACTTCGTGCGCGTGTTCACGACGCGCATGCCCGTCTCCATCGTCTACGCGCTTTGCTATCCGCTGACCTGGCTCGGCGTCGTGCCCGGCATCAAGTGGTTCACCTATTCCGTGGATCCGCGCTATCAGGTCCGTCTCATCGAGAACTTCGATTGGATCTCGCCGCCCTATCAGTGGCACCACACGAAGGAAGAGCTTCTTCGCTGGTACAGCGAAGAGGGCTTTTCGGTCGTCAACGTCCTGCCGCACGGGCTCGTGCCCAAGCCCGGGGTCCTCGGCCGCAAGAACTCGAAATGAAGGCTCCGCGCACCCGGGTCGTCATGGTGAGCGCCGGCTTCTGGCCCGCCGTGGGGGGCGCAGAGCGGCAGGCGCTTGAGCTTTCGCGTGAACTGCGCGCGCGCGGCACGGACGTGATCGTGCTCACGCGCCGTATCGGCGGCGCCGCTCCCCGCGAGGACGTCCACGGCGTGCCGGTGCGGCGGCTGCCGGTGTTCGGGACCGGCGCGCTCGACTCGCTGAGCTTTCTTTTCGGCGCGCTCGGCTGGCTGCTCAAGCATGAGGGCGGGTACGACGCGATCCACGCGCACCTCGCCGGCTCGCCCGCGCTCGCGGCGGCCCTGGCCGGGCGCCTGCTTGGGAAGCCCGTCCTTGTCAAGCTCGGCGGGGGGCGCGGCATCGGCGAGCTCGCGGCTTCTTCCCGCACGCGCCTCGGCCGTCTGAAGCTCCGTCTTCTGGCTCTTCTTAATCCCCGCTTTCTCGCCGTGGTCCCCGACCTTGCCGCCGAGGCGCGCGAGCATCTCGGCGGTGCGGCGATCGAGGTCCTGCCCAACGGCGTGGACGTGAACCGCTATAAGCCCGTCTCTGCGCAGGAGAAGCAGGTCCTGCGCGCCCGCCTCGGCTGGACGGGAACGGTATTCCTTTACACGGGACGGCTTTCGTGGGAGAAGCGCCTGCCTTGGTTCTCGAAGATCTGGAACGAAGCGACGAAGGGCCGCGAAGCGACCTTGATCCTCGTCGGCGAAGGCGCCGAGGCCATCCCTCAGGACGGTCGCGTCCGCGTCCTGCCTTCCGTCGACGACGCGGCCGAGCTCTACGCCGCGGCCGATGCGTTCGTCCTGCCTTCGGTGTCCGAAGGCCTGTCGAACTCTCTGCTCGAGGCGATGGCCTCGGGCCTCCCGGTGATCGCGAGCGCGGTCGGCGGGACCGCCGAAACGCTCGTAGACGGCGTCACGGGGCTGATGTTCGCGCGCGACGACGACAAGGCCGCGGCGGCCTGCGTGCGCCGCGTGCTCGACGAGCCGGAGCTGGCCGCGCGGCTGGGAGCCGGCGCCCGACGCGAGTGCCTGGAGCGCTACGCGCTGTCCCGGGTCGCGGCGCGCCTCGAGGAGCTGTACCGGGGAGCGCCGTGAGATCGGACTTTGGTATCTTTCTCTTTTAAGAGAACATGTGCGGCATCTGCGGCGTCGTTTACGGTGACGGGCGGGCTCCCGATAAGGGGGTCCTCAAGCGCGCCAACGACGCGATCGCGCACCGCGGCCCCGACGACGAGGGCTATCACATCGACGGCCCCGCCGGCCTCGCGATGCGCCGGCTCGCCATCATCGATCTCAATACCGGCCACCAGCCGATCTCCTATGCCGATGAATCGCTGTGGGTCGTCCTCAACGGCGAGATCTACAACTACCTCGAGCTGAGGGCCGAGCTCGAGGCCAAGGGCCACAAGTTCTCGACCAAATCCGACACCGAGGTCGTCCTCGCGCTGTACCAGGACCTGGGCCCGAAGTGCGTGGAGAAGCTGCGCGGGATGTTCGCCTTCGCCGTCTGGGATAAGACGAAGAAGAAGCTCTTCATCGCGCGCGACCGCATCGGCAAGAAGCCTCTGTGCTACGCGCTCCGTCCGGACGGGACCTTGCTGTTCGGCTCCGAGCTGCGCTGCCTGTTCGCGCTCGATGCGACCCTGTCGCGCGAGATCGATCCCGTCGCGGTGGACATGTACCTCACCCTTCAATACATCCCCTCTCCGCGCTCGATCTACTCCTCGGTCCGCAAGCTCCCTCCGGCCCACACGCTGACGTGGGAGAACGGAAAGATAGCGGTTGATCGTTATTGGGATCTGCCCATCGGCCAGAAGCCGATCACCGACGACTTCGAAGAGGCCAAGGGGATTCTTCGCTCGACCCTGACGGAGGCGACACGCCTGCGCATGATCTCGGACGTGCCGCTCGGGGCGTTCCTGTCCGGCGGCGTGGATTCCTCGATCATCGTCGCACTCATGTCGGGGCTGTCGTCGAAGCCCGTGAAGACGTTCTCGGTCGGCTTCGACGAGGAGCGCTTCAGCGAGACGAAGTTCGCGCGGATCATCGCCGACCGTTACAAGACCGACCACACCGAGTTCATCGTCAAGACCGAGATGGCCGACGTGCTCCCCAAGCTCGCCTGGCATTACGGCGAGCCCTACGCCGACGCCTCGGCCCTGCCGAGCTACTACGTCGCGCGCGAGACGCGCAAGTTCGTCACCGTGGCGCTCAACGGCGACGGCGGCGACGAGAACTTCGCGGGCTACATCCGCTACTTCGCGATGAAGGCCGCCCGCCTGACCGACGCGCTGCCGGGGCCCGTGCTGTCGGCGCTGCGCGCCGGCGCCGAGCTGCTCCCCGAGCACGACGCGCCCCTGGGCAATGTCTGGCGCGCCAAGCGCTTCCTGCGCTCGATCCTCTCCGCCGACCTGCCGGGACGCCATCTCAAGATGGTCGGCTTCTTCTCCGAGGACGACAAGCCCGCTCTTTACAGCGACGCCTTCAAGGCGCGCCTGGGCTCCTCGATCGGCGAGGCCCTGCGCTACATCCGCGCGGCTTTCGACTCGTGCAAGGGCGAGGACTTCGTCAACCGCATGCTGTGCGTGGACTTCAAGACCTATCTCCCCGAATGCCTGATGGCCAAGGTGGACGTCGCCACGATGGCGTGCTCGCTCGAAGGTCGTTCCCCGCTTTTAGATCACGTTTTCGTCGAGACCGCCTTCCGCATGCCCGGCGACTGGAAGCTCAAGGGCCTGCGCGGCCACAAGTTCATCATGAAGGAGGCCTTCAAGGACCTTCTGCCCAAGGAGATCCTCGATCGCCCGAAGATGGGCTTCGGCATCCCGCTCGGCGCGTGGTTCCGCGGCGGCCTCAAGAATTTCTGGGAAGAGAACGTGCTCTCGAAGAAAGCCCTGGCGCGCGGCTACTTCAACGAGGCGACCTTGCGCGGCCTCTGGGCCGAGCACCAAAGCGGCAAGCGCGACAACGGCTATCGTTTGTGGGCGCTGCTGATGCTGGAGCTTTTTCACCGTCATGCCGACGAGGCGATCTCCGCGCCCGAGATCGCCGCACGGTAAGCGGAAGTTATCCCCAGCACTTTCAACGTTGGAAGTACTGGGGATAAAAGGGTAAGGCGAAGCCTGGCATTGAGGGAACTGTTTCCGGAAACAGCTACCCGAGCTTTAAGGCGGACAGGATCAGTTGGACGCCGATGGCGGCCAACAGCAATCCCATCAGACGCGTGATGATGTTGAGGAGGGTGGGGGAGAGCTTTTTGGCGCTGTCGGCCGCCAAGGTCAGCACCCAGTAGCTGATAAAAGCTACTAAGGCGATCGCCACGTAGAAGATGGCCTTCTGTGGGAGGTTGGTGGCGCGTCCGGCGAGCACGATCGAGGTGGTGATGGCGCCGGGGCCCGCCAGGAGGGGGACCGCCAGAGGCGTGATCGCGATGTCATCCTTGCTCATGCCCTCGGCGAACTCCTCGGGCGTCTCCTTCATCGGAGATTTTTGGGCGCGGATCATGTCGAGCGAGGACAGCAGGAGCACGAGACCGCCGGCGATCTGGAAGGCGGGCAGGGTGATCCCGAACAGCTTGAAGATCGCCGGGCCGAGGGCCGCGAACGCGCCCATGACGCCCGCGCAGGTGATGCAGGCCGTGCGTGCCATGCGGCGGCGCTGCTCGGCGGTGTCGCGGGCCGTCATCGCGAGGAAGGTCGGGACCGCAGCGAAGGGGTCCACGATCGCGAAGAGGGAGCCGAACGTCAGGAACGCGTATTCCATCATGACCCGGTTATTTTAGCCTTTCCTTCCCGCCGTGCGCGTTGCTCCCGGTCAACTGTTCCCGGAAACAGCTGGCACTGCTGCGAGCCTTCAAAATACGCCTAAATTTCCTACAATCGACCATAATGGACCGCGAAATCGGCGTCGGAGGCTTTGCCGTCAGCCCGTTGGCCCGGCGCTATGTCAACGAGGTCCTCGACTCCAACCGCCTATCCTACGGCCCCTTCCACCGCCGCTTCGAGGCCTCCTTCGCCGCGGAGCATGACTCCAAGCACTCCGTGTTCTGCAACTCGGGCACGAGCGCCCTCCAGATCGCCCTCCAGGCCCTCAAGGAGAAGCACGGCTGGGCCGACGGCGACGAGGTCATCGTCCCGTCCGTTACTTTCATAGCAACGTCGAACATCGTATTGCACAACCGGATGGTGCCGGTGTTCGCCGACGTGGACCCTCTCACGTATACGCTCGACCCCGCCAAGTTCGAAGCGGCGATCACCGCGAAGACCCGCGCCGTGATCCCCGTTCACCTCCTCGGTCTGCCGGCCGATATGGACCCGATCGCGGCGATCGCGCGCAAGCGCGGCCTGTCCATCATCGAGGACTCGGCCGAGACCATGTTCGCGCGCTATAAGGGGCGCAAGGTCGGCTCTCTCGGCGACATCGGCTGCTTCTCGACCTATATCGCCCATTACATCGTGACGGGCGTGGGCGGCCTGGCGACGACGAGCGATCCGGACCTCCAGATCCGGCTGCGAAGCCTGATGAACCACGGGCGCGACTCGATCTACCTCTCGATCGACGACGACAAGGGCGCGACGGGCCAGAAGCTCCATGAGATCGTGGCCAAGCGCTTTCAGTTCGTCTCGGTCGGCCACAGCTACCGCGCCACCGAGCTCGAGGCGGCCCTGGGCCTGGCCCAGCTCGAGGAGAAGGACGGCATCGTCGCCGCGCGCACCGGCATGGCCAGGCGCCTGAGCGCCGGCCTTAAGGAGTTTTCGGACAGGCTCCAGCTGCCGTTCTGTCCGCCCGACCGCGACCATACCTTCATGCTCTACGGCCTCGTGCTCAAGGACGCCGACAAGGCGCCGCTCGTGAACTTCCTCGAAGACCGCGGCGTTGAGACGCGCGATCTGCTGCCGTTGTTGAATCAGCCGGTGTACAAGAAGATGTTCGGAGATCTCGAGCCCAAGTTCCCGGTCGCGAAGGCCCTCAATCGCTCCGCGTTCTACATCGGCTGCCATCAGTACATGACGGAAAACGACGCCGATTACGTCATCGCGCAGTTCCGCGAGTATTTCCGGACGCATTAAGATGACGAAGGTTTCGGTCGTTATCGATAACCATAACTACGGGCGCTTTCTCAAAGAGACGCTCGACTCGGTCCTAACGCAAGTTCTCGACGACGTTGCCGTTGAGATCCTTGTCGTTGACGACGGCTCCACCGATGATTCCCGAGAGATTCTTTCTGTATACGCCCCGCGCGTGAAGTCGTTGCTTCAGGCGCGGCAGGGACAGGCCTCCGCCTTCAATAATGGCCTCGCCGCGGCGACGGGCGATATCGTCTGCCTTCTCGATTCCGACGACGTTTTTTTGCCGGGGAAGCTGGCCGCCGTCGTCGAAGCGTTCAAGGACCCGAAAGTCGTCTGCGTCCAGAATTTTTTAAACGATACCGACGCGCACCTCGTCCCTTTGCCCCGCCGCTTCCCCGCGTGGCCCGCGCGCTACCTCCTGGACGACTACATCGCCGGACGCACGGAGTTCACCGCGACCTCCGGGCTCGCCTTCCGCCGCGAGACTTTGCTCAAGCTCCTGCCCATCCCGAAAGACCTTTTTTATTATCTCGACGACTTCCTGACCGCGCACGCGCTGTTCTTCGGCGAGATCGCCAACATCCCTCGGGTTCTGGGCCTGCACCGCATGCACGGCGCGAACTGGTGCGCGGGCGGCCTCGAGGACCCCGCTAAGATCGAAAGGGACTTCATCGATCGCGCCAATTACGGGACGCATCGCGATCGCTGGTTGGCCGACAAGGGCGTCGCCCGCTCGGCCGAGGCCGTCGACGCCGAACGCCTGGAGCTGTGGCGCCGCCGGGTCCTGCTCCAGAGCCTGCGCGCCCGTCCGCTCGAGGCGGCGCGCGTCTGGTGCGAGGGGCTTGCCGGCCTGCCGAAGACGCGTCACGCGCGCTTTCGCGCCGTGACGACGGCGCTCGCCGTCCTGTCTCCCACTTTATACCTCGCGCTGTACGACGCGTACTCCCGGCCATGAGCGAAGCCTTCGACCTGACGGTGGTGGTGCCGACGCTCAATGAAGAGGGCTCCCTGCGCCAGATCCTGCCGCGCTTGAAGGAGACCTTTAAGAGCCTCGGCCTGCGCGGCGAGATAGTCGTCGTGGACGGCCGCTCGACGGACAAGACCATCGCCGTGGCCGAGGCCGGCGGCGCGCGCGTGCTCACGCAGACCGGGCGCGGCCTCGGCGGGGCCCTGCGCGAGGGCCTTTGCGCCGCGAACTCTCCCTGGGTCGCCGTCGTGGACGCCGACGGCTCGCACCCGCCCGAGGTCCTGGCGGAGATGTGGGCCAGAAGGGGCGAGGCCGACCTGATCATCGCCTCGCGCTATATCCCGGGCGGCTCGGCCGTGATGGGCCCCGCGCGCCGTCTCCTGAGCGGCCTGCTCAACGTCGTCTCGCGATTCGTCCTGAAGCTGCCCGTGCATGACGCCTCGGGAGGCTTCCGCCTGTACAGCGCCAAGTTCGCCCGCGCGGCGAGCGCGGACACGGACGTGAACGATTTCACCATCCAGCAGGAGCTTCTCGTCGCCATCCTGTCGCGCGGCGGCAGGGTCCTCGAGATACCTTTTCGCTACGAGCATCGCATCGACGGCGTCTCGAAGGCTTCGGCCCTGCGCCTGGCCCCGGCGTACATCCGCATGCTGCTCAGGCTTCGCGGCCGGAGCCGCCAGTGACCTCCGCGAGGCTGGCCGGACTTCGCCCATAGGGCTATACTATGGATGAGCCCACCGCCATGCCTCCCACGAGAAACGCCGTCACCGACGCGGTCAACTTCCTGAGAAGCTACTTTTCCTCCAAGCCCAGCTATCTCATTTATTTCGTCACGGCGGTATGCAACGCGCGCTGCAAGCATTGCTTCTATTGGGCCGAGATCGAATCGGCCAACGCCCGCACCGAGCTCAAGCTCGAGGAGATCGCCAAGATCGCCCGCAGCCTCGACCCGCTCATCTACCTCTCCATCGGCGGCGGCGAGCCGTTCCTCCGCTCGGACCTGACCCAGGTCGTCGAGGCCTACTACCAGAATTCATCCCTGCAGTACCTCAACATCGTCACCAACGGATTCTACACCGAGAGGGTGATGAAGACGGTCGAGGCGCTGCTGATCAGCTGCCCGCGCCTCAAGATCAAGATCCAGGTCTCCATCGACGATTTTGAGAAGGCTCATGACGAATACCGGGCCGTCCCCGGCATCTACCGCAAGGCGCTCGATACGATCGGTCAGCTGTCGGAGCGATTCCGAAGCAAGGAGCCGCGGTTCACCCTCGATATCGCCACCTGCATCACGAAGTCGAACAAGGCGCATGTGGCCAAGCTGCACGACCATCTCCGCGGGGAACTCCAGTTCGATAATTATCAGCTCCTTTATCCGCGCGGCAACGCCGAGGTGGCCGCGGAAAAAGACGTCACCCCCGCGGAGTATGAGGCCGCCGTGACGCTGATGGAGCGCCACGATTTCCACCGCAACAACAACCCGATCCTTTCGGCCGTCAATCGCGTGGCCAAGCGCGGCATCCTGGATTTCCTTAAAGAGGACGCTCATCCCTGGGACTGCCTGGCCGGGAAGAAGTTCGTCTCCATCACCGAGAAGGGGATCCTGCAGCCCTGCGAGGTCCTCCATCAGATGACGCCCTCCTACGACTCGGACCTCGGGGATCTGCGAAAATACGATTTCAGCGTGACCGCCGCCTTGGCCGGAGAAAAGGCGCGCGAGGTCGTCGATTACATCAAGAGGACCAAGTGCCGCTGCAGCTTCGAATGCGCCTCCAACTGCAACGTGGTGTTCGCCAAGAAGAACGCGGCCGGCGTGATCAAGGATTGGCTCATCGGCAAAACGGATTAGCGCGCGCATTGACCACCCATGGCCGAAGAGCAGCTTAAAATATCCGTCGTCGTCGTGGCCTATAACGAGGAAAAGAACATCGGGGCCTGCCTTGATTCCCTGGCCCTCCTGGACTATCCCTTGGACCGGCTGGAGATCGTCGTCGTGGACAACGACTCCGCGGACCGCACGCGCGATATCGTGCGGGAGTTCATGGCCCGGCTTCCCCGCATCCGGCTCGTCGTCAATCCGGTTCGCGGCATCGGGGCCAGCCGCAACGTGGGCCTGCGCGAGGCGCGGCATGATTTCCTTGCCTTCACGGACGCCGACTGCACCGCGCCGCCCGATTGGCTGTCTCGATTGGAGAAGGCTTTCCGCGAGGCGCGCCTGGAGGATCCGAAGGTCGTCGCGGCGGGCGGCTCCAACACCGCGCCGGACGACGCGAACCGCTTCCGTCAGGCGATCGCGGTCGCGGTGCGCAACTTCTGGGGCAACCACGGCTCGGTGCAGGGCCGCGTCATCAAGGACCGCATGTATGTCGATCATCTCCCGACCTTGAACGTCCTCTATGACCGCTTGCGCGTCGTCGCCGAGGGAAGCTTCGACGAGCGCATGGGGAATATTTCCGAGGATGTGGAGCTGAGCTATCGCCTGCGCTGGAGGGGCTACAAGCTGCTGTACGTGCCCGACGCCGCCGTGCGCCACATCTGGAGAACGGATTATCGTTCGTGGAGCCGGAACATGATGGTCTACGGCAAAGGGCGCAGCTGGCTGATGAAAAAGGACCGGCGGTTCTTCCGCGTCATGAACATGGCGCCCGTGGGCCTGCTGCTGTGCGCGGCGGCGTCGCCCTTCGTCTCCTTCGTTCCCCTCTATCTGATCCCCGTCGTCCACGCCGCGCTGACGGCGTGCGTGAGCCTGGGCGCCTGCGCCAAGGCCGGGCGGATGGACCTGATTTTGACGGTTTTCAACATCTATCTCGTGACCCACTACTCCTACGGCCTCGGAGAGGTGATCGGCCTGATCGAGCCCCGGGGACGCATTGATGCGTAAGCGTGTCGCGAAGACCTCTCCGTGGCTCTGGGCCCTGCTGGCCGCGGCGGCCTTGGCCGTGGGGCTGCGCTTCACGGCGATCGGCTATGGTTTGCCTCACACCTACAACGCCGACGAGCCCCATGTCATCAATATGGCCGTGTCCTTCGGCGGCGGCAGCCTGCGCCCGCACTCGTTCAAGTATCCGACGCTGTGGCCGACCTTGCTCGCCGGCCTTTACGGCCTCTGGTTCGCGATCTGGTCGGTGTTCGGCCTGCGCAAGAGCCCGCTCGACTTCGCCGCGTTGTATGGCTTCGCGCCGACCGGATTCTATCTGATCGCCCGGATGGCATCGGCGCTGGCCGCGCTCGCGGTGGTCGTCGTCGTGGCGCGCGCGGAGCGAAGCGGGGAGAACTCCTCGCGCTGGCCGTACGGCGCTCTGATCCTGGCTTTCGCGCCTGTGCTTGTCGACCTCGGCCACAGCGCCAAGCCCGACATGCTCATGCTCCTGTTCATCTCGGGCGCGTGGGCCTGCGCTCTGCGCTTTCAGTCGGGCGGGGCGCGGGGATGGCTGTACGCCGCGGCGGCGCTCGTGGGCGCGGGCTGCTCGACGCAGTACACGGCGGCCCCGGCCGCGCTGCTCGTGCCGCTGGCCTGGCTTCTGCGCGACGGCGGAAGGCCGCGGTTCTCGTGGCTCCTCGAGGCGGCCCTGTTCGCCGCGGCGGCTTTCTTCATGGGTTCGCCCTACGTCGCCCTCGATTTCAGCCGCTTCGCCGCGAACTGGACCGACTACGGCGAGCTGAAGAACGCGCGTCTGCACGACGCCGCGGCCATGGCGAAGGCCGTGGCCTACAACCTCTGGACCTTCGGGGGCGAAGGCTCGCCCGCGGGCGCGGCCGCCATCATAGGCCTCGGCGTGCTGCTGTGGAAGCGCACGCGCCGCGCGCTGTTCCTCGCAGTCCCCATCGCGGCGTATTTCGCGCTGCTGACCGCGAGCTTCGACGGCGGGTGGCAGCGCTACATGCTCGGCATCTTCCCAGCCCTGGCGCTCCTGTCGAGCGAGGGCCTGGCACTCCTCGGAGGCGCCAGCCCCTGGAGGCGCGCCGCGCTCGCGGCACTCGTGGTGGCACCCGGGCTCTTCGTCTCCTGGCGCCTCGTCTCCGACCTCACCTTGCCCGACACGCGCGCCCAGGCCGAGGTCTGGATGAAGGCCAACGTGCCCGCGGGCGAAACGATCCTGCTCGACCAGCCGCACGCCTCGCCGCGCGCGACCCCATCGATGGAGCAGTGCCTGCACCTCGCCGAGCGCACGGCCGCGGCCGGCTCTCCGCGCGCGCGGCTGTGGCGCGCGATGGCGCAGCGCCATCCGGGCGGCGGCTGGAGAATCTACCGCGTCCAGCGCTCGGCGGCCGACCTCTTCTCCTGGCCGAAGGAGGTTGCCGCATCGCAGGCCGACTCCGACTTTCTCGACGTGCGCCCCGGCCTCGATCCGGTGCGCGCCGTGCGCGCGGGCTGGGTCGTGACCTCGAGCTTCGGGGCCGACCCGCGCCGCGCGCGGGAGCTCGCCACCTTCTTCTCCGAGCTCGCCGCCGGCGCGGAGCTCGTGAAGGAATTCCCTTCGGTGCCGGGCAAGACGGCGGGGCCGTGGCTGCGCATCTGGAAGCTGCCGCGCTAAATGGCCTGATTTTCCGGAAATGATAAGATTACGCCCATGAACGAGACCTTGTCGATCGTCATTCCCGCGTATAACGAGGAAGACTCTGTCGACGATATTTTAAAGCGCTGCCTCGACGCCCGAGCCGTGCTGATGCGGGACGCCGGCCTTTCCGCCGTGGACGTCGTCCTTGTCGACGATGGCTCCCGCGACAAGACGCAGGAAAAGGCCCGGCGCTGGAACGAGGTCAAGCTCGTCGTCCATGAGAAGAACAAGGGCTACGGCGCCGCGCTGATGACCGGCTTCCGCGCCTCCTCCGGAGATTATCTGTCGTTCCTCGACGCCGACGGCACCTGCGATCCGCTCGCCTTCGCCGGCCTCATCCAGGCGCTCCGGCGGGAGGATGCTGATATGGCCGTGGGCGCGCGCCTGCATGCCGCCTCCTCCATGCCCGCCATCCGCGCCTTCGGCAATCGCCTCTACGCGCTGCTTCTGCGCAGCCTGACCGGGGTGCGCATGACCGACACCGCGAGCGGCATGCGCGTGTTCAAGCGCGCCCTCCTGCCGCGCCTCGCACCCCTGCCGACGGGCCTGCACTTCACGCCGGCGATGACCGCGCGTGTCGCCTGCATGGGCGCCACCCTCGTGGAGCATCCGATCCCCTATTCCGACCGGGTCGGCCAGTCGAAGCTCTCCGTCCTGCAGGACGGCGTGCGCTTCCTCCGCGTGATCCTCGGCACCGTCTTCGCCTATTTCCCGATGCGGGTGTTCGCCCCTTTGGCCGCCGTATGCCTCGTGGTCGCGGCCGGCCTGGCCTACACGCCCGCGAGCGTCTACCTCCGCGGCTTCGGGCTCGAGGACGACATGATCTACCGTCTGCTCACGGTGCTGACCTTGTCCGCGTGCGGCACGATCTTCGCGGCGATCGGCCTGCTCGCGCAGAAGGCCTCGAACACGGCCCTCGGACGGCCCGCCTCGTGGCTCGATCGTCCGCGCGTGCGCGAGACGGCGGGCGCGGCCGGCGGCGCGCTGTGGCTGATCGGAGCCGGGGTCAACTGGCCGACCGTCGTCGAGTACGCGCGGACCGCGCACATCACGCGCCACTGGGGCTGGGTGCTCGCCGGCGCGATCGCGGTCATCTGCGGCACCGTGCTCGTCTCGCTCTCGATCGCGCTCGGCGCCTTCGCGCACCTTCCGACGCGGGAGGACGCTCCGTGAGCTTCTGGGACCGCAAGAAGGTCCTCGTCACCGGCGGCGGCGGCTTCATCGGCAGCCACGTCGTCGAACAGCTGCTGAGAAGGCACAGGGAGGTCCGTGTCACCGTGGCCGGGCGCATGAGCAAGGAGAACAAGCGCAATCTCTCCGAGGTCCTGCGCAATCCCTATCTGCGCATGATCAAGGGCGACCTGCGTAATCCTATTTTCTGCCGCCGCGCCTGCAAGGGCCAGGACGTCGTGCTCAACGTCGCCGGCGTCGTGGGCGGAGTGGGCTACAACAGCAAGCACCATGGCAGCCTGTTCCGCGACAACATGACCTTGCAGCTCAACGTGATCGAAGCCGCGCGGCTGGAGAACGTCGCGCGCTATCTTGTCGTGAGCACGGCCTGCGTCTATCCGCGCGTCTGCGAGATCCCGACTCCTGAGAGCGAGGGGTTTCGCGATGCACCGGAACTGACCAACCGCGGCTACGGCTGGTCCAAGCGCATGGGCGAGTATCTCGGCCAGGCCTACGCCGAGGAATTCGGCATGAGTGTGGCTATCGTCCGGCCGTACAACGCGTACGGCCCGCGCGACCACTTCGACCCCGAGAAATCCCACGTCATCGCCGCCTTGGTCCGCCGCGTCTGCGAGGGGGAGAGCCCGCTGAAGGTCTGGGGCGACGGCAAGACCACCCGCGCGTTCCTCTACGTGGACGACTTCGCGCGCGGCCTGCTCGACGTGGCCGAGAAGTATCCGAAGGCAGACCCGGTGAACATCGGTTCGTCGCAAGAGGTCTCGGTCAAGGACCTGGCCAAGGCGGTTTTGCGGGCGGCCGGTGCCGAGGAAACCAAGCTCATATTCGATCCATCAAAACCCTCGGGACAGCCCCGAAGGGCATGCGACACGACGAAGTCCCGCAAGGTCCTCGGCTTCAAGGCCGAGATCGGCTTGGACGAAGGCCTGCGGCGCACGATTGCCTGGTACCGGGAGAACCTGCAGTGAGAGGCAAGCGGCTGTTGGTCCTGCTCACCTTCAACGAGATCGAGGCCCTGCCCAAGATCTTCGACCGCCTTCCGCTCTCCGCGGCCGACGAGGTGATGGCCATCGACGGCGGCTCCAAGGACGGCACGGTCGAGTTCCTCGAGTCCAAGGGCTTGAAGGTCGTCACCCAGCCGCGCCGCGGCCGCGGCGTCGCCTTTCGCCTCGCCCTCGAGCTGACGGACGCGGAGACGATCTGCTACTACAGCCCCGACGGCAACGAGGACCCCGCCGATATCCCCAAGATATTCGAGAAGATCGAGGCGGAAGGCCAGGACCTCGTCGTCGCCTCGCGCATGATGAAGGGCGCCTACAACGAGGAGGACATCCACTGGTTCCGACCGCGCAAATGGGTCAACCAGCTCTTCACCTTGGCTGCCAACCTGCTCTGGAACCGCGGCCCGTACGTCGAGGACACGATCAACGGCTTTCGCGCCGTGCGCGCTGAGTCGCTGCGGCGCTGCGCCTGTGATGCCGACGGCTTTCCCATCGAATACCAGATGTCGATCCGCATGATGAAATTGAATTTCGTGATAGGGGAGATGCCGACGCACGAATACCCGCGTCTCGGCGGCCAGAGCACCGCTGAGTCCTGGCCCACCGGGGTCATCTTCGTCAAAACCCTCCTGCGCGAGATGTCGATGGGACGCCGCGTGACCGCGGCCGATGACGAAAAGGTAGAATTGACCCCCCATGGCTGACCTACGCCGCGAACAGCGCGCAGACGCGGAAACCTTCGCCCACCGGGCGATCATCACCTGGCTTCCGCTCCTCTACCTGCTCATCTCCTCGCTCTTCTTCCTGCGCACCTACGATTCCGCGCAGGTGAAGATCTCGATGATGCAGATGGGCGGCCTGGGCCTGCTGACGATGTGGCTCGTGCGCCTGGCCGTCGCCGGCCGCCACGCGCTCAATCGGGAAGACCTCGTCTGCCTTTCGCCTTTCCTCGCCTACCTCTTCTGGGGCGTGTTCTCCTACATGAAGGCGCCGTATCATATGTCGTCCACCGATTTTTTCCTGCGCCACTTGTTCTATATGATCGCGGCGCTGATCACGATCTACGAGTTCGACGAGGCCGCCATCGCGCGCCTGTTCAAGGTCATGATCTGGACCGCGTGGATCGCGATCGGCTACGGCGCCCTGCAGTTCGTGGACAATTCGATGTTCCCGGTCGGGCCCGGCAAGGGCATCGACCCGTTCGTCTGGCGCGGCGCGTTTTCCGACCGTGTGTTCTCGACGTACGGCAACCCCAACTTCTACGGCGACTACCTCGTCATCATGTTCCCGATCCTGCTCACGCAGTGGTTCAAGACGCGGAGGTGGAGCCTGGTCGTCCTCATCGGCCTGCTCCTGCTCAGCCTCATCAAGACGGGGACCAAGGGCGCGTGGCTCGGCTTTGCGATGGTGTGCTTCGTCTTCGGCGTGATCGCCCTTGTGTTCTTTCCCGAGCAGAGCAAGCCTTACCGTAAGCGCCTGCTGGGCGTCGTCGGCGGCCTGGTGCTGGCCTTCGTCGGCTACACGGCCAAGGATCTGAGCGGACGCGTCGTCTCGATCAACTTCCGCCTGTTCACCTGGGAAGCGACCTGGGAGATGATCCGCACCAATCCCTGGACCGGCTCGGGCGTAGGTTCCTTCCCGCCGCTTTACCCGGCCTTCCGCCGCCCCGCGATCTTCCACATCGAGGGCAAGCACAACACGGAGACCGATCACGCCGAGAACGAGTATCTGGAGCAGTTCTTCGACAACGGCATCCTGGGCTTCGGCATCTTCATCTGGCTCATCCTGAGCACCTTGGTCGTGGGCTTCCGCTCGCTCGGGCAGCTCACGACGACGGCCATGCTCAAGGACGGGCGCCCGCCGCCGCGCGCCTTCGACCTGATCGGCGTGATCGTCTCGTTCATGGGCATGCTCGGGCACAACTGCTTCGACGTGAGCCTGCGCTTCGTGTCATCGGGCGTCTACCTGGGGCTGCTGTCGGGCCTCATCGTCAATGTCGCGCGCGGCAAGGCGCTCTATGAGCTCCACGCGCGCGAGGCGGCGCCGGCCGCCGACCCCGCCGAAGCGTCTTCGCTGTGGGCGACGTTATCGGAGATGCTGATCTGGCCGCTGCGGCTCGCCGCGGCCGGCGGCGTTCTCTATCTCGCTTTCTTCAAGGATTGGTCCCTGTTCAAGATGCTCCCGTTCGCGGGCATGTTCGGCGAGTTCTGCATGCTCCAGGGCCCGCTTTCGCGCGTGCCGGGCGGCGGCGAGCTTCTGCAGTGGTGGCTCGCCTGGGGCGTCTTCGGCGGCTGCATGCTCTGGCTCGGCTGGGTCATGATCCGCCTGTGCATCCTCTCCGAGAATCCCGTCGTTCCGTTGATCGTGCTCGCGATGCTCGCGCCGCTGTACCAGTTCTGGGGCTACTTCAAGGCCGATATCCACCACAACGTGGCCATCTACTTCTCCAAAGAGCGCCAGTGGGAGCCCGCCGTCGGCAACTATCTGATCGTCAACAAGCTCAACCCTGACTTCGTGATGTCGAAGTACTTCTTGGGTAATGTTTTTAACGACCGCTTCAACATGACGAAGGCGTATCTGCCGAACTGGGGCGACACCGGGAACGTCCCGCACGACGACTACGAGCGCGCGATGTACTGGTACGAGGAAGTCCGTAAGCTCGCGCCGAACTACGTGCAGATGCATCATCAGATCGGCAACCTGCATCTGCGCCGCGCCGAATGGGCGACCAACAACGGCCGCCCCGAGGAAGCCCAGAAGTATCTCGATCTGGCGCTCATGCGCTTCAAGTTCTACAACCAGATCGACCCTGTCTTCGCGCCGAACTTCTACCGCACGGCGCAGATCCACATGATCCGCAAGGAGTACGCCCTCGCGGTGAAGACCTACCAGGCCCTCATCGACGCGCAGGGCTGCGCTGTGGAGCCGTCCTTGCTCGCCAAGCCGTGGCTGAGAAGCACCATCCTCTCGTATCAGAGCTACGAAGAGCTGGACGGCCTGTGGGCCCATCACCATGTCGGTCGCGCCCGGCCGCGGGAGTCCGCGGAGGCCTACACGAGCATGGCCAACGCCCTGTTCATGGACAACCTCTTCCTGGAGGCTGAGCAGGCATATCGTATCGCGCTCTCCTACGACCAGAACTTCGACATGGCCAAAAAGAACCTCGAGGTCACCTATCGCCGTGCGCAGGCCGACGGCCGTCTCAAGCCCTTCATCGTGCCGGCCGGCACGGTGATCATCCCCGGCAAGCCTGTCCCGACCGGCTGGACGATCGCTCCCAAGAAGTAGGCCGCGCCTAGGCGCCGGCGGCGCGTTTCGCGCGCAGGAGCGCGTTCTCAGTCGCGATCAGCGGATCGATGAGGTCATAGACGGCACGCTTCTCCGCGCTTGCCAGGACGCGATGGTGGCGCACAGTGAGCCAGGACTTGCGCGCCTCTTTTGCCGCGGCCAGAAGCGGCGCGGGTACGAGCGTCGCTTTGTAAACGGGCATGCTCTTCGCCTCGTCTCCGAGTTCCTTGAGCAGGAATTCCCGGGCCTTTGCGGGCTGGAGATTCTTGACGAGATAAGAGGCGATCTCGCGCACGATCTTCTTTTTCTCGGCGGCGAGTATGTCGGGCGGCGTGCCGCCGGCGACGAGCGCGGCCATGCCTTCGGGGTACTCCTCGAGCCACTTGTGCGTGACCTGGCCCTCATGGATGCGGCGGACCGCCAGGCGCTCGTAGATCACACCCACCTCGACGCCGTCGGCGAGCATGCGCGCATAGAGCTCGTTGTCGAGGATGACCATGTCCGAGCGGTAATGGCCGTACTTTTTATACAGCGCGCGCGGGATCGCGAGATTCGTCGTGAGGTACGGCAGGAACTCCTCACCGACGGCGTAGTGACCGGGGACCTTGCCTTCCTCGATATTCATCCCGGGCGGGAACGCGGTGCCGATCAGGCGATCGTAACGGTGCAGCCAGCCGTCCGAAAAAACAAATCCGGCCTGCGGGCGGGCCTTGAAGAATTCGGCGAATTTCTCCAGACGATTCAGCGTCCAAAAGTCATCGGAGTCTATGTTCGTGATCCACGTCCCCGTCGCCATCTCCAGGGCCATGTTGCGGCAGGCCATGTTCCCGATGTTCTTCGGGACGCGGGTATACTTGAAGCGCGGATCCTTGGTCCAGCCCTTGATCATCTCCGGCGTCTCGTCCATGGACCCGTCGTCGACGATCAGGACCTCGTAATCGCCGCAGGTCTGGCGCAGGACGGTGGACAGGGCCCCGGGCAGCATATGCGCCCGGTTGTAGGTGGGGAGGACGATCGAAAAGAGAGGCTCGCCCATCACGCCAGCAGAGCCTCGATCTTGCCGCTGATCTCCTTGCCGACGGGGTTGGCGTCGGGGCCGAAGCGGGCGACGACGAGCCCGTCCTTATCGACGAGGAACTTGGAGAAGTTCCAGGGGATGTCGCCGTTGAATCCGGCCTCGGTCGTCAGGTACTTATATAAAGGATGGATCGCAGGGCCTTTTACGCTGATCTTCGAGTAGAGGTCGAAGGAGAGCGCGAACTTGGTCATGCAGAAGCTTTTGATGTCGGCGTCGGTGCCGGGCTCCTGAGCGCCGAACTCGTTGGCGGGGAAGGCCGCGATGCGCAAGCCCTTGCCTTGATACTTCTGGTACAGCGCCTCGAGGTCGGTGTATTGCGGGGTGAAGCCGCAAAGCGAGGCGGTGTTGACGATGAGAAGAGGGTGGCCTTTGTATTTGGAGAGCTTGGTCGGCTTTCCGTCGATGCTCGTCATCTCGAATTCGTAGATGCGGCCCTTCGTTTTCTCAGCTTGCATCGTGTTCACCTCTGTTTTTTGGGAGAAGGTCGCCCCGGCGGCGAACACCGCCGAGGACAGGGCTAGCTTCGCCTTGCGCAGGATTTCCTTCATGCCGGGCATTCTACCTTTCGTGCCGCTCTTCAAGCCACGGATCGGCCCGATTGTGGTAGCCTCGCGTCTCCCAGAACCCGGGCTTGTCGGCAGAGGCGAGCTCGAGGCCCCGCAGGAACTTCCCGGATTTCCACGCGTACAAGGTCGGTATCACCATGCGCATCGGCCCGCCGTGCTCGAGCGGCAGCGGGCTGCCGTCGAGCTCGTAGGCGAGGAGCGCGTCGGCCGTCGAGGCCTCGAGCAAAGAGGTGTTCGTCGTGTACTGCTCGGCGCAGTGCTGGATCACGAAGGCGGCGGCGGGCTTGGGGCGCACGAGCTTGAGCAGGTCGATCATCAGCACGCCGCCCCATCTCGCGTCCATCTTCGACCAGGTCGTGACGCAGTGGAAGTCGCTGACGCTGTCCGTCTTGGGGAGGGCCTGAAACTCCTTCCAGTTCAATGCGATCGGGTTCTCGACCTCACCCCACACCTTGAAGCTCCACTCCTTCTCGTCGAAGGGGGGATGGACGCCGAGGTCCAGCACGGGGAAGCCTTTGCTCCACGTCTGCCCCGGAGGCAGGCGATCGCGCCTCTGGGATTCGGATCGGGCGGCCTTGTCCTTCCTGAACCGCTCCAGCATCTTCGCCTTGGCGGCGATCATCTTCTCGTTGTACTTTGGAGTATCCATTGGTCCAGTGGTGTCAGGCTTATACTTACGCTAATTGCTCGGGGCTTGAACCGGTGCGAGTTGAGTCGAATGCTCTATGGCTGAGAGGTGATCCAGCGGGCCGCGGACAGTATGTCGCGGCAAACGACCGTAGGCTTCGCTTTATAGGCCTTGTCGCGCCCGCCGTAGCCCGTGCGGACGAGGGCCGACGCGCAGCCGGCGCGGCGCGCGCACTCGATGTCCGACGTCTTGTCTCCGATCATGAAGGAGCCCTTTATGTCGAGGCCGAATTTCTGTTTGGCGGCCAGCAGCATGCCCGTCCCGGGCTTGCGCCACGGATGGCTGCTGTCCGGCCCATGGGGTGAGAAATAGATCGCGTCCCACTTCGCTCCCGCCTTGCCCAAACGACGCTTGAGCTCGGCATGGATCGAGCGCACGGTCTTCAAAGAGAAGTAGCCGCGGGCAACGCCGGACTGGTTGGTGACGATCACGATCTTAAAGCCGGCCTCGCGCAGAAGCTTGAGCGCCCGCGGCGCATTCTTGAAGACCTTGAGCCCCGCGATCGAATCCAGATGATCCGCTTCGCGGATCAGGACGCCGTCGCGATCGATGAATACAGCTTTTGAGCGGGGCTTCATAATCAGATTTTAGCTTTTACGACCTTCCGGAACTCGCACCGGTGCGAGTTCTAAGCAATTGAAGTAACTATAGGCCTGACACCGAGGTGGCGGCGGGTTCCCTGCAGGAGGTTGCGGCCGAGGCTGAAGGTCATGCGGAATTTCTCGAAGGAGTCGCGGTCGTCGGTGCCGAAGCGGAGCATGGTGTAGGGGTTGGAGCCGGTATTGACGAAGCCGGCGACCGTGGTCAGACCGCAGAGGAAGCCTGAGGACTTCAGCATCGCGGTCGTTTTATCGGAGAAGTCGTCGTAGTCGCCGTTGGGGTAGCAGAACAGGTCGCAGGGGCGCCCGATGTTTTTTTCCACGAGGGCCTTGGATCGCGCCAGCTCTCGGAGCCCTTCCTCCTCACCGAGAAGCGTGACGATGGTGTGGGAGTGCGTGTGGCTGCCGATCTCCATCAAGCCCGTGTCCGCCATCTCCTTGGCCTGAGCCCAGGTCAGGGGACGGTAATTCCCGGGCGCGTTGGCGTCGAGGATCAGCTTTCGACCCAGCTCGGCCTCGACGGGGGCGATCAGCGCCTCGCGCGGGACAGGGAGCAGGGACTTGGCGGCGCGTTGAAGCTCCTTGAGGCGCTCCCGGCGGGCGGCGGGATCTCCGGGGGCGCCCGCGAAGGCGTGCTCGAGGCGGTCGGGCCACAGCGGGACGCGCTCATCGACGAACTGGGTGGCGAGGAACAACGTCGCCGGGGCCTTGGCCTCGCGCAGGGCGGGGAAGCCCAAGGTGTACACCGACTCGTAGCCGTCGTCGATGGTGAGGGCGACGGCATTGTCGGGAAGAGGCGGGCCGCCGGACAGCGAGGCCGCGACCTGGCGCAAGGTCACGAGGGCGCAGTTCTCTTTAAGAAAGGCCAGCTGACGGCGGAAAGTCTCCTGCTGAAGCCGGTTGCCTTGATAATTGACGATCCCGTCGGACGGCCGGTCCGTGAAGCCGTGATACATCAAAACGACCGCGTTGCGGCGCCGCAGCCATCTGAGGGGACGATCAAGGCCGAGGGCGAAAGCGGCTTTAAGAAAAGAAGATTTCATGGGAACATCAGGTCGTGGTCGCTGTCGATGCCCTGCGAAGGCAACGGCATCGAGAGCATCCCGGCCGCGGCCGCGTCGGCCCCGTGCCAGGCGTAGCGCAGCGTGCGGCCGCGGCGCAGGATGGGAGCGGCCGCCGCGAGCAGGGCCTCGTCGTTGCCGGCCATCCACAGGTCGTCGGCGTCCTGATCGAGCGCCCAGCGCGCGAAGGCCTTGACCATCGCGGCACGAGCGGGCGTGGGGCCCGGGCCGACTACGAGCAGATGCGCGCGGCGCCGGCCGAGGCTGTTGAATAAACGGAACACCGCGCTGACGCCGCCGGCTTCGGCCAGGACCTGCTCCTCGCGCCGCGGATGCTCGAGCAGGCGCCAGCGGACCCAATCCGCGTCGCGCACGACGCGCGTTGGGGCCGAGACGTCGTCGAGGCGTTCGGCGAGGCCGCCGGCGTCGAGCGGCAGCGGCCTGATCTCCAGAAGGGGCGCGCCGAAGGTCAGCGCCTTAAGCATGGCGCGGGCCGCGAGGCCCAGGGCCGGGCCCGCCGCGGCGGCCAGCGGGCCGTAGCGGCGGCGCAACGGGCCGGAGAGCTCGAGCGGCAGGCTGCGCACGCTCGTGTCGGAGCGCTCGGTCCAGCCGAGCTTGAGGAACACCTTCATCGAGAGGTCGTTGCAGAAGGTGATGCGCCGCGGACACAGGGCCATCCATGCTTCGGTCAGCGTCTTGCCGTGCCCCTTGCCCTGATACTCGGGAAGTATCGAAAAGTCGACGAACCAGATCGCCGTTTCGACCTTGCCCCCGTGCGCGAGCTTGACCGGGATCGCCCCCGCGTGGCCGACGACGCGCTCGCCCTCGACGAGGACCAGGGGCTCGATGCCGGGAAATCGTCCCACCCGGTACAGCCACTCCCAGTGCTCGGCGAGAAAGGCCGCCCGGTCCGGAAAGGCGTCGGCGTAGAAGCGGCGCAACGCGCCGTTCTGTACGCTCGACGCCTTCCGGATATCGGGCATCGTTTAGCTAGTGGCCGACGGGAGCCGAGCCGTCCTCGAGGTATTCGCGCACCTTATAGCGCGACGCGCTCCAGATGAACACGCCCGAGAAGCCGAGCATCAGGACCGCGAAGAACCAGAAGAACGCCGCGCCCTGGAACTTGTTGATCTCCGAGACATAGGCGGTCAGCATGTTGCCGGCGAACACGGTCAGGAGCCAGAAGCTCATGATCGTACTCTTCATCGCGCGAGGCGCCTGGGTGTAAGCGAACTCGAGGCCGGTGATCGAGACCATGATCTCGGCGACCGTGATCAGGAGGTACGGGATGAACTGCCAGCCGATGGAGGGCACCCCGCCCGCGTCGATCGCCGACTGGATCATGGCCGCCGCGGCGAAGGAGCTCGCCGCGATGACCATGCCGCCCGACATACGGCGCAGAGGCGTCATCGCCCAGCCCGTGAGCTTCTCGACGCCGGGGTATATGCCTTTGGAGAAGATCGGGATCAGCACCATGACCATGATCGGGTTCAGGGCCGAGATCTGCGAGGCCTCGAACTTGATCCCGAGGAAGTCCAGGTTCATCTGCTGGGCTTGGAGCACCCACGACGAGCCGTGCTGGTCGAACAGCGCCCAGAACACGGAGACCGTCGCGAACACCTTGAAGATGCCCATCGCCGCGCGCGCGCCCTCGACCTCGTCGGGGGCGTAGCGGCTCTCGGCGGCGCTGAGGAAGTCGCCGCCTTCCTTGCGCTTGCCGTTGATGGCCGCCCATGCGATCGGAACGAAGCCCGCCTTTCCAGTCTTGCCGGTCGGAGGCACGTTGACGAACTGCTTGCGCCCCGCCCAGAACACCACGGTGGCGACGGCCATCAGGATGCCGGGGATGCCGAACGCCCAGGAGGGGCCGTACTTGACGAGCACCCAGGGCGTGAGCAAGGTCGAGAAGAAGGAGCCGAAGTTGATCGCGAAGTAGAAGACATCGAAGATCTTCGGGACGAGCTCCTTGTTCTTGTCGGTGAACTGGTCGCCGACGTGGGCGGAAACGCACGGCTTGATGCCGCCGGAGCCGAGCGCGATCAGGCCGAGGCCGAAGTAGATCCCGGTCTTCGTCTCGAACAGCGCGAGGACGAGGTGGCCCAAGCAGTACACGATCGACAGCGTCATGATCGTCCGGTATTTTCCCCAATAGCGGTCGGAGAGCCACGCGCCGAGCAGCGGCGTGAAGTAGCAGGCCGAGACGAAGTAGTGGTAGACGGCCGTCGCCTCGTTCTTGGGCATCGCGAGGTGCGAGACCATGAACACGGTGAGGATGGCGCGCATGCCGTAGTAGCTGAAGCGCTCGCAGAGCTCGTTGCCGACGATGTATTTGATCTGAGGCGGGAAGCCGGCCGTCTGGGTCGTTGTCATCATATGAGTCCGAACTCCTTGAGCGCTTTTTTCAGCGGGGGGCGATTTTCAGCAGACAGAACGGTGAGCGGCAGGCGGGGCTCGGGGCGGCAGAGGCCCATCATGGCGAGCGCGGCCTTCACGGGGATCGGATTGGTCTCGACGAACAGGGACTTGATCAGGGGGAAGAGCTTGAGATGCAGGGCCGCGGCGCGCTTGTAGTCGCCCTTGAGGGCCGCCGCGCACAACGCCTGGGTCTGCTTGGGCGCGATATTGGCGACCACAGACACGACGCCGCGCGCGCCGACGGCCATCATCGGCAAGGTAAGGGAGTCGTCGCCGGAGAGCACCGTGAAGCCGGGCTTGGTCAAAGTCAGTATTTCAGACACCTGGTCGAGCGAGCCCGCCGCCTCCTTCACCGCCATGATGGTGGGAAAATCTTTCGCGAGGCGAGCCAAGGTCTTCGGCTGTATGTTGACGCCGGTACGGCTGGGGATGTTGTACGCGATGATCGGCAAGCGCGACTCGCACGCGACGGCGCGGAAGTGCTGGTAGATCCCTTCCTGGGTCGGCTTATTGTAATACGGGGCGAGCACGAGCAGGGCGTCGGCGCCCAGGCTCTCGGCCTCGCGCGCGGACTCGACGGCCTTCCAGGTCGCATTCGCGCCCACGCCGGCGATGACGGGGATCTCGCCGCGGGACTCGTCGCAGGCGATCTCGATGGCGCGGCGGTACTCCTCGTGCATCAAGGTCGCGGCCTCTCCCGTCGAGCCGCAGGGCACCAGGCCCCGGGTTCCGCCCTTGAGCTGGCGGTGGATCAGGTGGCGGTAGGCGTCCTCGTCGAGGCGGCCATCCCGGTCGAACGGCGTGACGAGCGCGGCATAGGAGCCTTCGAACTTCATATCGATACCTCTCCGGAAAAGATGATTTTGCCCGGGCCTTCCAGGCGGGGGCCGTTGTCGAAAGAAACGGAGAGGGTGTCGCCGCCGCGGACCACGACGCGAACGGGGGAAAGATCGAAGCCGAGGACGCGGGCGACGAACGCGGCCGCCACGATTCCGGTGCCGCAGGCTAAAGTCTCGGCTTCGACGCCCCGTTCATATGTGCGAACCAACAAAAAATTTTTTCTTATCTCGACAAAATCGATGTTGGCGCCCGCGCGTCCGAAGGCCTTATGGAACCGAAGCGCCCGTCCGAGTTCTCCGACGTTTATTTTTTTAACGTCCGGGACGAACACGACCGCGTGCGGGACCCCGGTATCGACGTAATGAGCCTGGAGCGAGTGCCCCGGCGTTTTGACGTTGATGCCGAGGCGCAGCTTTTTTGGCGCCGGCATCGACACCGCCGCTCGTCCCTTGCCCGTCAGGCGCGCGCTCAGCGGCCCGCGGTTGGTCTCGAGCGTGAACTCCGTGCCCTTGACCCAGCCCCGCGCCGCGGCCCACAGGGCCGCGCAGCGGGAGCCGTTGCCGCAGAAGGCCGCGGAGCCGTCGGCGTTCCAGTAATCGAGCCGAACACTCGCTTCGCGATGCTTCATCACGATCAATCCGTCGCCCCCGACGCCGAAGCGCCGGTCGCACAGAACCCGCGCGAGGGCGGCCCCGGATCTCCCTTTGGGCAGGCCGGAGAGCAGGACGAAGTCGTTGCCGGCGCCCGAGAGCTTCCAGAAGGGGATCTTCATTTCGAGGCCGTCTCCGCGGTGAGCGTGTCGCGCAGGCGGCGGGCCGCGCGGGCGGAGAAATCGAGGCGCGCGGGCGCGGTCAACGGAGACAGCTCGAGGACGGCTTTGGCCGGCAGGCCGCGGGCGAGCTGGGCGCGGACGCGCGTCCATAGCGCGGCGGCATCGCCGGGAGATTCTTTGAGCACCAGGTCCGCTTCGAGGAGGGCCTCTCCGGTACGGCCCGCCTCGATGAGCCACAGGGCCTTGGCGCGTCGCGCCCCGACGCCCGCGCCCTGCGCCAAGGCGTCGTCGAGGGCCGCGAAGGCGCCAGTCATGTCGCCCTGCGCGCGGCGCGCCAGCGCGATCATGATATGGCCCTCGGGATTCTTCGGCTCGAGAGCGATCGCACGTGCGAGCGCCAGGTCGGCGGTCGCCCAGTCGTGCTGGGCGAGCAAGGTCTCCGCGTAGGAGCGCCACACGTCCGCGCGTCCGTCGAGCGCTTCGAGAGCGACCTCGTAATGCGACGCGGAGCGGTCGAGGAAGCCGGCGCGGTGGTCTATCTCCGCGAGGCCCAGGTGGGCGCCCCAGTGCCTGGGTTCGTAGATGAGAGCCTTCAGATAGAAGACGCGGGCCTGCTCGTTAAGGCCGATGCGGTGGAGGATGTCTCCCTGGCGTGTGTGCAGGTCCACGTTCTTGGGAAAAAGCTTCACGCCGAGCTGGTAGTAGCTCAGCGCCTCGTCCGTGCGCCCGAGCGCGGTGAGGTTGTCGCCCATGAGGACGTAGGCCTGCCTCAGGTCGGTGCCGCGCAGGGTCTGGATGAAATCCGGGCTCAGCGCCGCGATCACCTCGGCGGGCTTATTCGCGTCCGACAGCTCCTGCACGGGGCGGATCTTCCGGTCCGACGGTTCGCCGAACAGGCGCCAGGCGCGGGCCGGTCCCGCGAGCAGCAGCAGCGCGGCTAAGACGAGGGGGGGCGCCGAAGCCCTCATTTGTGGTTTCCCGGCGCCCAACCGTCCGACAGCTTGGGGATGGAGGCCAGTATCAGGCTCTCCTTCGCCGCCTCAAGGCGCGAGGACGCGGCGACGACGCCTTTCTCGATGGCCTCGACGATGCGATGATCCTCGAACATGCCGATGTCGCCGACAGGCGGCTCGATCAGGAAATCGGCCTGCTTGCGCTGCTCGCGAGACAGGTAGGAGCCGCGGATGTCGATGACCTGCAGGAGGCTCTCGAGCACGTTCTCCGGCCGCGATGTCGTGTAGTCCGTCTCGGTCACGCTCGCGATCGTCCACTCGGCGCCGAGCAGGCGCGCGGCGTCGACCGGGATGTAATCCACTACGCCGCCGTCGACGAGGAAGCGGTGGCGGTACTCGAGAGGCCGGAAGATCCCGGGCAGGTTCATGCTCGCGCGTACGGCCTTGGCCACGTCGCCGTCGCGGAAGATGATGGCCTCTCCGGTGTAGACGTCCATCGCCACGCAGGCGAAAGGCTTGAGCGTCTGATCGAAGCGGATGCTGCCGATGCTCTTTCGCAGCATGATCTCGGTGTTCTCCGAGGAGAGGAGCTTGTCGAACAGGAGCAGCGAGATCAGGCGCGCCGACGACAGGTCGTTGCCGCTGCCGACATTGATCGCGACGGCGAACTCGTACAATTTCTTCACCGGCATCCCCGACGCGTACAGGGCGCCCATGACCGCTCCCATCGAGGTGCCCGCGACCGTGTCGATCGGGAAGCCGGCGTCCTCGAGCGCCTGGATCACGCCGACGTGCGCGACGCCGCGCAGAGAGCCTGCGGACAGCACGAGGCCGACCTTGGGGCGGCGGTTCGCGGGGGCTTGCCGCACCTCGCGCCAGAGATGATCACGCAGCAAGGCCTCCGCCGACATGTCCGGGGCGGCGTAAGCGGGAGCTGCGAGCAGCAGCGCCAGCAGGAGCTTCATTGCGGTAGTTCCCGTCCCACGGCGCGTTCGAAGCGCGCGCGGGCCAGGATGTGCTCCGTGATTGCGGCAAGATGGGCGAGCCTCAGCTCCAGGACGCCATCTCGGGCTCTCAGGCGCGACAGCGCCGGACCGGGCTTGCCGACGGCCTCATCGTAAAGTGCCTGGACCTTTTTCCACCGGCTCTCGCGGTGAGGCCATTCCTCCTGCCACCAACGCAAAGTCTCGGCGGCCTGGCGAACCTCGAGGCGCACCCGGTCCTGAAGCCCGGAGCGGGCGAGCTCGCCTTGGCGCTGCTCGGCGCGCTTCTGCTTGAGCTGGCTCCAGTAGTCATAGGCGAAGGGAACCTTGATGCCGATCGACACGTCCCAGTTGTTGTTCTTGACCGGAAAGCGCGTGGCAGTCAGCTCGTAGTCGCCGGCGAGGATCACGGTCGGGCTGCGGCGGCCGAGCGCCAGGTTCACGCCGATCGCGTCCATCTGCACGCGATAGGTCTGCGACTGGAGCTCGGGGCGCAGCTCCATCGCCCAGATCACGGCCTTCTCCACCTCGGCCTTCACTGGACGGGTCTCGAGGACGCCCTGCACGCGGAAAGGGGTGTCGAGCTCGAGGCTCAAGGTATTGAGGAACTGCAGGCGCGCGCTGTCGAGCGCGTGCTGGGCCTCCGAGGCGCGCGTGCGCGCGGAGCCGAGCGTCGCCTCGACTTCGATCCGCTCCCACGGCCCCAGGTCGCCTTTCTCCGCGGCGAGCTCGACGGTCTTGAGATGCAGGTCGAAGGTGCTCACGCGTTCCTGCGCCAGCAGAAGGCGGTAGAAGGCCTCCTTCGCGTGCAAGGTCACATCCATCTTGACCGAGTCCCGGTTGGACCGGGCCTGCTTCTGCGAGGCCTGCGCCAGGCGCAGCGTGTTCAGCGTGCGCCGGCCCTCGTAGATCGGCATGTTGAAATAGGCGCGGCCGGAGTAGATGCTCTCGCTCGGCCCTCCCGGGAACAGGAGCAGGCTGCGGAATTCGGGGGAGAGCGCGAACGGATAGCGCGCGTCATACTTGGTCGCGCTTCCCTGCAGGCCGACCTCGGGCAGGAAGCGCAGCTTCGCCTCGGTGACGCGCGCGTCGGCGATGATGACGTCCTGCTCGGCGGACTGAAGCTTGGGATCGTTGCGCAGCAGCCGCACGGTCTCCTCGAGCGTGTACACGCGCTCGGTCGATGCGTTCGCCGCCGATGCGGCGAAGGGCGCACCGGCGAGAGCGAGGCATAACGTGGCGGCGATAAGTCGGTTGAACATAGGAGGGACGAAAAAGGTCAGACTTTGAACGATTTGGTCAGATGGTCGAGCTCGAGCTTGAACGCCTTCAGGTCGTCGCGGGCGCTTCCGGCGCCCTCAGGCAGGCGCTTGGCGATCTCATCGAGCTTTTCGGACAGACGCTGGACGAGGTTGCGGTCCTTCTGGAGCAGGGCCTGGAGAGCCGCGGCCATGCCGTTGAACTCCTCCTGAAGCTCCATGAGCTCGTCGCCGGTGCGCAGGGCGACGCGGTGCGTCAGGTCGCCGGTGCTCAGCGACTGGCAGCTCTTTTCAAAGCGGTAGATAGGACCGGCGAACCGATGGGAAACGTAAAGAGAGATCAGCAGCATAAGACCGAGGTAAAGGGCGATCTTAACAAGCAGAACGGTATTAAATTGCACGACGCGGTCGGTGACCGACGGGCACTCCGTCAGCATCACCCGCATCAGCGAGTAGTACACGTCGCCGCCCACGATCATCGAGGCGACGAGCACGCTCAGGAACACCATCCCGATGTACTTAAGCTGCAACGCACGCTTGACGAGGACGGTTTTACGCTGGAACCGCGCTTCTTCGTCGGGCATCGTTCTCCGGTCAGGTCAGAGCAGATCGTCCGAGAATTTGAGCCACTCGGGCGTCACGGTCTTGAGCTTGGCGGTCGCGGCTTCGAGGCTGACGGCGATCACGGCGTCGCCCTTGAGCGCCGCCATGTGGCCGAACTTCCCGGCATGGACGAGGTCCGCGGCCAGGACGCCGACGCGCGTGCCGAGGATGCGGTCGAAAAGGGTGGGCGGCCCGCCGCGCTGCATGTGGCCGATGACGGCGGAGCGGGTCTCGATCTTGGTCTCGGCCTCGATGATCTTGGTCAGGCGCTCGGCGACGCCGCGGGCCTTGAGGATCATGTGCCCGAACTCGTCGAGCTCCTCTTCCTGCTTCTCGCCGGGGATGTCCACGGCCTCGGAGGCGACGACGATCGCGACCTGGCGCGCCGCGTGCGCGGCTTTGAGCTTGGCGCACATGTCCTTGACGTCGACGGGGCGCTCGGGCACGCAGAGGTAGTCGGCGCCGCCGCCGATGGCGGTGTAGAGCGCGACCCAGCCGGCGTGGCGGCCCATGACCTCGAGGACCATGATGCGGCGGTGGGAGCGTCCGGTGTCTCGCAAGCGTTCCACCGCTTCCATCGCGAGGGTCGCAGCCGTGTCGAAGCCGAAGGTCGCGTCGGTCGCGTCAAGGTCGTTGTCCATCGTCTTCGGCACGCCCACGACGTTGACCTTGTGCTCCTTGAAGAGCTTGTTGGCCACGCCGAGAGTGTCCTCTCCGCCCATGGCGACGAGCGCGTGCAGGTTCAGCTTCTTGAAAGTCTCCAGGACTCCGGCCACGCCGCCCTCTTTCTTGTAGGGGTTCGTGCGCGACGTGCCGAGCATCGTGCCGCCGCGGCCGATCATCTCGCGCACGTCGTCGGGGCCGATCGGCTTGGCCGTGCCGTTGATCATGCCTTTCCAGCCTTCCTGGATGCCGACGCACTCGTAGCCGAGCTTGTTTGCCTTGAGCACGACGCCGCGGATCGCCGGGTTGAGCCCCGGGCAGTCTCCGCCGCCGGTGAGAATCGCGATTCGCTTAGACATGATGATCCCTAAAAGCTGTTGGAGTACTTGAGCTGCACGATGCGCTCCGGGCCCCGAGGGGCGCCGTCGACGTAAAATCCGCCCGCGCCGACC
>CAZIBN010000003.1:0-21898 GCA_964537395.1 uncultured Elusimicrobia bacterium
CAGAGCGGGCAGGTGGTCGCTGATTATGCCTGGCGGGATTCCGTCCGCGCCCGCCGCGGCCATCTGTACACCGCCGCTGACCTCCAGGCCGACGTGCAGGATCTCATGACCCTGGGGCGCTTCACCACCTTGACGCCCTCGGTGTACGCGATCCCGGGCTCACCCGTGCCCTCCGAGTTTTCCGCGATCTCCGTCTCGACCAACCAGGTCCGCGTCGTTTTCGACGTCGTCGTGAAGGTGGTCGAGGTCCCCAAGACGAAGATCGTCACGCCGCCCACCGCGGTCGGCGGCATGCTGCTGACCCCGACGGCCTGGCGCGGCGCGGGCCGGTTCGAGAACCCCGGCCTGTCGCTCGACATCAACGCGGCCTACTTCATCGGCCGGCTTTACGGCAAGAACTCCTATCCCGACTCGCCGCGCAAGACGAACTACATCGACCGCATCGGCCTCTGGACTTTGACCGCCGACGGCAAGATGCAGGTCCAGTCCGAATCGAAGTACCGCCCCGCGGTCGCGGTCGGCGGCCAGGCGATGCTGCTCTTCCGGGACTCGCCTCAGCCGACGGTCACCGCCCCCGGCGTCTCGGTCAAGATCGACACCAAGAACACGAAGATCCTGACCGACGGCTACTTCGTCGCCTCCAAGAAATTCGGCCCCATCCGTACGAGCGCCGGCGTCATGCAGGGCACCATCGGCAACCTGGCCGCGAACATGTCCGAGTTCCTGACGCCCGAGGCCCTCAAGTTCTATCTGCGGGACAACTCCCAAACGCAGGTCGTCTCGCGCACCGTCCCGTTCGTGAGCGCCTTCTACCTCATCAAGCCCGACTATCCCATCGGCGTCGAGCTCATGAAGTTCAACGGCGCGGCGCGCGATCCGATGCTGATCAACTTCAAGCTCGGCCGCTTCCTGAAGCTGAACTTCGACCTCGCCTTGCTCAAGTACAAGGGCGGCTACGACCTGCTCGGCTTCTTCCAGTTCCGCTATAACCACTTCCCCAAGAAGTAGCGGACCGCGATGACGCTCTTCGACCCGCTCCGGGCCCGCCTCACCGGGAAGACCGCCCGCCCGCCGGCGCCCGGCCTCATCGAGACCTCCGTCGCGCTGATGCTCTCGCCCGGGCCGCGGGGCCTCGAAGCTCTTTTCATCCGACGCGCCGTGCGCGCCGGCGACCCCTGGTCCGGGCACATCGGCCTGCCCGGCGGCCGGCGCGATCCCGGCGACGCGGACCTGCTGGCGACCGCCATCCGGGAGACCCGGGAAGAGATCGGAGTGGTCCTGCCGCCCGCCGTGCTGCTCGGAATCCTCGACGACCTGGTGCCGTCCACCCCATCCCTGCCAGCGCTCATGATCCGCCCGTTCGTCTTCGGCGTCGAACCCCGTCCGGAGGCCGGAACGAGCGAGGAGGTCGCCTCGTCGCACTGGATACCGCTCGAGTCGCTCCACGCGGCGCGCGGCGCGACGAAGGTCACGATCCGCGAGAGGCCGGTCGAGGTCCCTTGCTTCCACGTCCCGGGCCTGCCCGATGGGCTCGTCGTCTGGGGACTGACCTACCGCATCCTCAACGGCCTTCTGCCCCTTCTCTAGCGGCGGCGGGAGCGCAGCGCGGCCAGATATTTAACGGCTTGAGCGTTCCCCGGCTCGAGGCGCACGGCCTCGACGAGATGTTCCTCGGCCGCGGGCCAGTCCTTGCCCCAGGCCAGCACGGCCAGGTTGAAGCGCGTCTGCGCCAACGGATGGAGAGCCAGCGCGCGCCGGTACTGCGCCTCGGCGCCGGCCGGTTCGCCCAGCCTCTCCACCGCTACGCCATGATGCGTGGCGGCCTCGGCTGCCTGGCGGCGTATGGCGGACAGGATGTCGGGCAGGGCCCGATAACGGACGGCCAGCGCCAGCTTCTGCGCGAACAGGTCGTCGGCGAGCGTGTAAGAAGCCGCCGCTTCGGCCATGCGTCCCCCGCTCGCCTGGATGTAGCCGAGGAAGAGGGGGATGTCGGGGAACAACCAGCTCGCGGCCCAGCCTTGCTGGAGGGCGCTCTCTGCATCGCCGGGCTTACCCTCCTTTTGAAGGCGGACCGCCTCGCGGTAGGCGGCGGCGGCATAGCCCTCGAGAAGATCGCGCGTGAAGAAATCCGGAGCCTCCTCGGAGCGGCGTGTGCCGCGACGCACGAGCAGAGAGCCCTGGGCCTCGCGGCCTTCGGACGCTCCCGCCACGCCCTGGAGGATTCCGCGCGGCGACGCGGTCACGGCGAGGGCCTCCGGAACCTCGGCATCCTGGGTCGCGAGCACCGGGGAGCCGTTCGCGCCCAGCGCCCGCCAGGCTTCGGGTGCGGCGAGGCTCGAAACAAGGAGGCGGGGATCTCGCCGCCGCCAGTCGGCCTGATACCAGGGCGAGCCGGCGAGCCCCTGCGCCACGACGCGAAGATCGGGGCGCCGGCCCGCGACGGTCTGGTAATGCCAGAGCGCGTAGAGCTGGATATCCTTCTTCGCGACGACGACCGAGCCCGGAGGCGCGGCGCGAAAGACGTTCGCGGCGAAGTCCAGGGAGTGGAAGTGCGCGCGCCGGTCGAGCCGCGCAGGGACGCCTCGCGCGAGCGGCCACGCGAGCACCGCCAGGACGGCGAGCGCCGGACGCCAGCCGGCAAGGCCGAACGCCGAGAGGCCTCCAGCGAACCAGAACAGGAGCACCGTGTCGGACAGCAGATAGTGCGGGTCGATGATGGCCGCGGCGTGAGGATTGGGGGGCATGTTCGCGAGGAAGATGAAGACCGGGCCCGCCCACCACCACGCGACCAGGCGGCCGTAGAAGCGCGAACGGTCCTCGTGAAAATCGGCGGCGGCCCCGATGGCGGCGAAGACCAGCGCGGGGCCGAAGGCGTCCCAGAGATGCTCTCCCCAAAGCCGAAGATTATCGGCGAACAGCTCGCCGGTCCGGTAATTGCGAGAGATCAGGTCGAGCGTGCCGCCGTAGCGGGTGCGTAGCACGGAATCCAGGAAGTTCGCGACGGTGGCCGGATGGTTCCAATCGAGGAGCGGCCCCGTCGCTGAGCGCACCGGAAGATAGAGATAGACCGACAGGCCCGCCAGCCCGGCGCCGACGCCCCACGCCAACCGCCGGACCGCCCCGTCGCCCCGCGTCCTCAGGAGAAAGGTCAGCACGATCAGCAGGGCGGCAGGGAGATTCGAACCGCTCAGCGCCGAGGCGGCGGGGGCGACGAACAAAGCGAAGCCGAGCCAGATTTTTTCCTCGCTCTTCGCCGCCGGCCGCCAGGACAGCCCCAGCCAGAGGAGGCCCGGCGCGAGGAGGATCAGGTCGAGGCGGTTGGCGAGCAGGACGCCGCACAGGTAGCAGAACGCGGGCCACAGCCTCTCGGAGGCTCCCTCGGAAAGACGCTCGGACAAGGCGATCAAGGCCACCGCGCCCAGGACCCACAGCGAGTACATCTCCGCGACCTGGGAGACGGCCCAGAACGACGGGTTGAAGGCGAGGCACGCCGCGGCGGCGAGCGCGGCGAAGGTCCCGCGCTTGGGGCGCAGCACGGCGAACAGCAAAGCGCAGGCGGCGGCGCCCGCGACGGCGGAGAGCAGCGCGAGGCGGTAGGCGGGATTGCCGAGAGGGACCATGCCCGCGATGCGCGCCAGCAGGACATACAGCGGATAGCTCGTCGGATGCGCGACGCCGAGCGTCGCGGCGGCCAAGGACATCTCCCCGGTGTCCCGCCAGGGCGCCAGCACGGGGGGGAGCTTCGCCAGGTACATCGCCAGCACGCCGAAGAAAATACCGAAGCTCATTTTTTACCCGCCGCGCGGAAACGGGCCTGGGCCGCCCAGGAGGCGGAGGCGGCGTCGGCCGGGTCCAGCGCCGCCGCCGAGGCGAAGGCGTCGGCCGCATCGGCCCAGCGCTCAGCAGCCCACAGGCGCGCGCCGAGGGCCGCCCAGGGGCGGGGGGCGCGAGGCTCGCGGCGCACGGCCTCGCGGAACGCGGCCTCGGCCTCTGTGAATTTTCCGGCGCGCTCGAACGCCACCCCAAGATTCGACATCGCATCGGCCTTCTCCGGCTCGAGCGCCGCGCCCGCGCTGTAGGATCTTTGGGCAGAGGGCCAGTCGCGCCGCGCCATGGAATCAAAGCCGTGCACGCCGAGGACGTAGGACGCGGCGGGCACGACCCACAGCGCGTCAGGAGCGAGCGCCGCGGACGACTCGATCCACGACACGCCCGCGGCGGTGTCTCCTCGGGCGAGGGCTTCGATCCCGCGCTGATAAGGGAAAAAGGCGGCGAGCGCCCGGTCGCGGTAGCGGGCCGAGGCGGCGTCGCGGGACCAACGCAAAGCCAAGGTCTCGCGAAGAGCGGGGCCGTAGGGAAATGAGGACTTAGGGGAAAGAGGACGTCGCAGAAGTCCGGCGGGAGCGAGGCCGGCGCCGGCGAGGGCCTTGTCGTTCAAGGTCGAGTACCAGAGGCGCCCAGAGGCGAACCAGCGCGACTCCACCTCACGGCGGCGGGCCTCCTTCGCGTCCTTGGTCAGCGTGCGGAAGTCGGAGCCATAGCCGCCGGGGAAGACCACACCGCCCCGGTCGTGGAGCTCCACGTCGGGACGAAGGCCGGAGGCGACGGTGAGGAACGACAACGAATAGAAGGTATCGTCGCCGCCGTCCATGACGAGAATCGCTTTCGGGGGCAACGCCCGCAGAATGGCCCGGCCGTAGTCGTACGATAAAAAGTCATCGCGGCGTGACGCGGCGAGCGCTTCGGGGAGCATGGAGACGCACGCCATGATCGCGGCGAACGCGGCGAAGGCGGGCACGCGCGCGCCGAGCAGCGAGAGGCCGGAGACGAGAAAAGGAAGCAGGCCGAGCATGGGGAGAAGATAGAATCGCTCGAGCGCGCCGCTCGTCTGCGCGTCGAAGCCGGGGCGGCCGAGGAACAGGAATAGCGGGCCCGCCGTGATGATCCAGGCGGCCGCGGCCCCGGGGCGAAGCGTCAGGCCGGAGCGGCGCCAGCCGAGCGCGCCGACGGCGGCCAGCACGATGCCCGCGGGCCCGAAGGAGTTGATCAGGGCTCGGATGAAACGGCCGGATTGCGCGGCCAGCTCCATGAGCCCGAAGGCGCGCGCGCCCTCGACGGTGAGCGCGAAGGTCCCGTAGTCGCGGCGCATGAGGAGCTTCCAGAAGGCGGCGTAGGTCGTCGCGTGGCCCCAGTCCACCGGCGGGGACTTGAGCGCGCGCAGCGGGATGCAGAGATGCACGGCGAAGCCGAGGGCCGTCCCGAACGCGGCCCAGGCGAGGGCCTTCGGCCACTGCCCCTTCTTGCCCAGGCCGGCGACCACGAGCGCGGGCAGGACGAGGACGAGGGTCTGATGCGCGCCGACCCCGAGCCCGAGCACGAGGCCGAGCGCCGCCGCCGGGCCGGGCGACAGCAGGCGCTCGCCGGCGGCCGCGACGATCCAGAGCAAAGCGGCGCCGGACAGAAGGAGGGGGGCGAAGGCCTCGGCGACCGCGCTTTGCTCGCGCCAGAGGGGAGAGAGGCCGAGGATGACGACCGCGCCCAGGCGCGCGGCGCGCGAGGCGCCCCAGCGGCGGAGCGCATCGCTGAGAAGGACGAGGGCGGCCGCGGCGCATAACGCCGAGAGGAGGTTCGCGCGGTAGGCCCAGTTCCCCATAGGGAGAACGGTGCCAAGGGCCTTGGCGAGAAGCGTCCAGGTGGCGTAGCCGGGCGCGTGGGGAACGCCCCAGATCGCGGCCGCGGCGGCGAACTCGCCGGCGTCGCCGGTGGTGACCGAGGGGGCGGCTTGATGGATGCCGAGGGCGGCGAACGACAGGAATAGGATCAGGGGCTCAAGCATGGCCGGAGCGCCTCCGGAGGGCCCACTCGACAAGAAAAAGCAACGCGGCGAAGGCCAGCCAGAACGGAGAGATAAAGGGGCGGTGACGGCGGACCGTCTCCTCGCGCGGGCTTGGCAACGGCAAAAGATCGAGCAGCTCATCGGGACGGGCCGCAACGGATAGGTCCTGGAACTTGCCGCCGCCGGCGGCGGCGGCTTTTGATAACCAACCGCGGTCCATCGGTTCTTCTTGGCCTGGCTCCCAGGTAAAACGGACTGAATCTTCGCCCCAATTTCGACCGCGGACGCGGGCCGAGGCGCGGACTTTTTGGGGGCCGGGCGTAAGCCCCGTCAATTCGACGGAGTATGAACCTGGTTCGGTCTCGCGCGGGGCAATCTCATGGACATGCCCATCGGCCCCGGTCCAGGTCACCGACAGACGCGTATCTGACGCCGACGCGGGGCCAAAGCCCTCGTCGAAGACGCGCAGGGACAAGCGCGCGGGCTCGCGGGGCGGCACGCGGTCGGGCAGCGGCGCGAACTTCACCTTCGACAGGTCGAGCCCGCCCGTGAGGTACTGAACCGCGCGCGTCCAGAACCGCCCGTAGAAGCTCGCCGCGTCCGGGTCGGCCGCCGCGCCCAGCTTCCAGCGCCAGGAGGAGTCGGTGGAGATCATCATGACCTTGCCCCGTCCGAAGGAGCGCACGGCGGCGACGGGCAGGGGCCTGCCGTCCTCGGTCATCTGGGACGGATGTGATGCCAATACCGTGGCGCCCGCGCGCACCGAGGCGAAGCGTCCCCAGCCGTCGAGAGGAGGCAACGCCGCCCAGGCGCGCTGGGAAAGCTCCGGGGTCTCGTAGAGGCGCACGAGCGGATGCTCGGGCGGGCCCGGCTTCGGAGAGAAAAGCCCGGGGATGAAATCAGGGCTTTGGGACGAGAGCACGACCGGCAATGCCTCTTCCAACGGCGAGTTCTTGTAGCCGCCCGCGGAGAAGGCGCTGTCGCCTCCCTTAACGAGCAAGGCGCCGCCATTAACAACGAATTTTTTCAACGCGTCGAGATATTGCGGCGGCAGGCGGAAGCGCGCGGCGGAAAAATTCTCCAAAATAAACAGGTCGAACTGCGGCAGGGCGCGTCCGAAGATCTCGTCCACGGGAAAGGGGATCAGAGAGAGCTCGCGGTCGGGCGCGGGGGAGGGGTTCTCCGGGTTGCGCAGGATCACGAACGAGACGAGCTCATGGTTGGGATCCGCCTTGAGGAATTCGCGCAGCGCGGAGTATTCCGGGCTCGGGCGTCCGGCCAGGTACATGATGCGGTACTTCTGGCGCACGGTCTCCACGCGGAACTCGCGCGAGCGCTCGCGTCCTCCGCCGGCGGCGACGAGGCGCATGCGCGCCGTGCCGAGCGCGTCGGCGGGGGCGGACAGCTCGACGGGGAAGGTCTCGAGGTCCGCGCCGATGCGGCGCTTCACGCTCCCGACCTCGCGCCAGCCGCCGGGCGCGCTCTCGTCGGCGCGGGACAAGGTCACCACGGCTTCGCGTCCCGCGAGGCCGGTCGCCTCCACGCTCGCCGCGACCGGGATGACGCCGTGCAGGAAGGCGAAGTCGGGAGCCTTCAGGTCGAGGAAGGCGGCGCCCATCTCGCGCTTCGAGGGGCCGGCCCCGAGAAGATCCACCGGAGAGCCCACCCCGCTTAAAATGCGCCCGATGTCGCCGCCGCCCTCGGCGACGCCGTCGGTGATCAGCCAGGCGCGCGCCGGGGGGCCCTCGGCGGGCAACGCGTCGGGAAGGCTCTGCTCGGGCTTGAAGGGCGTGCCCTCGGGGGCGGCCGCGTCGAGCTTATCGAGGCCGCCGAGAGGGCGGGCGCGGTCGGAGACCAATACAACGGAAGCGTCGGCGCGGGATTCGATCGCGGCGCGGTTCTTTTTCAGCCAGGAAGTCGCCTGGGCGAAGCGCGAGGCGGCGCCCGGGGCCTTGCCCTTCATCGAGTGGCCGGCGTCGAGGAGGATCAGCAGGCGGGGCTTGGTGAGCTGGCCTTCGCGCGCGAGGAGGGCGGGGCGAAGAAGCGCTAACGTCAACGCCAGGACGCCGAGGGCGCGCAGGATCAAGAGGCCGCGACGAGCGGGGCTGCGGGACGCGTGAAAGGAGAAGGCCGCGACGAGAAGGAGGACGGCGAGCCAGGACCACGCGCCCGCGCCGGACTCGAGGCCCCAGGTCACGGCGCCGCCTTGAGCTTATCCAGGATGGCGGCCTGATGGACGGCGTCGGCTTTGTAGGAGCCGGTCAGGGAGTACATGATCGCGTTGAGCGTCAGGCGCTTGGCGAGCTCGCGCTGGGGCTCGCCGCCGGGGACGCAGGAGCGCAGGGGCTTGCCGAGCGCGTCCTTGGCCCATGTCCCGAGGACGTCGTCACGGGTGTAGAGAACGGCGACGCGGCCGCCCCACTCGACGCCCGCGGCGGAGCCCTGGACGCGGACGCGGCCGGCGGGGCCGCGGAGGAGGAAGAACGTCCGATAGAGGACGTGGTCCGCGGGCAAGGGCTTGAGATCGGAGTCGGGCAAAATACGGGGGAGCTCGCGGCGGAGCCAGCGGTCGAAGGCGCCGGGGGGGCCGCCGCCGGAATCCTCGATCCAGAGGAAGCCGCCGCCAGAGATGAACTGGCGGAGGCGGCGGAGCTCGTCATCGCGCATCTCCGAAGGAGGGGTTGTCCCGGCGAGGTACAGGAAGGGCGAGGAGAAGAGAGCCGGATCCTGAAGGGTGATGACGCGGCGCTCGGGGGAGATGCGGACGCTGGTGACCTCGCCGAGCCAGGAGACGACGGAGGCGGGGGCGTCGGGGTAGGGATCCCAGTTGTCGCCGAGCTGTAATTGCGTCCAGACGAAGCGATCTCCTTGCTGCGCGTATGACGGCAACGACAACATCAACATGAGCACTGTCACGCCCGCGGCTTTCGCCATGGCTTTCGGGGCCGCGATCACGGCGAGGGTCGAAGGGAGTGATAAGAACATCTCGAACAACACCATCAAGGCGGCGAGGGCGAGGAGCCAGGCCGATAAATCTTTGCCGTAAACGGCGTCGAGAAATACATTGTCGAGCGCATCCACAGTTGACGAGCGCCATGGTGGAGAATTCGCGGGAAGCAAGTCGCTCTCTCCGCGCGACGGATCCAGATTGGCGGCGTAGGTGACGCTGCGAACGCCATCCTCAAACGTATATAAGCCGGGCATAGACGCTTCCGGCAAAACGGCCTTGCGGCCGGAAACCTCTAAAGTCGTCGGGCGGCCATCGGGGGCACGAACGGTCACCTTGTCCGGCGCGGCTTCGCCCGCCGACCAGGAGCGGACGATGGCGTCGCCGACCTTGACGCGACGAGCGGCGTCGGACGCGGACTCGGGGACGCTCAGCGCCAGACATGCGCGCGCCCACGGGATGAAGAACGGCTTGAGACCCAGATTGCTCCAATTCGCGTCCAACGACGATGCCCACACGACGGCGCGGCCGCGACCGACCGCGCCCGCGACCAGAAGCGGCGCCCCGGGACCGTCCGTGGCCCAAAGCTCAGAGCCGGCGGCGGGATCCAGGAAAAACATCTTACGGATGACTACCTTTGAAAGATCGAGCTCATCCCACCCCGAGGTGGCCTCGCCCGCGCGCGCGGCCTTCACGCCGACCGGGGGCGCGTCCACGAGATTGCCGAAGCGCGCGGGGAGCCAGGGATACGCGGCGAGGTCGGCCATGGTCGCGCGGGAGCCCGGGAGCACCACGACGCCGCCTCCTCGCTCGGCGAAGCTTTCAAGAGCGGCGGAGAGCCCTGGCGCGGCCCGGCCCGCGTCGGCGATCAGCACCGTGCCGTATTTCGACAGGTCGGCCTCGTTCCAGCGCGCGGCCTCGAGGAAGTCGGCCTCGCGGCCGGCCAAGGTCTCGCGGCCGCCGCCGAACAGCTCGCGCAGGAACCAGCCCGTCTTGCCCGCGCGGAAGAACAAGGGGTCGGAGTAGAGCACGAGCACTCGGGGCGACGGCCGGTGCGTGAGCGAATAGAAGGACTCGTCGTCGACGGCGAGCGCGTCCGCGCGCGCCGCCACGCGACCGGCCCAGGAGGGCGCGGCCGTGTTCTCCGCGGCGGGCAGCGCCAACGCCGCGCGGACCTCGCCGCCCGCTGGAACTGAAGCCGAGGTCGAGCCGGCGCGGCGATCGCCGACCCACAGGTCGAGCGGGGTGACCGCCGGGGCGACGGACGCCCCGAGACGGGCCTCGAGGCGCGGCGAGCGCGCGCTCGAATCCGGGGCCGGCCCCGCGGAGACGAGCCACGCGTTGGCCAAAGCGGGAAAGCTCAGGCCGATCACGGCGGAGCCCTCAGGCAGGGACAGAACCTTGGGGCCCGTGAGCCCGTGCCCCGCCCCATCGCCGAGGATGACGGCCGCGCGCTTGCGGCCGCGCGGCGAGGCCTCGAGCATGATCTTCACCGCGGCCAGCGCCGCCGCCGTGTCCGTGCCGCGCCAGCCGGGGCGCGCGGCGGCGAGCGCGGCGTCGGCCGCGCGCGCGTCTCCCCAGGCGAGCGGCGCCTTGAGCTTCTCGTCGAAGATCCCGACGGCGACGCGGTCGCCGGGCGCCAGGCGCTTGAGCAGCTGTCGGCCCGCGTCGCGCGCCGCGTCGAAGCGCACGCGCACGCCGTCGCGCGCGCGCATCGAGTAGGACGCGTCGAGCATGAGCACGAGGTCGAGGCCTTCGCCGCCGGCCGCCGCGTCGGCCCGTCGCGAGGGCGCGGCCGCCGCGAGGATCAGGGCCGCGAGCAAAACGCAGCGCGCGGCCATCAGCAGGACCTCGCGCAGGCGCGCCTTCGGCCGCGCGCGCGCGTCCACGGCCCGCAGCAAGGTGAGGTCTGAAAAAGAAATGCGCCGCGCCGTCCGTCGCGACAGCAGATGAAGCAGGACCGGAAGGCCCGCCAGGGGCAGCGCCCACAAAGCGGCGGGGAAGCCGAACCTCACCGGGAGAGCAGACGCCCGAGCGCCGCCTCCCAATGGCCGCCCGTCTCCGCGACGGCGTACGCCATCCCGGAGCGGCGAAGGGAGACCGCGTACGCGTCGGCCTGGCGCGCGAACGCGGCGCGGTAGGCGGGGGCGGCCTCGCGCGCGTCGACGAACAGGGGCTCGCCGCCCTCGAGGCCTTCCATCAGGCACGGGCCTTCGTACGGGAAGTCCCGTTCGTCGGGATCGATCGTGCGCACGATGAGGACCTCATGGCGCCGGGCCGCGAGCGAGCGCACGGCCTTCAGCGCCCCCGCGGTGTCGCCCATGAGGTCGGACACGAGCACAAGCATGCCTCGCCGGGGAAGTGCTTCCGCGGCGTTCTCGATCGCCTTCGCGAGGTCGGTCTCCTCCGAGGCCGTTAAGGCCGTCAGCGCTTCGTCGAAGGCCCCGAGCTGGGCGGCGCCCGCGCGTGGCGGCAGCGCCAGCTTGGCGCTCGCCGCGAAGGTCACCAGGCCGGCCTCGTCGCCCTGCGCCAAAGCGAGCCACGCGATCGCCGCCGCCACGCGCCGGCCCAGGTCGAGCTTCGACTGACGCCCGGCGCCCGCGTACGCCATCGAGCCGGAGGTGTCGAGCAGGACGAAGACAGGGATTCGGTCCTCGGCGCGGAACTCCCGGACATAGAAGCGATCGAGGCGCGCGTACGCCTTCCAGTCGATGCTCCGGGACTCGTCGCCGTAGGAATAGGGACGATGCTGGGCGAAATCGCGCGAGTGTCCGCGCGCCAAGGTCCGGTGCTTGCCCGGCGCGCCGGAGAGGCCCGAGGCGCGTCGAGGGGAAAGCGCCAGGCCCTTTAGTCGAGCCTGGGACGCGGGATCAAGCCACCGCATCGAGCAGGCGCGCGATGAGGTCGTCGGCCACCACGCCTTCGGCCTCGGCCTGATAGTTCAGCACCAATCGATGTCTCAGCACGGGCTTGGCCACGCGGACGAGGTCCTCGGCCGAGGCGACGAGCCGGCCTTCGAGCAAGGCGCGCGCCTTGGCTCCGAGCACGAGCGCCTGCGACGCGCGGGGGGACGCTCCCCACGACACCCACTGCTTGACGCTCTCGGAGGCGAGCGCGTCCTTGGGCCGGGTCGAGCGCACGAGCCGCACGGCCATGTCCACGACGGGCGCCGGCACGGGCACGCGCCGCACCAGATCCTGAAGCTCGAGGACCTCGGCGGCCGTCAGCACGGGCTTGAGGTCGGGCAAGGACGCTCCGGTCGTCTCGGTGACGATGCGGCGTTCTTCCTCGAGCGAGGGGTAGCCCAACAAAGACTGTAAGAAGAACCGGTCGAGCTGGGCCTCGGGGAGGGGATACGTCCCTTCCTGCTCGATGGGGTTTTGCGTCGCCATCACGAAGAACGGTCGCGGCAACGCAAAGGTCTGAGAGCCCGCGGTGACCTGGCCTTCCTGCATCGCCTGCAAAAGCGCGGCCTGAGTCTTCGGCGGCGTGCGGTTGATCTCGTCGGCGAGCACGAAGTTCGCGAACACCGGGCCCTTCACAAATCGCAAGGACCGCGCGCGCGTGACCGGATCTTCCTGAAGGATCTCGGTGCCGGTCACATCCGAAGGCATGAGGTCCGGCGTGAACTGCACGCGAGAGCTCTGCAGATCGAGGATGCGCGCCAGGCTCGTCACGAGCAAGGTCTTCGCAAGCCCCGGCACGCCCTGGAGCAGGCAATGCCCCCGGGCGAACAGGGCGATGAGAACCTCCTCCACCGTCCCTTGCTGGCCGACGATCACGCGTCCGAGCTGATCGAGGATCGCGGCGCGAGCCTCGCGCAGCCGCTCCGCCTTCTTGACGTCGTCCTTGTGCTCGCTCATGAGGGTAGGTTAGCGTTTTTGCGGCGCAGGCTCCAGGATATGAAAAAGGCGGCGCCGAGGGCGGCCGCGGCTGCCGCGGCGCCGAGCAGAATCTTGCGCATGGGGAGATCTTCCTTGATCGGTATGCGCGGGCTCGAGGCGAGCAGGCCCGGCACGGCCGAGGGCCCGGCCTTGAGGGCCGCGAGCGTGCCGATCATGAGCTCATCGGCCGCCGGTCCGCGCCCGAACAGCTGATAGCCCCAGTAGCCCCAGGGGAGATAGCCGACCGACAGCTTATCGCCGTTGGCTCCCGGCGCCCAGGAGAATACGGCGACGGGCCCCGCGGCGGTGGGTGCGGCACGCACGGGGGCGGCCTTCGCCGACGTCGTGCCCGCCGTGGCCGCGGCCAGCTCACGCACGATCGCGGCCTGCTCGGCGGGCTTGGTCGCGTCCGCCTCCGACAGCTTCTGGAAAATGATCTCCGAGCCCGAGCCCTGGATCACGAGCACGAACCCCTTGGCCGTCTCGTTATCGAGCAGCGCCCGCGCGCGCAGGCCGCCGCCGAGGGACAGCTCGAGCTGACCGTCGAGGCTGCGCGCCACGCCGCTCGACTGGACCGCGCCCTCGACCTTGCCGGTCTGGATCGCGCCGATCAGCGAGGGGAGCATCGCCTCGGGCGCGGCGCTCATGAGCACGGCCAGGTGCGGCATGCCGCCGGCCGCGAACAAAGCGAGCACGAGGCGGTCCTCGCCGCCGAGCTGAGCGCGCAGGAGATGGGCCGCCAGGCCGTTGCGGAACACGCGGGTCTCGACGCGCCCGGAGGAGCGATAATCCAGCTGGCTCGCGTCGCGCAGGCCGCCGAGCACGTCGTTGAGATAGCCGCGCACGCCCGCGGGGTTGTCGAGCGGCGCGGACGGGGCGCGCTTGACGATGAACGAGCTCGTCTCCGGGCCCTTGAGCGCGATGACGGCGTTAGGCACCTTGCCGCTGCCCATGATGTCGGCCCAGCCGGGGGGCGCCTCGAGCGTCGGGGCCGCGGCGCGCGCGAGCAGGGGAAAAAGCAGCACGACGGCGAGAGCGTTTCTCATCGGGACCCGTAGTTTATCAGCCTCGGGACCCCCGCGCAATGGTTAACGAACCTCCAACCCGCGCTTCCGGGTGGAAGGTTGGCCGATCGACTCGGGCGCGGCAGAGGGAGCCCGACGCACGTCATAATTCACGCGGATACCGTTGCCTGAGGCCGGTCACTGTCGTTGACGACAGTGACCATGTGAACAGTGTGGATAACTTCGACGCTCACGAACGAAGAGACGCGGCGCCGGTTTCTCGCGCCCGCCGCGTTCGTACCAGGCCTTGGCCTTCGTGAGATCGTCCACGGGATAGATGGCCGTCCTCACCCCCCTAAGCATGAGTTCTCCTTTGCGGGAACAGCCCTGATGATGCACAGAGTCGCGGCCCCGGCCAAGAGGTGCTTGATCGTGTGGCCGCTCAGCGCGCCGATCGACGCGAGCACCTGGCGGTCGTAGGTCTCGAAGAGTTTGGCGGCGACATACAAGGTCAAGGCGGCGACTAACAGATTGTTAGTCAGGTATTTGCGAGGGTACAGCGCCAGGATGAGAGGAATCAGGACTATCGGCAAAAATTGGACGAGGATATAAGGGCGCAGGTCGCCGGCGCCTCTCGATTCGGTCCAGTACCAGTAGGCCGCGCTGGCCAGGCCGGCGGCCAGGAGCGGCAGCAAGGTCCGTCTCGACTCCGTCACTCGCTCCTCGAGCAACAGGGAGAACAAAGCCATGAAGGCCACGGTCATGGGAAGGCGATCCCAGAGCAAGGTCGGGGTGGAGGGGGACAGGTGATAGTACGCCGAGCCGAGGCTCACCAGAAGGACGCCCCCGCAAAGGGTGATGTAGGCGCTTCTGCACCTGGGCTCCGCCAGGCGGCGGCTTCGGGACAAGCCGTACAGGCCCACCAACAAGAAGGGAAGGTTCGACAGCACATCCCCGAAATTCACGATGCCGGCGAATGAACGCGTGTCGGCGAACAGGTGATAGGCGGGATCCTGGGGGATGGGGGCGTGGAGCAAGGCCGCGAGCATGACGCAGGCCGCGAGAAGCAGGAGGATGGCCGCGCGGTATTGATCGGTCAGAAGCCGAAGATAACACATTTTTCGTATCGCAACGCGCCCTTGATTCCCTCGCGGCTCGGGGCTATACTCCGGCATGGCCTTCTCCCGGGGTCTTGCCGCCTTGGCCTTGCTTCTTTGCTCCGCCTCGTCGGGCTGGGCCGCCCCAGCCTTCGGCGACGGCGTCAACCTCCAGCCGTCTTACTACGCCGACGGCCGGCCCAACCTCGGCTGGAAGCTGATGAAGCGCTATGAGAAGATCAAGACCGTCCGCATCGAGATCGAGCCCGACAAGGCCGGCCAGGCGAAGGAGTGGATCGCGCAGGCTCATGCGCACGGCTACGCGGTGATCGCGACCTATCACAAGTTCTCGGCTTTGGGCTCCGATGATATCTCGGAGCTGCTCACCGCGGCGGAGTGGTGGCGCCGCCACTATGCCGGCCTCTCGGCCTCCGGCCCGGTCACCGTCAACCTGATGAACGAATGGGGCAGCCACGCGCTGACGCCCGCGGCCTATGCGAACGCGTATAACGACGCCATCAGCGTCGTGCGCAAGGTCTACTCCGGGCCGATCGTGATCGACGTCCCGGGCTGGGGTCAGGAGACGGCCGTCGCCGCCGACGCGGTCAAGGGCCGCAAAGGCGCGGCCATCGCGGACCCAGGCATCATCCTCTCGGTGCACGTCTATCCCGCGGCATGGAACCGGGCGCTGAAGCATCCTCTGCGCGCGTCGGACCTCGACGACCTCGAAAGCGCGGGGCGCCCCTGCATCATCGGCGAGTTCGGAAGCGAAGGGAGCGGCAAGGCCGACTGGGCCGGCATCGTCGCGCACGCCAAGAAGAAGGGCTGGCCCGTTCTCGGCTGGGCGTGGAACGGCGACGGCGGCGGCATGAACATGGTCGCCCCGTCCTGGTCGGGCGAGCCCCATGCGGCCTCGTTCACGCCGGGGCCCTACTTCGATTCGATCTACTCCCGTCTGGGGCCCTAAAGGGGGATCTAAGGCGCCGTGTTTAAACGGCAAACGAGGCCGCGATCGGCAGCAGCAATGGTTAGGCCCCGTGAGGCCTAAGTTCCTTTGCGATCCGCTCTGACAAAAACATCTTCAGGAGCGACTGATAGGGCACATCCCGCTTATTTGCCAGAAGCCGAAGCTCTTCAATCATCGATCCGGGAAGGCGCAGGGAAATGGATTTAAGCGAGGGCCGTAGATTGGAAAAAATGACGTTCTTTCCTTTCTTCCAATCCACATAGTCTGCCGAATCATGGGAGGCCCAAAAAGCCCTCTCCTCGGACTCGTTTTTAAACTTCGGGATCTTATTCTTCATGATTCTTGTAGACCTCTCTCTCAGCCCGGCTCATGTCGCGAGCCGAAATGACCCGGACCATATGCTTGCGCGTGGTGAAAATGAGGAAGAGCCGCCGTGCTGCATCTGTGCGGCCCAGCACATAAAACCGGGGTTCTGAATGCGAGTGCGCCTCGTCAGGCGCTACAACGATCGGCTGATTGAAGAAAATCTGCTCACACTCGAACGGGCTGACCTCGTGCTTGCGCCAAATCTTATCGATGTTCTCCTTGTCCCATTCGAACCCGAGGTACCTGGAGAAATCCGTTCCGCTCACATCATTAGTATACTATGGACATATACACATGTCAAGACGCAAAGCGGCCTAACATTGTTCGGGAAAAGTCAGAACAAGCTTGCCGACCGTGTCGCCCGCTTCAAGAGCCCGGTGCGCGTCGGCGACGCGCTCGACCGGGAACTCCCTGACCGGCGCTTTGCTGAGGAGCCCGCGCGCCATCCAGTCGGCGATCGCGTCGAAGCCTTCCTTCGCGAGCTCGGCCTTGTCGGTCAGGAACACGACGTTGAACCCCATCACCGCCCGGTTCTTCGCCGTCATCTCGAGGGGGGAGAAGCGCGGCACCCTCAGCCAGTTCCATGCGAGCGAGAGCTTCGACGGGCGTCCGCCGCGCGGGAACATCTCGGCGAAGCCGTAGATCACGAGCCGTCCGCCAAGCTTAAGCCGCTCGAAGCCCGGGCGCGGAGTCGTCACGCCGTTGGCGTCGAAGATCGCGTCGAAGCCGCCGGGCACGGCGGCGTCGAGCTCCTCCCACAGACGCTCCGACCGCACGGCCACGGAGTCCGCGCCGAACTCACGGGCGACCCCGGCCTTCTTCTCCGAGCCGACGACGGCGAGCGTCCAGCATCCCGCGAGCCGCGCCTGCTGCAGGAGCGCCGTGCCCACGCCTCCCGCCGCGGAGTGCACGAGCAGGATCTCGCCCTTTGAGACCTTCGCGACCTGATGCAGCGCGTGGTACGCGGTGAAGTGGACGGCGGGCACGCCCGCGCAGTCGGCGAAGGACCAGTCCGGAGGCATCGTGCGCAGGCGCCCGGGCTCGCAGATCTGTATGGAAGAATAGCCGCCGAAGCGTGTGAAGCCGAACACGCGCGCGCCCGGCTTGAACAGCGGCGACTCGGACCGGTCCACAACGCCCGCGAACTCGAAGCCAGGCGTGATGGGATAATGGCCCTTCGCGGCCTCGTACCAGCCCTCGCGCACGATGGTGTCGGCGTAATTGATGCCCGCGGCGCGCACGCGCACGCGGACCTGGCCGGGGCCGGGAACGGGATCGGCCTCTTCGATGATCTCAAGGGCGTCATGCCCACCGGGACGGCGGACGAGCACTCTCTTCATCGAACGCATTATAGTAGGTATAATGCCGCCCATGGGACAACACGCGGGAATTAAAGAGATCCTCATCGCCGGCGGGCCGGTTCTGGTTTTCATGATCCTGCTGTCGATCTACTGCGTCGCCCTGATCTGGGAGCGCTATAAGTTCTTCACGAAAGCCACCGGCGGAGCCGTCGAGTTCCTCGCCAAGGTACGCGCCGCCTCCGACGCCGGCAAGCTGCCCGACGCCGCCGCGCTCGCGAAGAATCACAAAGGGCTCGCCTCCGGCGTCGTCATGGCGACCTTGAGCGGACCCTCCAACCGCGACGAGCGCCGCCGCGGCGCGGAACGCGCCTCCCAGCGCGCCGTGTCCGAGCTCGAGCGCGGCATCTCGACTTTGGGGACGATCGCCTCGGTGGCACCCTTCATCGGCCTGTTCGGCACCGTCCTCGGCGTCATGCGCGCCTTCAAGGACCTCGCCAGCGCGACCGGCGCCGGCCCCGGCCTCGTCGCCGTGGGCATCTCCGAGGCGCTGATCTGCACCGCCGCCGGCCTGCTCGTCGCCATCCCCGCCGTCGCCGCCTTCAACCACTTCAACTCGAAGATCTCCCGCTTCGAGGAGGAATTACGCTGGATGATCGACGAGGTCCTCGACGGCCTCGCCGAGCGGGCTCACAAGTAGAACAATGAACGTCCCCACGGGGTCCAAGCGCCGGCGAGTCTTCGCCGAAATGAACCTCGTCCCGCTCATCGACGTCTCCCTGATCCTGGTCATCATCTTCATGGTGCTGACCCCGATCCTCGTCCAGCATCAGCTCACCGTGAAGCTGCCGAAGGCTTCCTCCGGGGAGCCCGCGGCCACGGATTCCGCCGTGACGATCCAGATCTCGCGCAACGGCGCCGTCACGATCGAAGGCATCGCCGTGAAGTGGGAGAAGGTCGAGCGAGAGATGACGCTGCGGCTGTCGAAGGCCGCGGGCAAGACCGTGCTGGTCCAGGCCGACCGCCTGACGCCGGTCGAGAAGGTCGTCACCATCCTCGACTTCGCCAAGAAGCTCGGCGTCGGCAAGCTCGGCATCGGGGTCACACCGGACGAGAAATGACGAGCGCGCTCAAGCCGTTCCTCGCGCGCTCGGCGACTCTTCATACCGCCTTGCTGATCGCCGCCGCGTTCTATGTGCCGAGCGCCCTCAAGAAGTCCGACAAGGTGTACATCATCGATTTCGTCGGCGGTCCTGCCGTGATCCAATCCGCCGGGCCCATCGCGCCCGCGGAAACGGCCCCGGAGGCTGCGCCGGCGCGCCCCACGCAACAAGCGGAAGCCGATTCGTTCGCGACGAAGAAGCATCGCGGCATCGCGTTGCCGCGCCCGAGCCTGCTCCAGGGCTGGACCGACCGCAAGGCTCCGCCCAAGCCCTCGATGTCCGCCGGCGCCGAGTCGACGATGGCTCCGGCCCCCGGCGCGGCGGCGGGCATGCCCGGCAACGCCGCCGGCGTCGCCACCGACCTTCCCAACTTCCCGTATCCCTGGTACATCAGCCAGGTCCGCCAGATGCTGTGGGCCGCCTGGCAGAAGCGAATGCCCCCGTCGTCGGGGGAGGGCATCGTCATGTTCGCGATCCTGCGCAACGGCGCCTTCACCGACCTGCGCATGGAGTCGAGCTCCGGCGACAGCGACTTCGACAACGCGGCGATCGCGGCCGTCCAGGCCGCCGCGCCCTTCCCGGCCCTGCCCTCGGATTTCGGCGAGCCTTTTCTCAAGATCCACCTGACCTTGAAGTCGGAGTCCTCATGGCGATGATCCGGTCCCTGCTGCTCGGCCTGCTCGTGTACGCCGCGATCGCGGTGTGCTTCCCCAACTGGACCGGAGAGGCCTACCACGTCATGCTGCTGTCGGCGGTCGCCGCCGGCGCGGTCGGCGTCTGGTTTTTCGAGAAGATCCTCGATCTCGGAAGCGTCGCCGGCAAGGTCGGCATCGAGCTCACCTTCCTCGTCGTGATCGCGCTGTTCCTCGGCTACACGATGCCGCAGAAATCCGGGAAGCCGCCGATCCAGCAGTTCGCCGAGGGCGCGCGCCCGAACCAGGGCACCGCGCGACAGGGCTTCGAGCGCCTCGGCGTCGATCCGAACGGGAAGGTCGCCGCGAAGGTCATCGGCCTCTTTCCCAAGCGCTGACGCGTCACCGCGCGCACGGGGCTCCCGGGCCTCGGTATTACTACCCTCAAGCCCGGTATAAATCCGCATAGTCGTTAACCCGGCGCGGAGGTATAGTCCTCTATGGCAAGGAGGCCGCTATGAAACTGAAAAAGAAGTCGAAGCCTAAACCCTCGCACAAGGCCGTTCGTCTTCCCATCGGGATGCAGAAAACTCATCAGGTGCCGAGATCGCAGGTCATCGAGGAGAAGCCGGGGAACGTCTTCACGCCCATGGAGACCGGCCAGCCCGATCAGGAGCAGGTCGCGGGCATCCTCAACCCGTCCGGCGCGCAGGGGGGCCTGGGACCGCTCAATCAGGAAGGCGAAGGCGAGCATCAAAATGACCAGCTCGCGGCGCTGGAGCAGATCGAACCCGAGGACTAGTCCGGCCGGGCCGGGCGGCCCACGTCGGAGCTCTCCGACGAGAAATCCGGAGGCCTGGATTGTCAGCGCGGCCGAAAAGAGTTACGATGTCCTCAGGCGTTTCCCATTTTATGGAGAGGTGGGTGAGCGGCTGAAACCGACGGTTTGCTAAACCGTTCTAGGGCGTAAAGCCTTAGCGAGGGTTCGAATCCCTCCCTCTCCGAGCTTTAAAACGCAAACGGCCGGATCTCGAATCGCGAGGTCCGGCCGTTCGTTTTTTAAAAGAGGAACATCGCCCGGACGCTGCCGCCGTCCCAGGCCTTGCCGGGCTTGTCGAGGTCGAGCACGCCGCCCAGCGAGATGAGCCCGGCTGTGCCGAACTTGAACTCCAGCGCCGCGCCGAGCTTCGCCTCTGCGACGGTGTCGTATCGGTCGGGCGCGGAGCCGCCGGGATGACGGACGCGGTTCTCGCCGAGCGAGAACGAGGGGGAGAGCTCCGAGGTCAGACGGGCGTTGAGGCTGCGGCGCCAGCGTAGATACGGCTGAACCTCCCAGCGGCGGTAGAAGGTCCCGCCCGAGGGGGTGGCCGGCAGGTCCGAGCGCGCGGCCCGGAGGAGGAAGGCCGCGCCCGGCTCGAGCTCGTCGTCCGCGGACGGACGCACGCGCGCCGATGCCAGGAGCTCATGGACCTGGCGCCGGGCCTCCTCGGAAGTCCCGACACCGCCCGGCGCGACGGTGTTCATCTTGACCTGCTCTTCATAGGAGTACCGAGCTTGAGGCGCCCAGCCCTCCAGCTTGCCGAGCTCGGCCGAAGCCCGCGTGCGACGGTAGAAGAACGCGCGCCGCTCGTCGGGGATCTGGCGCCGGGTCGGCTCGTCGACGTCGGCGGCCAGGCGCAGGCTCCAGACGCCCAGCGGGGCCCGAACGGAGAGCTCGTCGGTGTAGGGCTTGAGCGTATAGTTCTGGGTGGTGCTGCCGCGTCCGTTGAGGTTCCAGTCGACGACCGAGCGCCGGGCGCGCGCCTCCCAGCCGCCGCGCCGCCAGCGCACGCCGAGGCCGATGTCGGCGTCCTCTTTACGGTAGGTGGGCTCGCCGAAGACCTCGGCCGACCAGCCGGCGCCCAGGTCCTTCTCGAACTCGAGCCAATGGTGAGACTCCTGCCGGTCCTTGTCAGACAGCTCGATGAAGCGGAAGCGGAACTCGAGCCCGGGCGTCAGGCGCTTGGTGAAGAGCAAGGCCTGATCCAGGTACAGGTCGCAGCAGTCGAGGCTGGCGCCGTTGACGCGGTAGCCTCCCGTCGAGGCCGCCCAGGCGTCGTCCCCGGCGCGCGCCCACGCGAAGCTGCGCAGGTCGAGGAAGTACTCGGAATCAAACAACGGCTCCGTATCGGTCTTATCCATGAGCGATCGCACGAAGACCGCGCGCCCGGGAACGGCCAGGGCGAGGAGGGCGACGACGAGGATGAGCCGCTTCATGCCGATAGTATAGAATCTAATGGATGAGCCCGCGCCCTTCGACGCTCGATGAGTTCTGGCCCTTCTATGTTTCCCAGCATCTGAATCCGGTCAATCGCAGATTGCACGTCTACGGAACATCGTTGGGGATCGCTCTGGGGATCGTGGCGCTGATATGGCGCGCCCCATCCGTTGCCGTTCTAGCCGTTGCCGTCGCTTATCTCTTCGCCTGGGCCGGCCACTTCTTCTACGAAAAGAATCGCCCCGCGACCTTCACTTATCCGTTGTTATCTCTGCGCGCCGACCTCCGCATGTACCGGCTCACTGTGCGGGGAGAGATGGGCGCCGAGATCCTTCTCCTGACCAAGGAGCTCCAGCGCCTGCGCGCGGACTATCCTTGATCCGGATCATGCGTTAGCCATCCAGAGAGTTATCCCCAGCACTTTCAACGTTGGAAACGCAGGGGATA
>CAZIBN010000003.1:21998-47774 GCA_964537395.1 uncultured Elusimicrobia bacterium
GGATAGCTCGAATCGATTTACAAAGCGTCGCGGCTGACGGCGCGGGAATATCTCAAGGCGAGCTTCGCGGCAAGGATGTGCAGCGGGTGGAACTCGAGCGCGCGAAAGGGCTTGAGGAACGTCAGCCGGCTCGACATGTCGCGGAACATGGCCGAGGCGACGAGCCGGCGCTCGCGGGCGTCGCCGCCGCGCAGCGTGTCGAAGGCGATCTCCTGGGCGTCCGCGTCGCCGAGAAGCGCGCGCAGCGAGATCAAGGAGGCCCGCAGGACCGGGTCCTTCACCCCGCCGAGCAGGAGGTCGGTCGGCACGTCCGGAGATCGGGAGTCGCGCGCCGCCTGAACGGCGGCGAACATGGTGTCGGTAAGCGTGGGGATGGCGCGCGCGGTCTCAGCGAACACGCCCGAGATCTCCTCGAGCTCGCCGGCGCGCTCGAGCTTGGAGCTCAGGTACACCGCCTTGATCAGCTCGCGCTTGCCCTCCGGCGCGCGCAGGCTCAGGCGCTCGGCGTAGGTCCGGATGTTCTCGTCGTTCCAGCCGACCTTGGTCAGCACGAACGGCCGCCCGAGGCCGACGGCCGCGCTCATCGCCCCGTCCCCGGCCACGACCGGCGGCGGCCGGGAGTAGGCCATCAGGCCGACGAACAGGGGATGGGGGAGCGTGCCGGTCTTTAAAATATAGATCTTTCCGGCCTGCGCGACCTCGGGCATGGGCCGGTCCCCGTCGTAGACGACCACGCGCTCGCGCAGGCGGGCGCTCTTGATGTCCTCGAGCTTGAAGGCGGACGGCGTGACGACGACGAAGCTCCCCTGCTCGCCCTGGGCCTTCATCGCGAGCCCCGCCAGGTAGCGCTCGAACTGGGGCTTCACCTCCTTCATGCTGATCCCGTAAGCGAGGCCGACCTCGGCGCCGGCGAGGACCTCGCCGCTGAGGATCGCCGCGACCGCGGCGGTCCCGCCGATGTCGGTCTTCTCGGCCTCGCCGAGCACGAAGCGGCGCACCTCCTCGCGGGGGCGTCCGCGCAGAGAGCGCGCGACGGGGTCGGCGTAGATGCCCGCGTCGCCGCGCGCGAGGCCGGCATGGCTCATCTCAAGCCGGCTCCCGCCGATCAAGGCCGTCGCCGGCCCGTTCGACGCCGACTCGGTGTTGCCGAACACGGTCTGGGTCAGGATCACGGTCCGCTCGTTGACCGGGAGGCGCGCGTTCTTGGCCGAGATCCCGTCGGACCAGCGCAGATCCCCGTGGCGGGCGAACTCGCCCTCCTGAGAGGCCAGGTTCATCAGCACGTCGGCCGGCGGGTGCGCGGCCGGCAAGGTCTCGGGGTCGAAGACCTTGGCGAAGCCGTCGAAGATGTCGTCGCCGTCCTTGACCGGATGCCCCGCCAGCCGCGACAGGATGCGCCGCTCGGTCGCGCCCGCGACGAAGGTGATCCTGGGAGTCACGGCGTCATCTCGTCCCTTGGTCCTCTCCAGCAGGTCGTATGCCGTCAGATAGGCCGCCGCCACGTCGCCGTGCCCGCCGCGGCTGCCGCGAACATCGAAGACGATGAGCGGCGCCGGGACGGGCTTGGCCGCGGCCGAGACCGCGGCCGCCTGAGCGGGCAAGATCGGCACGGGCGCCAGCGAGGGCGCCGAGAACGGGGACAAGGCCGGGGCCGAGAGAGACGGCGCGGAGAGCCCGGCGGGGGACGGTCCCGCCGTCGTGAGAACGCCGCCCGGGGAGACGTTGACCTGGGGCGTGCCGACCGCATCGGGTATCGAGGTCACGCCCGCGGCGGCATGAGCTGCGGCGAGGAGTAATATGAGGAGAGGGGCGAGACGTGAACGGGACATCAACTGAAGTATAGCCCCGGCGGCCCGTTTTTCAAGGGGTCGCTAAGAGGGGCTGAAGAACTTAGCGAGCTCGTCGAGGCTGCCGATCTTTTTGCAGGGGGGCAGGGAGCGCAGGAAGGTCTTGCCGTAGCCCTTCTTGAGCACGCGCGAGTCGAGGCAGATCACCGCGCCCCGGTCGGTGCCGCTGCGGATCAGGCGCCCGAAGCCCTGCCGGAACTTCATCACGGCGCGGGGCAACGACCAATCTTTAAAGTACTCGCGGCCGTTCTCCTCGAGCCACCGTCGCCGCGCTTCCTCCAGAGCCGAAGACACATTCGGGAACGGGAGCTTGACCAGCACGACGCACGACAGCGCCTCGCCCGGCACGTCGATGCCCTGCCAGAAGGTGTCCACGCCGAGAAGCACGGCGTTGCCGGCGGCCTCGAACTCGCGCACCAGGGCCTCGTGGCCCGACCCGCCCTGAGCCCACACCGGGCGGTCGGCGATCCTCTTGCGCAGAAGGGCATGGACCCGCTTGAGGAGCTTCCAGCTCGAGAAGAGCAGGAAGACTCCGCCCGGCACGCGTTCGATGATATCCGCGCAGGCCTGCGTCACCGCCGCGACGTGCGCCTCCTCGTCCTTGGGATCGGGGATGCCTTCGACGGCCCAGAAGGCGGCCTGCGTGGAGTAGTCGAACGGAGAGTCGAGGACGAGCTCGCGCGCCTCAGGCAGGCCGACCCGCGATTTGAAATCCTTCAGGCCGTCGCCCGTCGACAGCGTCGCCGAGGTCAGTATCGCGGGGATGCCCCGGGAGAACAGGCCCTCGGAGAGGCGCCGCCCGACGTCGAGCGGCGCGGCGCGCAGCTCGGGCCCCGTGCGCGGCCAGGCGACCCAGCGGGCGGTCGCAGACGAGTCGGGCTTGAGCACGGCCATCAGGTCGTGGCCGAACTGGGCCACGCGCGCGTGGAGCATGCGCATCTCGGTCTCATCCGGGCGGCCCTCGGCGGCGGCGGCGGCCTCGGCCAGGGCCTTATCGAGTGCCACGAGCCCCAAAGGAGGGACGTCGGGCGTGTGCTCGAGCAGCTTGCCCTGGTTCTCCTCGTCGGCATCGTTGAGGCCGGCGCCCTTGGCGAGGTCCTCGAGGAAACGGCCGATGTCCGAGGCGGCCTCGTCGGCGAAGGTCGCGAGCTTATCGTCGCCGTACACCTTCGCCGCCGCGCGGACCTCCTCGGTCAAGGACACCGCGCGGCCCAGGCCCGCCGAGACGCCGTAGCGCGCGGCCGCGGCGTCCTCAAGATTATGGGCCTCGTCGAGGATCATCGCGTCCGAGGGGGGAAGGCGCGCGCCGGACAGCAGCAGCGCGTGGTTGACGACGAGGATATGCGCCCGGTCGGCGCGCTCTCGGTCGCGCCGCCACAGGCAGCGGTCCCAGTACGGCCCGCCCGCGCCCATGCAGATGTCGGTGTCGCGCGCCACACGGTCCCACATGTTCTGCGGGATCAGCTCGGGCAGGTTGGAACGGTGTCCGGACTGGGCGTCGCGGGCCCAGACGTCGAGCCGCTCCAAGGTCTCCTTACCGGTCTCGGACACGGCGTCGGGCCGCGCGCGCAATCTCGCCAAACGCTGGACGCACAGATAATTATCCGCGCCCATCAGCATCGCGTAGCGCAACGGCAACCCCAAGGCTTCCATCGCCCGCGCCGCGGTCGGCAATTCGTGGTTCATCAGCTGCTCTTGCAGCGCGCGGGTGTGAGTGGAAACGATCACCCGCCGGTCGCGGGTCGCAGCCCACAGCGCCGCGGGCAACAGATACGCCAGGCTTTTCCCGACTCCGGTGCCCGCCTCCACAACGAGATCTCCGCCGCGCTCAAGAGACTGCCACACCGCGCCCGCCATGGCTTCCTGAGGGGGGCGGGGCTCCCAGCCGGAGCGGGCTCGCGCCAAGGCGCCTTCAGGGCCGAACAGCGCGGCGAGATCCATATGACTTTGTAGCATTCCTAAAAGGGGTCAGGCTTTCCGATGTTGCAATTCGCATGGAAAGACCCCGTACCGAGAATTGCAACATCGGAAAGCCTGACCCCTACAAGGAGGCGAGGCGGCGGGCGAGGGGGGACTCGCCGGGGATGTTCGGGGCGAGGGCCTTCAGGGCCGCGTCGGCGGCGCGGCGGGCGGCGAGGGCGGCGGAGAGGGAGGCCTCGGCCTTCGCGACGTCCAGGGACAGATCGCCGGTCGCGGCCGCGGGCTTCGCGCCGAGCTTCTTGAGCTCCTCTTCGTAGACGCGCAGGCGCGCGTCCTGGCCCTCGGCGCCGAGCTCGAGGAGATAGTTCATCACCACGCGGTCGGTCGCCGCGCGGCGCGGGTCGGCGGTGAGGCGGCCGCCGTCGGCGCCGGCGCCGAGGCCGAGCTCGGCGAGCGCGGCGAGGAAGGCGGCGCGGCCGGTCTCGGTGCGCGTGTAGGCCTCGGCGTAGTTGCCCGCGCGGCCGCGCACGGTCTCCAGGGTCTCGCGGCGCGCGCCGCCGCGGAAGGCGGACAGGGCCTCGGCGCGGGAGGCCTCGCGGTCCTCCTGCGCCCATCTCGCCTCGCGCATCAACGCGCCCGAGCCGAAGATGAGGTTCAGGCGGCCGTCCACCGTGCGCGGGTCCTTCGAGTGCTCCGACTCGCCGGGGTTCAGCGCGCCGTCGTTGTCCACGACCGCGGGGAACTGGCTCGGGTCGAAATAACGCTCGACCTTGTCGGGCAGTATGCCGAGGAAGTCGATGGCGTGCAGCAAGGCCCCGCCGGGGCCGCGGCGGATCGAAGCGCCGCCCTCGCCGCGGCGCGCGTAGGTCCGGCCGAGGTAGCCGTGCTGGTTCGGGTCGCGCCCGGTGATGAGCTCGATCGGGATCTGAACGACGCCGCGGGGAAGCTCGAAGACGAGGTCGGGCCACTGCCCGGGGGAGTACGCCCAATGCCGGGCCGCGGTCGCCGCGTCGCGCGCCGACTCGAGCCTCGCCTCGTTGAGCTCTCGGCCGAGGGTCACCGTGAATCCGTTCTCGGGATCGATCCAGCGCGCCGGGCGCGTCGTGGGCGCGAATTCCTGATCCGTATTTTTCCAGACACGTCCTGAAGCGTCCTCGACCCACCAGCCACCGGCTTTATTGGCCAACGATTCCTTATCGTTGAAGATCCGGCGCACGCGGCCCGACGCGTCGGTCTCCAGCGCCAGGGGAGCCGCCCCGATCCAGCTCGTCGCGACGCCGCCGAGCGCGATCGTCTTCGCGCCGATGCGGGCCGCGACCACGGAGCCGTCGGCGCCGAGGCCGATGGAAAGGTCGCTCGTGCGGTGGAACGTCCATTCGTGGGCGGGATCTTTCGGATCGGCCGCTTCCGCGGCCGTTTTGGAGAGCTCTATCTCATCGAGATAAACGGCGGCGACGTCGCCATTCTTGTCGAGGGCGAAGCCCCAAGCAGAGAGCTTGATCTTAAGCCAGCCTGCCCGGCGCGAAGACAGCGCCATATTGCGTGCCTCCTCGATGAGCGCGAGCAGGCCCGCGCGGCCGAGCTCCGCGCGGCGATAGGAAGCGGAGGCGCCGGAGGATTCGAGGGCCTCGAGCGAGGGATACTTGGCCGCGTCCGGCGCCGGGCCGTCCACGCGCACGAACGCGAGCAGCTCCGACGGGGCGCGCAGGCGCGCGGCGGCGACGGGCACGGCCTTGCGCAGTCCCGTGCGCGGGTCCGTCCGCGACTCGAACCAGAGGACGCGACCCTCGCCCTCGAGGCGGCGCAGGTCGCCCAAGGTCAGGGCCGCGCCCACGGCGCCGCCGTCGAGCACGACCTCGGTGGAGGCCAGCGCCGTATCGAGGGCCGCGCGGCGCGCGCCTTCGTCGCGGCGCGCGCGCACCAGAGTCAGGCGTTCGCGCGCGGCGTCGTCGCCCTCGACGACCTCGGCCCAGCCGGCCGTCAGGGCCGCGTCGGCGGTTTCCGGGATATTGCCGACCCAAAGCTCGGGGGCCACGAAGCGGCGGCCCGCGAGGTCGCTGACGCGGCCGGCCGTCTCGAGCCGGCGGATCTCGGCGGGGGAGGACCACGACACGCCCTTATCCGAACGCAGGGCGATGAGGGCGGGAAGAGCGTCGGTGCGACCGATCCATCTCGCCTTCATGCCGCGCAGGAAGGCGACGGTCTCGGAGGCGGGGCCGATCTCACGCGTTTCCTCGGGGTTGAAGCGCAGCGCGCGCAGGCGCGACTCGCCGAGCGCGATCGCGGCCTCGAGCGTCAGGATGCCGCGCCCGTACTGGAGGCGGTCGCGGCGGCGCGCGAGGCTCTCGCGCACGCCGAACAGGCCATCGAGGGAGCGCGTCCAGCCCGCGTCGGCGGCCGCTTCGGGAAGCTCGAGCGTGAGGGCGAGCTCGCGATCGAAGGCGTCGAGGGCGGCGACGTAGGCGTCGAGCGCCTTGTCCTTGAGCAGGTGGTCCGTGGGAGAGCCGGAGCGCGCGAGCCAGGCGGCCTGGGCTTCACGACGGAGGCGGGCGACGGTCGCGTCGAGCTCGATCAAGCGGCGCACGGGCTTATCGAGGGCCGCGGGCGCCTTGACCGCCGACCAGTAGACGAGCGACAGCTCGCCGGAGACCGCGCCCTCGCTCGCCAGGGCCTCGCCCTCGGTCTTGAGCGACGCGGCCGTCTCCTCGCGAAGGAAGCCCATCAGGCCGGTCCAGGCGGCGGAGCGCGACGGATCGGACGACTGCATCTCGCCCAGGACGCGGGCCAGCAGGCCCTCGATGAGGCGGCGGCGGCCCTGGAGATCGACCTTCATGAGGCGGTCGAGGCGCTCGGCGGGGTCGTAATCGTTGCTCTTGACCGCCGCCTCGTCCCGCGCGGCGATGCGATAGCGCTCGACGAGCACGCGAAGCTCCGCGCGGATCGACTCGGGCGCGCCGGCGAGGAGCTCGTCGTTGCGCCGCTCGAAATCCGAATCGAGGAGGCGGTCCGCCCACCAGGCGAGCAGGCGCTCCCGCGCCGTGCGCTCAGCCGGCTCTAATGGATCGCGTCCGCCTGCGGGGGCGCGCTGGCGGGCATAGACGGACGGCTTGATGCCGAGCGCGGACAGCTCGGCGGTCAGGCGCGCGAAATCCTCGGCAAGGGCCTGCGTGCCGTTGACGAACTCGAACTGCGCGCGGGCGGCCTCGCCCTGCGCGTCGGCGATCTCAGAGACGGGCGAGAGCTTCATGCGCACGCGCTCGACCGCGCCGAGCAGGTCGCGGCGGGCGGTGAGCTCGCGCATGCGCAGGGCGGCGACCAGGCGCGTCTTCTCGGCGACCGAGGCCATGAGCGTGTGCAGGAGGAGCGCCAGGCTGTGCAGGCGCTGGCTGTCCTCGAGCTCGCGGCGCAGGGCATCGTCGATGACCGAGATGAGGCCGGCGCGCACGCGCTCCGGATCCGGCGCCTCGAGGAAGGCGCCCGAGACCCAGGTGCCGCGGAACAGGCCGATCGCGGCCAGCGGCGTGAAGCCGCGCGAGCTCATGCGCTCGGCGAGCAGGTCGGCGCGCAGCTGCGGCAGGCGGTCGCGGCCGCCGAGCTCCTCCGGCAGGCCCTGCGTGAATAAGGTCTTCTTGAGGAGGTCAAGATCGAAGGCCTCGGCCTCCGCGACCTCGCGCGCCGCGGCGGCGGCGAGGTCGCCATCCGCGGGCTCAGGAAGAAGGGCCAGCAAGGCCTCGGGAGGCGTGCCGGGGGGAAGATGAAGGAAGGCCGCGGTCTCGGCGAGGTCGCGGGCGACGCGCGCGCGCGCCTGCGCGCCGATGCCCACGCCCTCGGACCAGCGCATCAGCGCCGCGTCGAAGCGCAGCCGTGCCAGCGCCATGTCGGCGCGGGCGCGCGCGGCGGCGGCCCCGGCGCGGCGCTGCTCGTCGGCGCGCTCCTCGCGCAGGCGGGTCAGGGCGGCCATCGCCTCGGGCGGCGTCGACGGGCTGCGCAGGCGCGCCTCGAGCCAGCCCTCGACGAAGGTCTGCCCGACGGGGTCGCCCGACAGGGTCTGGCGATGGTCGTAGTAGCGGATGGAGCCCGTCACGTCGAGCGGCGGGCCCGACTCGATCGCGCCGATATCCTGGCTATCGTAGCGCGGAGGCGCCATGCGCAGGGCCGCCTCGCGCAGCCGGTCGGCGAGCTCGGCGTAGGAGCGAGGCATGGTCCCGGCCACGATCTTCTCGGAGCCGCCCCAGACGGAAAGCTGCGCCCGGAGCAAAGCCTCCTGCCGGGACAGCTCCATCGTCATGGCGCGGGACTCGACGTCGCCGCGCCCGGCGAGCGCGGCCCGGGCCGCGCGCACCCGCGACAGCTCGGAGGCGAGGCGCGCGCGCACCGTGGGGAGGGACTCGTCGAAGGCCTCGAGCGCGCGCTCGGCGGACAACGTCCGCTCGCGGGCGATCGCGACGATCTCCGGGGAAGGCATGCCGTCGCCCGACAGCGCCGCGATCAGGCGTCCGAGGGAGCGCCCGACCATCGAGATCGGATCGAGGCGCAGGCGGTCCACCTTCAGGCCCTTGTCCACAGCCGTCTCGACGGCGCGGGCGATCTTCAGCCGGGACTCGAGCGCATCGCGCGCCGCGGCGATGGGGTCGAGCCGCGCGGTGCGCGCGGCGAGCGCCTGCAGCGCGGTCTCGGCGTCGACGCTGAGCTGCAGGCGCGAATCGAGCGGCCGGCCGAGCAGATGATTGGCCGCGATCTCGGACTCGCGGCGGCGCGCGCGCAGATCCGAGAGCTGAGCTTTCGCGGCGCGCAGCTTCTCGGCCATCGCGGGAGTCCCGTCCTGCGACGCCTCGAGGGAGGGGATGAGCTCTCCCTCATAGAGCGCGGCCTGCTTGGCGGCGTAGGAGGCTTCGAGCAGTGCGCGCGTGAGGTTGAACGCCATGTCGCCCGCGGCCTTGTCCTGAAGGCGCGTGTACATGCCGGCCTCAGCGCCCCGGCGGCCCGCGTCGAGCTGGCGCAATTCCTCGGGCGCGAGGTCGATGCCCACGACGGGCAGCACCGCGAGACCGGTGAGGCCGAACGCAGGGATCAGGGCGACGCCGGCGGCCGTGATGTTCGCGCCGATCGAGAGGTCCACGTCCACCTTGCGGATGCGGCGGTCGGAGGCCTCGAGCAACTCGCGGGCGGCCTCGGAGCGGCGCCCGAGCGCCTCCCAGGACGCCGAACGCGAGACGGCCTGGTCGAAGGCCGCGTTCATGTCCGCGGGCTCATCGCGCGTCTCGCCCTTGGGGCTCTCGCTTTCCTGCTCGGAGTCGAGCGAGGCCCAGGCGTCCTGCAGGGAGCCCTCGATGCCGTAGGTCAGGGAGTCGCTGGCCGCGTCGAGCCAGCGGCGCGCGCGCGCGCGCAGCTCGGGCGCGCCGATCAAAGCGTTGCGGAACAGGCGGATGCCGTCGGACAGCTCGCGCGCGGCCTCGGTCGAGGCGGCGTTGGCCTCGCGCGCGCGCTCGTTCCAGCCGTGCGCCGCGATGCGCTCGGAGCGAGCGCGCAGGCGCGTGGACTTCAGGCGCGCCGCCATCTCGAGCAAGGTCGCCCGGGACTGGAGCTGAAAGGCGGCGTTGACCTTGCCCTTGGCCGGGTCGTAGATCGGCAGGCGCACGGTCACCGCGACGCCGAGCGCCTGGCTCGACAGCATGTCCGGGAGCTGGGCGCCGAACGACAAAGTGAACTTCTCGATCCAGGGGATCCAGTCGAGCACCGCCAGCGAGGCCTCGGGCACCTTCATGTCGGTGCGCGCGCGGGCGAACAGCGCGCCGAGGCGCTCCGGGGAGGCGAGGGCGCGCGCGACCAGGCGCAGGACGCGGTCCAGGTCGTTGGGGTTGATGCCGTCGAAAGGCAGGGGCTCGTCGGGGCCGCGGCCGGTCAAGGATGCGTAGCGTAAAGAAGCGCGCCTCAACGCATCGGTCGCCTCGATGACGCGCACCTCGGCCTCGGCGCGCAGGACCTGATCCTCGGCGTGTGCCGCGAGGAAGGCGGCCAGGTGGCGGCGCCACTTGGCGAGCGCCACCGCGGCCATGGCCGACTGCCAGGCCTTCGCGGTGTCGAGCAGCTGCTCCTCGAGGTCGAGGCCGAGCGCGAACAGCGACGCGGAGCGCGCCGCCACGAGGTCGCGCTGGCTCTTGCTCAAGGTCAGCTCGGTCTGGGTGCCCGCCTGGAAGCCGCCGCCCGTCGCGCGCTCGGCCGTGCCCGGGCCGACGGGCCCGGAGACGAAGCCGACCATCGCGCGCTGGCGGATGTTGTCGAGCAGGGCGCCGCCCTTCTGAAGCTCGCCGACCTCGCGCGAGAGCCGCCCGATCTCGAGCACGATGAGCCGGCGGCCCGCGTCCGCGTCGAAGGCGCGCGCGAGCTCGGCCAGCGCCGGGTTCGACGCGTCGTCGCGCGTGAAGAAGTCGTTGATGGCCGAGTCGAACTCGGCCAGCGTCTTGCCGCCGCGAAGGTCCTCGGCCGCCGCACCCGTCACCGACCGCCACAGCTCGCCCAGGGTGTACGACGACTCGAAGGATACGGTCATGCGGTCGTTGAGGCCGATGTAGCGGCTGCCGTAGGACAGCGCGAGCTCGGAGTTCGTCCCGGTGCGCTTGCGGATCTCGGCGAAGTAGGCCGCGGCCGAGCCGGCGAGCTTGCCCTGCGCGTTGATGGTCCAGCCCAGGTCCGGGATCTCGTAGGAGATGCGGCCATTCATCGAGTCCACCTTCTCACCGTGCTCCGCCCCGCCGCCGACGGAGAGCCGGGACTCGTGTCCTCCGACGTCGAAGGTGAAGCCCTTGAGGATGGTGGCCCCCACGGCCTGCTGGGTCAGCGGGTCGGTGCCGCCCGTCTTCGCGTAGTAGAACTCGAGGTTGAAGGTATCCTTCTGGTCGAGCGCAGCCGCGAGGTCCACGCCGACGCCGAGCTTGGAGCGGGTGTACTCGCGGTCCTGGCCGCGCCCCTCGATCAGGAAGGTCTCGTTGAGCGTCGGGTCATACTGCGTGAAGTCGAGGTTGACCTCCTGCAGGAACCGGCGCGGGTCCTTGGCGAACAGCGCGGTCTGCTCGGCGTTGAGAGAGAGGACCTTGCTGAACTTGATCTTCGACTTCAGATTGCCGCCGTAGTAGGACGGCTTGCCGCCGGCGTCCGTCGCCGCGAAATCCGCGAAGCCCGCCGCGCCGAAATAGACCTTGCCATCGGCGACCATCAGCGCGAAATCGTCGAAGACCATCATGCGCGCCTCGCGCGCCTGCGAGCCGACGGTCAGGTCGGGCGGGATGTCCTGGATGAATTTATGGAACGTGACGTCGAGGTAATTGACCATGTGGTCGCTGTCGAGCGACTCGACCCGCACGGTCACGCCCTGGTCGCCGAACGGCGCGTTGCCGGGCGAGGGGGGGCTGGCGAAGCGGTGGCCGATGACGCTGACATTCTGGCCCCACAGCTTGAGCGCGTTGCCGAAGGTGACCTGCTGCGCGGTCTCCAGGCCCCCGGGGGTGGAGAACTCGCTCTGGTACACGAGGTAGAAGCCATCCGTGCCCTCGCCGACTTCCACCATCTTCGTGCCCGGTAGAATGGAGGAGAGAGCGCGCGGGTCCTTCATGATCTGCTCGCGGATCGAGACGAGGTCGCGCGCGGCGGAATCCGCCGACAGCGCGCCGAAGAGCTGGGTCAGGAAGCGCTCGAACTGCGACTTCGGGATGACCATGGTCTGGGGCCCGCCCCGGTTCTCGGCGAGCCAGGCGGGTCCGGTGCTGCCGATGGCGGAAACACGGCCCGCGAGCTCGGGGGAGAGGCGGCCGAGGTCGCCGACCGGCACGAGGGCCTTGTCGAGCGCCTCGCGCTCCACGCCGAGGGCCTTGAGCGTCTCCGCCACGGCCTTCGCGGCGTCGTCGCGCGCGCGCTCGGCACGGCGGGCCGAGATGTTGGTCTCGAGGACGGCCCGCGTCTTGTCCTGGATCGCGGAGATGTTCTGCGCGACGCGCGAGAGCGCCGTCTCATTGGGGTTGTCGAGCTGGGACAGCCAGCCGACGACGGTCGTGCGCTGGTCGTTGATGCCTTTGCGGGATTTAGCGAGGGCGTCCTTGAACTCGAGCGCGGCCTTGCGCTCGGCGTCGAGGGCCTCGTCGCCGTTCTGGTAGACTTCGCCAAGGGTGTCGTAGTACGTTTGAACCCGGCCGACGGTTCCGACGCCCTCGGCGCTCCACTGCGCCTTCTGGCCGAAGAGGTCGGCGCCTTCGCGCGCGACGCCGGACAGCATGTTGAACGCGGAGACCTTGCGGTCGAGGACTGCCTCGCCGCCGGAGAGGTCGCCGCCCACCCAGGCGAGGTCGGCGTCGAGGTCGGCGAGGCCAGCGTCGAGCCCGGTCGAGGCGCGGCCGAGGAAGGCGAGGAAGACGGGGATGCGGTCGCGGAGGTAATCGTCGGAGGTGGTGACGAGCGCGTCGGCGAAGAGGAAGCGGGCGAGGCACTCCGCGTAGGAATCACCTGAAGCCGTGGATGCTGTCGTGGGTACCAGTCGTTTAATGGCTTCGAGACCGAGCAATGCGATCTTTTGATTCTGGGATACGTCGAGAGGGGGCTGGGTGCCGGTGGGGATTCCTGAGCCGCCGCCGACCGCCAGGTCGGCGCTTCCGGCCGCGGCGAGCGCGGCGTCCGCGACCTGTTTGATGGCCGCCGCCATGTTCTGCAGGACTCGGGCGTCGGCCATGGAGGTGAGGCGCGGGCCCGTGGATGCTGATTCGGGATCCAGATCCGTCGGAAGTTTATACTTAACGGCAAAGGAATGGGTATTCGAGGTAAGGACATCTAACTGCGACAAAATGTTATTAACGGCAACGGCGGTGGTGTTCATTTTGACGGCCCTTACGCGACGCTCATCACGATAAACGGCGGCGCGACGGACCAACGAGTAGGGGACACGTTCGCCGTAAAGATCCTCCATCTCGGTGTTCGCGGGATCTTTACGGCGTCTCATGGAATCCTGATAATCGACGACGATTTTTTTGTAATCCTCGTATTGCTTGCGCACCTGGGCGATGCCTTCGCGGGCTGCGCCCGCGTTGTATGCCTTGGCGCCGTTGGAGGCGAGGCCCCAGGGTAAGGCCTTCCGCAACCCATCGGAGATGCGGACATACAGATTTTTCTTTTCCTTGTATAACGTCGCGTACCCATCATCGCTTCCGCTCGGATCGCTTTGCGCGATCCGATCGCGCTGAAACGGGATCAACGTGTCATCAAGAAGGCCCTGGAGCTCCGCCAACATCGGCGACAACGTGACGTTAAGCAACGATCGCTTTCGATCTATTAATGCTTGCGCCTGCGACACCGGCACCCCCGCGTTCAGCCACGCCTCGTCGGCCGAAATATCATCAAGAACCGCCTGAAAGGCGGCAACTGAATGCGTGAACGCGATTTTCGCCTTCGGCAAAACCTGCGATACCGGCTTCTCGAGCGCCTTCGCGGTCGCCTTGGCCTCGAGGCGTCTAACGGTCAGGTCGCCGAGGTAAGGAACCAGCCGCGACAGATCTATTTTCCTTGTTTTCGCGTCGAACCCCGCATCGGTGTCCGGGAACGACATGGCGTCGAGCCGGTCCAGCAGATCAGGCAGCAAAGTCCGCAGTTCGTCGGCGGACCGGCCCTTCAAGCGGGGAAGGCTCGCTCCGGCCGCACCCTTCTCGATCAGGACGGAGAGCTCGTCCGCGTCGGAGGCGATCGCGTCGCTCGCCGACGCCAGGCGCGCCTCGAGGTCGAGCTGCTGCGCGCGCCACGCCGCGAGCGACTCCAGCCGGTAGCCGCCGAAATCGTCGGCGACCATCGCGGTCCCGTTCGAATCGAGAGAGCGCTCGACGGCCGCCAGCAGGTTCGCGTGCTCGTCGCGCTGGCCGAGCCAGAAGTCGCGGCGACGGGCGAGCAGCGCGCGCGTCGCCGCGAGCGTGGGATTGGAGACGCTTTCCTCGGGCACGCCCGGGACCGCGATCACAAGCACGCCGGCGAACTCGACGGGGGCGGAGGCGATGCGCGCGTCCGCCTCCGCCATCTTGGTCCGGTAGCCCGCGACCTCCGCGGACTTGTTCTGCAGGTAGTCGAGGGAGAGGTCGGAGACGCCCGAGGGATTGGCCGGGCCGTGCTGCAGCCCCTCTATTAAGGTGGGAAGCAAGGCGAGGCGGCGGTCGTACTCGGCGGGCGCGTCGACGCTGCGGAACCGGTCGCGCGCGTCGATCGAGGCCAGCAGGCCCGCGACGTCCGCGCGGAAGCGCGCCACCGATGCAGAAAGGCCTCCGACGCGGACCGCGAGCGAGGCGAAGTCGTCGCGCTGCTTCGTGTCGGCGGCGGCCTGGGCCTCGGCCTCCTTCTTCCACTCGTCGGTCCGGCCCGCCTGCTCGCCCGCGCCCGCGGCCGCCCCGCCGTTGGCCCCGCGCTTCTTCTCGATGAGCTCGAGCTTCTGGTCGATGAGGGCCTCCATCTTGCCGAGCGCCGCGTCGGCCGAATTAAGGAGGTTAAGGCTGTAGGACAGGTCCATCACCATCGCCAGGCGCGCGAAGTTCTTGCGGAACTCGAGGTTGTCGCGCCCGCCGCGGCGCTCGCGCAGAGCGTCGGCGCGCGAATGGTCGGCCGCGGCGAGCATGCCCTCGGCCCCGTCGCGCAGCACGATGTTGCCCTGGAGCGTCGCGTTCAGCGCCTCGATGCGGGCGACCCTCTCCGCGATCTTATTCTCGACGTCGCTCCCGGCGAGGTCCGGCTTCGCCGCGGGCGAGGCGCCCGGGGAGCTCGTCGCGTCGCCGAACATCCGGCGCAAGGCCTCGAGCGAAGCCCACTTCGACTCGCGGGAATCCTCGGCGCCGTTCTGGCCCGCGTCCTCCGGAAGGAGGGGGGAGACGCGCTCGAGCAGGCGGTCGAGCCGGGCGATCTCGTCGGCATCGGCCGAGCCGCCGGCCAGGTCGCCGCTTTGCCCCAGGCGCTCGAGCAGTTCGGCCTCGGCGCTCTCGTTGGCCGGGAGCGCCGGGGTGGCGATGTTGAGCTGGGCTGCGCGCCGGATCGGCTCCTGATACGCCTGAACGGGCCGGGCGCCGCCGAAATCCGGGAGCGCCAGGGCCGCGGCCCGGCTCGCCGCGAGCTCCTGTGCGGCGAGCGCGCTCTTGACGTCGGGGACCGGGACGCCCGTCAGACCGAGATGGAGCGCCAGCTCGGGCAGGGCCGCGCGGGCCGCCGGTGCCGACTCGCCGTAGGTCTTCGCCCAGGCCCGCGCCGCCGCGCGTCCGGCCTGAGGGGCCGCGGCCGCCGCGTCCGCCGCCGCGCGGCGCAATTCGTCCGCGCCGGGCGTGCCCGCGAGCAAACCCGCGAGCGCGTCGAACGCCGCCTGCGGGCCGGTCGGCGCAGACGGGCGGGGCGTCGCGACGGGCACGGCGGACAGGGTCGCCGGCGCCTGAGCCCACCCCATGGCGCTCACCGCGTCGCGCAGGGCCTCGGCCGGGGGCAGAACCGGCACGGAAAGCGCGGCTGAGACCGGCCGGATCTTAGCCGATACGGCCGCGAGCGCGGGGGCGGCACCCTGCAGGACAAGCGCCAGGGATAGGACGCACGCCGTCAGTCGGCGTGGCGTCCCGGGACGGGATTCTCGGCGAGAGGGGTATCCCATTGGACCTAAGCATAAGCTCCAAAGACCTACACGGAAAGGAGCTATAGGCCCATCCTAGCATAGGCCCTTTGGCCAAGTCAAGTGCCTGATGTTAAGATATCATTCTCCCTCGGAGCTTAATCTTTAAAGCCTGACACCACATGACAAAGATGTTACTATCCCCGAAGTTATGCACCTATCCACAGGGCCCACAAACACGTGGTTTTCATAGAGGCAATCCAGGCCCGGCGGCCCGCCGTTTCCCAATAGACCTACCGGGAAATCAGAGCCTTGACGGCTCGGCCTCTTTAGCCTACTCTTAGCGGATGCGCGTCCTTCGCGTCCTCTTGGCGCTCCTCCTCGGGTCCGGCCCGGTACAAGCCCAGCCCGTCGTTGATCTTCTCTCGCGCTACACCATCCCCGCCGATGAATCCGCCGCATCCGCGCCCGAGGGCGACGCGCCGCAGGGTTCAGGCAAGCGGCTCGCCGCCCTCGAGTCGGATTTAGCGCTCGTAAGCGAGAGCCTCGAAGGCTTCGCCCATCCTCAGGACGCCGACAAGGCCCTTCTCGCCGCCAAGCCCCGCCTTCCTGCGGGCACCGCGCCGTTCTTCAAGGACCGAACCATGGCTCTCGGTGCGCTCTATCGCACCTTGGCCGTCGTGGACTACACCTGGGCGCTCCGTTTTCCGGATCCGCCCTGCGCGCCGGCCGCCAAGCGCTCCGCTTTGCTTCGCTCCGATGATGGCCTCTTTCTGGACCCGTTTTCGGGGAAGACTTCTCCGTGGATGACGGCACTTCTCGGCCCGAACGCCAAGGGCAAGGACCTGGAGTCGGCCCTCGACCAAGCGTCGGCCTCGGTGACGCCCAGCGAGGCTGAATACGCCCGCCTGCGCGCCCGTCAGAACCTGATCACGAAAGCCCTCGCGTCCGAGGACGCCGTCGGCGAGGCGCGCGCCAAGCTTTACTGCAAGCGTGCCGAAACGCGCGTAAAACTGGCCGCGGCCAACCGTGCCGTGGGCCCCATGCTCGCGGCGCGCTCTTCCCGGGAAGAGTCCTCTCGCCGCGGCCTCATTCTGCTGGCGGGCAAGACCGCGGAAGGCCTCGAGGTGCGCGGCGCGGGCGTCGTCCTTGAGACAAAATCAGGAATCCGGGTCTTGACCGACCGCCGCCTGGGGGCGGGGGAAGTCGTGGCTCTTCTCGACGGCCGAAGCGCCCCGGTTCCGTTGAGCGTCGACCGCGAAGACGAGAGGTCGGGCCTTCTGCTTCTGCGACCCGACGGCGACCTCGGAGAGGCGCTGGTCTTGGCAGACGCGGCGCCGAAGAAAGATGATTTGGTCTTCGCATTCGCCCATTCCGACCGCCTCGGTGCGTGGACGAAAACGCAAGGACTGGTAACGAGCGCGGGCCCGGATCAATTCCAGACCGACGCGGTCGCCGACGCCTCCATGACCGGCGGCGCCGTTCTCAACGAGGAGGGCCGCGTCGTGGGGTTGTTGGTACTTCGTCCCGTGGCAGGCTCGACGATCGACTGGCCCGCCGCCGTGCCGACTCACATCCTGCTCGAGTGGCTCGACGGCGGCGTAGCACCCGCAGCTTTGCCGGTAGATCTGGCCGACCAGGGCACGACAAAAATATTGACCGCGTCCATGCCGTTGCTGCAAAGCGTATCGGTCGGCGACGGTGCGACGACTGCCGGGTACGGCTTCGACACCCAGACTCAGTGGGGAAGCGTTCACGCGAAATGCATGGCGAACTGCGGCGACTCCAGCCCGAGCTCTTCGTATTCAGGCAACGCCAACGCGGAGCTCGGCGAAGCTTTGGGGAAGCTTGCGGTTATCGGCGCCGAGGCGCTGATTTTCAAAGGCGTTCCCGCTCTGTTTCGGGGGATCGGATCGCTGTTCAAGTCAAAGCCTCGCCGGAATGAAGCGCAGGCGGCCACTATTGACCGCGAACCCATTCAAATTCAAGAAATCAGGGTTGAGCCGCCCAAACCTGAGCCACCAAAACCGGAATGCTCGTTTGAGCCCGTCAATCCGCCTAAAACGATCGGGGTGGAGCCGGTCGAGATTAAGATGCGCTTCTCGTGCAAAAATGTGGAGGGAGTTCCCAAGGTTCGGCTTGGCGGACACAAAGTCATTTTCAGAGTCGGGTGGGAAGGTTTGCCGCAGAGCACATTCACAATACCAACCGACGACGAAGGCTATGCCCCGCTACCCATCGCGATCCAGGGCGTGGAGGTTGCATCCCAAAAAGCGCACGACGCTCTGGACAATTACGACCCTGACAAAACGCGCACGTCGGCGGCGCCTCCAGCAGAGGATTCTCACGGCGGCGCTACTGCTGCCACGAGCGACCTCGTCAATGCCGCAAGCCTCACCGCGCCCGCGCCCGTTGCGGAAGTCGTGACCGAAATCGGGACGAAAGGGACAGCAACGCGGACCGTATTTATTATTGGTCGGACGCATACTGTGCGCGCGACAATACTGATGATCGTCGCGGAGCTCGCTCTCGACGTCACGGCGGTGAGCGGTATCGTCCTAACGGGGTCCGTCTTGGCCACGATGTATGTCAGCTGGAAGATAGGCGGCGGCGTCAATCAGATAATCAACGGAATTGACTACAAGCTGCGGCATCCTTCGGCTCCCGCGATGACAAGCCAGTACGAGGACAAATTCGATGAATTGGGTAAGGAGGAGGGCGAATTTAGCGATGCCGGGGATGATCACCCGCCTGTAGGCTCGGGCATACCCGAGGACTACGCGAATCCTCAACGTCTCCATCCTCAAACGCCGGTTAAAATAATCGAGGATCCAAATGAGAAGACTCCGGCCCCAGCAGCAAGTGGCGGAGGGGCGCGAGGTCCAGACAGGGGGCGCGGAATTCGAAGACCGCCCCCTAATGCCATTTGCTCGAATGTCCCTCTAAATCGTGCCAGCACAGGTCGAAAGATACCGAGCAACGATGTTGAAAAGAATGCTCTAGCCCGCGTGCTGGCCGATCCTCTTGCGGGAGCCATAATATTGCCAGTCCCAATTACTGATAAGCGCTGGCCCGAAAAGGGATGGAGCAAAATGGCACGGCACGTGGATGGGGTTCAAATCCATTTTCTTTGGAATTCCGTTACCGGGGAAGTTGACGATTTTAAATTTAAATAAGCACAGGGGGAATGTTGCCATGAGGTTACGCTGTAAGGGAAATTCAGCCGATGACTTAACTGATGAATATTTTCAGATGGGATACACGGCCAAAGCCGCGTTTCCAGTAACGCCGGGCAATGAATACGGACTATATGGGATATGTATTTTCAGAGGGGCACTGCTCTTTCTTGTGAGCAGTGACAATGACCTGCCCGATTGGTGCCCTGCAGTTTTGTTCGAAGTTTTAAGGCATCAAATTCCAAATAGTTGGAATTTCAGCCTGTATGACAGCGAACGTTCGGCTGTATGGGGATTTAAAGAACTTGCTCTGGACGACGATTATTGTAACCGTCTAACTGAACACGTTGATGAAGCGGTCGCCTTATTCCGAACACGAAAGAAACAACTAGACGAAGAATCAGATACCCGATAGGCTCCGTCTCGACGATCAGGCGACCGCAGAAGATGCGCCTAAATGCTAAAGTGTCGTTAATGGAAGCCCCGTCCACCGCCGATTCCGTCGAGCGCCTCTGGAAAACCGCGCGCTATCTGCCGCAGACCGTGCGTCTGCTCGGCACGCGCTACCGGACGCTGTTCCTGGCCCACGCCCAGCGCTGCCGCCCGCGCGGCGAGGCCGGCGTAGTGGCCGACGCCCTCGCCTTCGCGGATTATCTCGCCAAGCAGGAGCGCGTGGGGCTGCTGGACCCCGAGCGCACGGCGCTGCGCCGCGACGCCAAGGCCCTGCGCCGCCGCTTCCGCCTGCGCCGCGACGGCGACGAGATCGAGGCGATCGAGAAATGGAAGATCCTGCAGTGGCTTAGGCTCTGAGCGTGCCCGTCGCGACGCGCAAAGGCTCCGCGCAGATCAAGAAGGTCGAGGATCCCGCCGACTCCGAACGTGAGGCCGGCTGGAGCGTCATCCTCTATAACTGCGAATGCCACTCGTTCGACCAGGTCGAGCGCATCCTCATCAAAGCCGTCCGCTGCGGCCTCGCCCAGGCGCGCGCCTATTCGACCGAGGTCGACTCCAAGGGCTCCGCGGTCGTCTACCAGGGCGCGCTCGAGCGCTGCGAGGCCGTCGCCGACGTCATCGCCGCCATCGGCCTCCAAGTCAAAGTCTCCCAATAGGGGTCAGGCCTTCTGATTTTGCGATTCTCAGGTCGGGATCCGGAATTTTGAGAATCGCAAAATCAGAAGGCCTGACCCCTTTTACTCGCAAGGCGATTTGCTAGATTATCGGGGATGAAAGCGAGCGAAGTGTCGCTGAAGCTGCCGCACCGGCCGCTGGGGAAAACCGGCTTGTCGATCTCCGAGATCGGCTTCGGGGGCTGGGGCATCGGCAAGACCATGTGGGGGCCGACGGACGACCATGAGTCCATGCTCGCCCTGCACGCCGCCCTGGACTCGGGCATCAACTACTTCGACACGGCCTACGCCTATGGGCATGGTCACTCCGAGAGACTGATCGCGCGCCTGTTCAAAGAAGCCGGCCGCCGCGCCGTCGTCTCCACGAAGGTGCCGCCGAAGAACATGGAGTGGCCCGGCCATCCGCGCGCGAAGCTGGCGCTCGTGTTCCCGCCGGACTGGGTGCGGCTCAGCGTCGAGCGGTCCCTGCGAAACCTGTCGAGCGACTCGGTCGATCTTTATCAGTTCCACGTGTGGCACGACTCCTGGCTCAAGGACCCGATGTGGCCCGCGCTCGCCGAGGAGATGGCCCGGCTAAAAACGGAAGGCAAGGTACGAAACTGGGGCGTCTCGATCAACAATGACGACCCCGAATCCGCCGTGGAACTCGTAAAGACCGGCCTCGTCGGCGTCGTGCAGGTGCTGTTCAACATGTTCGATCAGCGCGCGGCCGACGCCTTGCTGCCTCTCTGCCGAGAGAAGGGCGTCGGCGTGATCGTGCGCTGCCCGTTCGACGAGGGGGGCCTGACCGGGATGCTGACGCCGGACACCCGCTTCGCGCCCGAGGATTTCCGCTCGCATTATTTCGGCGGCGAGCGGCTCGGGGAGACGTGCCGTCGCGCCGACCAGCTCGCGCGCACCGTGATCGGGCCCAAGGCGGAGACGCTCGCGTCCGGCGCGCTCAAGTACTGCCTCAGCTTCGACGCGGTCTCGACCGTGATCCCGGGCATGCGCCGCGTGTCGCACGTGACCTTCAACGCGCGTGCCTGCGACGGGAAGTACTTCGACGCCGCCGAGCTCGCCGCCATCGCCAAGCAGCGCTGGGTGCGCGACTACTACCTTTAGAGAAATGAATAAACCGGTAGGCCTGACACCAATCGTATTGAATTTGTAACACGTTCCCGGTATTCTCCACATGTTGAAGGTATTCCGATCGCTCGTGATGGCCGCTGCGGCCCTCGCCTTATTCGCGCCGTCTCTTCAGGCCGCGGACAAAGGCGCGGCGCGCCGCTTGCTGTCGGCGAGCGAGGCCCTCTACCGTCGAGGCGACTTCAAGGACGCGATGCGCTCGGTCAACGAGGCGATCCTGGCCGACTCGCGCTACGCCGAAGCCTACGAGCTGCGCGCGCGGCTGTGGCACACGGCCGGCGACCTGACCCGGCAGAAGGCGGACGCGCAGAAGGCGCTCGACATCTTCGGCGCCCGAAACAGCTCGCTGTCGGCCGATGAATTCGTCGCCCAGGGCGGAGCCCAGCTGCTGCTCGGCCGGACCGACAAGGCGCTCGACAGCTTCAACGCCGCGCTGAAGGCCGACCTCAAGTCGCCCGCAGCGCTGTACGCCCGCTCCCGGGTGTGGCGCGAGAAGGGGGACCTGACGAAGGCGCTCGCCGACCTCGATGGGGCGCTCAAGGGCTCGTCGAAGACGGCGCTGTGGCTGTTCTCGCGGGGGCGCGTCTACTACGATAAAGGCGAGGACGCGAAGGCCGTAGCGGACCTGACCGCGTCGCTGCGCTCCAACAAGAATTTCACCTTGGCGTTCGCGCTCATCGGCTCAGCCATGGCCCGGCAGGGCGACCTCAAGCGCGCGGCGAAGGCCTACGACCGCGCGATCGCGATCGATCCCGAATATCCCTACGCCTACCTCGGGCGCGCCGCGCTCAAGCTGAAGCAGGGCAACGAGGCCGGAGCGCTGAAGGATTTCGAGGAGGCCGTCCGCGCCGACGCCCAGGATTACGCGCCCTACTTCAACCGCGGCGAGATGCACTGGCGCGCCGGGCGCCGCGAGCAGGCCCTGTCCGACTTCCACAACTCGATGACCTCGAAGAAGATCACGCCCGAGGCCGCGCTCTCGATCGGCGACCGCTACCTGTCGCTTCAGCTCTGGAAGGACGCCGCGACCGCCTATGGCCGCGCGCGAGACCTCGGCGCCCCCGTTCCGGCGCTGATCCGCCGCGCGCGGGTGTACGAATCCGACAAGGACCCCAAGCGCGCGCTCGCCGATCTCGACGAGGCCGTCAAGCTCGAGCCCGAGAACGCCCCGCTGCTCGCCGCACGCGGGGGCCTGCTCGCGCGCATGGGGCAGGACAAGCCCGCGATCTCGGACCTCAACCGCGCCGTGCGCATGGCGCCCGCCGACACGGAGATCCTCGCGGCGCGCGCGAGCTTCTACGCCCGCGTCGAGAAGCCGACTTTGGCACTCGAGGACTTCACGAAGGCGATCGACATCGATCCGAGGTTCGCGGAGGCCTACAACGGCCGCGGCGCGCTGTACGCCAACGCCCTCAAGGAGCCCGAGAAGGCGCTGCGCGACGTCATGAAGGCCGTCGAGCTCAAGCCGCGCGAGCCGGGCTACCATTACAACCTCGGCTCGCTGCGTCTGCGCAACCGCCTCTACTTCAAGGCGATCGATTCGTTCAACACCGCGCTGGCGCTGAAAGGTCCCGCGGCGCGCATACTCGAGCGCCGCGCCGACGCCGAATTCCAGATCGGAGACCACTCCGGCTCCATGCGCGACATCGAGGCCGCCCTCGAGAAGGACCCGCGCAACGCCGCGATCTACGACACCCTCGGCCATATCCGCCTGCGCGCGCGCGACTACGAGCAGGCCGTGCGCGACCTCAGCCAGGCGCTCCAGCTCGACGACCGGCTCGCCAGCGCCTACCAGCACCGCGGCCTCGCCTACGGCTCGCTCGGGCAGCTCAAGGCCGCGCAGGCCGATTTCAAGAGGTCCCTCGAGCTCGAGCCGCGCTCGAAGGACACGTGGACCTACCTCTGCCAGGCCCGGCGCCTCGCGAAGGACCCGCGTGAGGCGCTCAAGGCCTGCGAGCGTGCCATCGAGCTCGACAGCCAGCACGGCCCCGCCTATCTTCATCGCGCGCTCGCCAGGTTCGCGCTGAAGCAGTACCCGCGCGCCATCGAGGACATCGACACCGCCTGGGCGCTCGGCACGCGCCGCGCCGAGGGCCTGATCGCGAAGGCCATCGCCCACGCCTCCGCGCGCCAGTACAAGGAGGCCCACCGCACCTATCTCCAGGCCATCGGCATGGACGCCTACGTCCGCAGCGCCTACATCGGCTTCGCGGCCGGCCATCCCGAAGGCAACGACTTCCTGTCCGCGATCGTGGACCTCGACGGGGTGATGCTCAAGGACCTCGGCGATCCGTACGTGTTCATCCTTCGCGCCGACTCCCTGCACAACTCCGAGCAGTTCGACAAGGCCGTGCTCGAATACACGAAGGCCATGGAGATCGACGGCTCGGTCGCCGACGCGTACGTGGGCCGAGGCGTCTCGCTGACCGCGCAGGACGCGCTCGAGGCCGCCCAGCAGGATTTCGTGCGCGCCCTCGAGCTCGAGCCCAACGACGCGAACGCGCGCGTGAAGCTCGCCATCGTCCTCACGATGCGCCGCAACTATAAGGCCGCCGTCGGAGAGCTGGGGAAGGCCCTGCAGGCGGACCCCAAGAACGCCGAGGCCTACCTCCGCGCCGGGAACGTCCACTACTTCCTGAAGGATTACCCGAAGGCGCTCGAGAACTACTCGCTCGCGGTGAAGACCGACCCGCTCGACCCCAACGCCCTCAACGGCCTCGGCCTCGGCTATTTCGCCCTGAAGCGCCAGGAGGACGCGCTCGAGAGCTTCTCCCGCGCGATCGCCGCCAACTCCCTCGTCGACCGCTACTACCGCAACCGCGCCTCGGTGTGGACCGCCTCCCAGAAGTTCGGCAACGCCGCGGGGGACTTCAAGACCGCGAGCATGGTCAATACCGATCCCACCGTCATCGACGAATACAAGCGGCTCATCGACGAAAGCGAAAGCCGCTCCGCGAAAGGCAAGTCCTCCGGCGGAATTTAGTAGAATTCCCGCCGTGCAAGAGATCCCCGAGCTGTTCGGGAAGGGCCGCCCGCTCTTTTCGTTCGAATTCTTCCTGCCCAAGGCACCGGAAGATCTCGATAAATTCATCGCCGACGTCAAGGCGCTCAAAGACCTCAAGCCCGATTACGTGTCCCTGACCTACGGCGCGGGCGGCTCCGGCCGTGACCGGACCGTCGAGGCCGCGGGCCGGATCCAGAACGAGACGGGCCTCGTCACCGCCTGCCACCTGACGTGCATCGCGCACACCCGCGCGGAGATCGCCGCCGTGCTCGACCGCCTGGGCGCGCTCGGCATCCGCCACCTCGTGCCGCTGCGCGGCGACGCGCCCAAGGACCACCCCGTGCTCCCGCCTGGAGAGCGCGACTTCGGCTACGCCGCCGATCTGGTCTCCTTCGTCAAGAAGCGGGGGGGATTCCGGATGGCCGTCGCCGGCTATCCCGAGACGCACCCCGAGGCGGCGTCGCCCGAGGACGACCTTCGGCGCTTTGCGGCCAAGTGCGCGGCCGGCGGGGACTGGGCCATCACCCAGCTCTTCTTCGGCAGCAAGGACTACTTCGCCTTCGTCAAGCGCGCCCGCGGGCTGGGCGTGACCTTGCCCATCGTCCCGGGCATCATGCCGGTCACCGCCTACGCCCAGCTCAAGCGCTTCCAGTCGATGTGCGGCGCCCATATCCCCGACGAGCTCGAGGCCCGCATGGCCGCGGTCCAGGGAGACCCCGAAGCGGTGATCCGGGAGGGCGTCGAGTGGGGGGCGAGGCAGTGCCGCGAGCTCCTCGAGGGCGGCGCGCCGGGGATCCACTTCTACACCCTGAACCGCTCTCATTCCACGACCGAGATCCTCTCGCAGCTTCGCCGGGCATGACGGGCCGCGGGCTCGGCCTCCTCGCGCTGCTGGTCCTCGCGAGGACCGCCGGCGCCCGGCAATCGCCCGAGCCCCCGCCCGAGCTTCCCGGCGCGGTGATCGGGGAGATCCGCGTCGAGCGGGTGAACGTGTTCGACCCGACGGTCCCGGGCGAGGATTGGTGGCCGTTCCGCGTCGCCAACAAGATCCACTATCCGACCCGCGAGACGATCATCCGCAACGAGCTCCTGTTCGCGCCCGGCGAGGTCTGGGATCCGCTGAAGGTCATCCAGTCGGAACGAAACCTGCGCGCCAACGGCTCCTTCCGCCGCATCGACATCATCCCGGTCAAGCGCGAGGACGGCCTGGTGGACGCGGTCGTGCGCAGCCAGGACAGCTGGACCACGAACCCGCGCTTCTCCGCGGGCACGGAAGGCGGCGAGAGCTTCTTCGGCCTCGGCCTCGAGGAAGGCAACATCCTCGGCTACGGCAAGAGCGTCGCCTTCGACTACGGCCGCACCGGGAACAAGACCGCGAGCTCCCTGAGCTACGGCGACCCGCGCTTCATGTCCACGCGCCTGGCGCTCAACGGGAGCTACTCCCGCGGCTCGACCGGAGACTCGGGCTCGGCGTCCTTGACGAGGCCTTTTTACGAGCTCGACTCCCACAACGCCTCGGCGGTGGCCTGGCAGCGCTCGGTCGCGGAGGCCTCCGTCTACCGGGACGCGTCGGAGTATTCACGCTTCCGCCAGCGGCGGCTGATCGCCGAGGCCTCGCTCGGGCACCGGCTCGAGGCGGACCGCTACTTCGTCCAGCGCGTCGAAGGCGGCTGGTACGCCGATCGCTCGCAGTACGAGCCCATGCCTTTGACCGCGCCGGGCTCCCTGCCGGTGGACCGGAACATGTCCGGCCCGACGCTCGGCTATTCCTGGGTGCAGCCGGACTACATCAAGGAGAACTACATCGACCGCATGGAGCGCATCGAGGACTTCAACCTCGGCAACGAGCTCTCCGTCCGCGCCGGCTGGATGGGGGCCAAGACGGGCTCCGACCGGGACCGCGTGATCTTCAACGCCTCGAACCAGCAGGGCGTGAGCTTCGCGCCCGGCCGCTTCGCGATCGGCCGCGTCG
>CAZIBN010000003.1:47874-54834 GCA_964537395.1 uncultured Elusimicrobia bacterium
CCCGGCGAGTGGTTCCACCTCGTGCGATTGGGCGCGGCCGTCTTCGTGGACAGCGGCCTCGTCGGCGCGGAGGGCACCAGCATGACGCTTCGCAACCTCAAATCCGACGTCGGCGCGGGCCTGCGCGCGGCCTCGACGCGCTCGCGCAGCGGCGGCGTGGCCCGCATCGACGTGGCCTACGCCCTCAACCGCGGCCCCGGCGGCGGCTCCAGATGGGTCATCTCCATCAAGGGCGGCCAGGCCTTCAACCTATTCAACAGCGCGGCGCGCGGCGTCAACCAAAGCCCGCCCTCCCGCCTGAATTAGATGTGTTTTTGCTAGGATAGCGCCTTATATGAGGAATACGCTTCTCCTCGCGGCCGTGGCGCTCGCCTGCTCCGGCTGCGTCTCCATCGACCGCTACGCCCTGCGCGTGACCGCCTCCATGCTCGAGCGCGGGCGCAAGGCCGCCCTCGAGGAGCCCGACTATCAGCTCGGCCGTGACGCGGTGGCCTCCCAGCTCAAGCTCATCGAGACCATGCTCGTCACCGAGCCGGAGAACCTCTCGCTGCGCCGCCTCGCCGCTGAGGGCTTCGGCGGCTACGCCTTCCTCTTCGTCGAGGACGCCGAGCCGAACCGGGCCAAGGGCCTTTACATCCGCGGCCGGGATCACGCGCTCGCGGCCTTGTCGCTCAAGTCCGTCTTCATCGGCCTGAAGGACAAGAACAGCGAGGATTTCGAGAAGGCGCTCAAGTGGGCGAAAAAAGAGGACGTGCCCGACCTGTTCTGGGCCGGCTTCGGCTGGGGGGGCATGATCAACCTCTCCAAGGACGACGCATCCGCGCTCGCCGACCTTCCCAAGGTCGTGTTGCTCATGAAGCGCGTCTACGAGCTCAATCCGGCCTTCAATTTCGGCGGCGCCGACCTGTTCTTCGGCGTCTACTACGGCTCACGCCCCGCCATGCTCGGCGGCGATCCCGCCAAGGCCAAGGTCCATTTCGAGTGGGCGCATAAGATCACACGCGGCCAATATCTGATGACGCACGTCCTCAACGCGCGCTGGTACGCCGTCGGCGTGCAGGACCGGGAGCTGTTCAGGCAGCTGCTGACGAAGGTCCTGGAATCGCCCTCCGGAGACCTCCCCGAGGCCCGGCTGACCGATGAAGCGGCGAAGAGGAAGGCCGCGATGTACCTGGAGAAGATCGATGACCTGTTTTAGACCCCTGCTGCTGTCGCTCCTGCTCGCCGCGCCGGCCTCGGCGCAGACCGTGGCGATCAAGTTCGCGACCTTGGCGCCCGAAGGCTCCACCTGGATGAAGGTCCTCACCGAGCTGTCCAAGGACCTCGAGAAGGAGAGCGGCGGCAAGCTCAAGTTCAAGTTCTACGCCGGCGGCGTCGCGGGCGACGAGAAGGACGTGGTCAAGAAGATCCGCATCGGGCAGCTGCACGCCGCGGGCTTCACCGGCGTGGGCCTCGGCGACGTCGCGCCCGAGACGCGCCTGCTCGACGCGCCGTGGCTGTTCCGCACGCGCGCGGAGCTTGAGAGCGTGCGCGCGAAATACGCCAAGGAGCTCGACGCCGCCGTCGAAAAGGGCGGCTTCGTCCTGCTCGGCTGGACCGACCTCGGCTCGGTGTACGTGTTCAGCAAGAACCCGATCGCCTCCCCCGAGGACATGAAGAAGGAGAAGATGTGGGTGTGGGAAGGCGACCCCATCGCACAGGCCGCGTATAAAGCACTCGGGGTTAATCCAATACCGCTGTCCATCGTGGACGTCATGCAGTCCCTGCAGACCGGGATGATCAACGGGGTGTACGGCCCGCCGCTGGGCGTCGTGGCGCTGCAGTGGCACTCGAAGGTCAAGCATATCTATCCAGTGCCCATCGCCGAGTCCACGGGCGCGGTGCTCGTCTCCAAGAAGTTCTTCGACGCCCTCCCCGTCGATCAGAAGAAGCTCCTGACCGAGCTGTCGGCCAAGCACCTCAAGCATCTCAACGATCTCACCAACATCGAGAACGACAAGGCCCTCGAGGCGCTGAAGAAGCAGGGGCTCGACCTCGCCGCCGATCCGGGCCCCGCGACGCGACGCAGGTACGAGGAGCTCGGCGCGGGCGCGCGCAAGGAGCTCGCGGGCAAGCTGTTCTCCGCGGAGCTGCTCGGGAAGTTCGAGAAGGAGCTCGCCGCCCTCCGTGCGCGATCAGCTAAGAAAAGCTGAGTCCGGCCTCGTTGCCGCGGAGGGCGCCATCTTAGTGGCGCTGCTCGCGGTCATGGTGACCTTGGCCTTCACGCAGGTCATCCTGCGCCATTTCGGCCTCGGCCTTCTATGGGGGGAGACCGTGCTCAAGCAGCTCGTCCTGTGGACCGGCTTCATCGGGGCGGCGCTTGCGGCGGCAGGCGAGAAGCATTTCGCCTGGGAGGCCGCGCACGTCGGCGCTCCCGCGAGGCTCAAGCCCTGGCTCCGCCTCACGGCCAACCTGTCCGGCGCGGTGATCACCGCGATCCTGCTCAGCGCGTCGTGGACCTATTTCACGGATGACCGCGCCTCGGGCGCGGAGCTCATGACGATCGGCGGCCTGGTCGTGAAGTCCTGGATCGCCTCGGCCGGCATCCCGCTCGGCTTCGCGCTGGTGCTGATCCACATGCTGTTCAAGAGCGCCGACGCCGTAGCGGAGGCCTTCGGGCTGTGACCTACCTGGCGATCGCCGGCTTCGTCCTGATCACGCTCGCGGGCACCCCCGTGTTCGCGCTGATGGGCGCCTTGGCGCTGTGGCTGTTCCACGGCGCGGGCATCGATTCCTCGGCCGTCATCATCGAGCTGTCCCGCCTGGCCTCGCTGCCGTCGTTGATCGCGGTGCCGCTGTTCACCTTCGCGGGCTACCTGCTCGCCGAGAGCAAGGCGCCGCAAAGGCTCGTCGGGCTCGCCGAAGCGATGTTCGGCTGGCTGCCCGGCGGCGTCGCGGTCGCCGGGCTGTGCGCCTGCGCGCTGTTCACCGCGTTCACCGGCGCCTCGGGCGTGACCATCATCGCGCTCGGCGGGCTCATCTTCCCGCTGCTGCGCCGCCAGGGCTATCCGGAGGACTTCTCCCTCGGCCTGATCACCACGACCGGCAGCCTCGGCCTCATGTTCCCGCCGAGCCTCCCCATCATCCTCTACGCGCTGGTCAGCAAGATCTCGATCGACAAGCTCTTCGCGGCGGCGGCCGTGCCCGGGCTCCTGCTCCTGGCCGCGCTGTCCGTGTACGCGTTCATCGTGGCAAAGAAGAAGAACGTGCAGCCGATCCCGTTCTCCTGGGAAGCCCTGCGCGCGGCTACGCGCGCCGCCATCTGGGAGATACCCCTGCCGCTCATCGTGATCGGAGGCATCTACGGCGGATTTTTCACCGCGTCCGAGGCCGCCGCCGTCATGGCTTTCTATGTGATGGTCGCCGAGGTTCTGATCTACAAGGACGTTCCCTGGCGCAAGCTTCCCGAGGTCGCGCGCGAGAGCATGATCCTCGTGGGAGCCATCCTGATCGTGCTCGGCTGCGCGCTGGGCCTGACCAGCTACATGATCGACCAGGACATCCCCGGCAGGATCTTCGCCTTCCTTCATGAGCACGTGCAAAGCCCCTGGGGCTTTCTCGCCCTGCTCAACGTCTTCCTGCTCATCGTGAACATGGTCGAGATCTTCTCGGCCATCGTCATCGTCGTGCCGATCATAGCACCCATCGCGGCGCAGTACGGGATCGATCCGGTGCATCTCGGCGCGCTCTTTCTCCTCAATTTAGAGATCGGCTACATGACGCCGCCTCTCGGCCTGAATCTTTTCCTATCCTCGCGCCGGTTCGACAAGCCTCTCCCGGCCCTTTACCGCGCCGTCCTTCCCTTCTGGATCCTGCTTGTCGGGGCCCTGATGGTCGTCACCTATTGCCCGGCCCTGAGCCTGTGGCTGCCCCGTCTGCTGAAACTCCAATGAACCCCAAACCGACCCGAGAGCTGCTCCCCGAACAAAGAACCGCCCTGCTTAAGAAGATCCGCGAGTCGCACGCCTACCTCAAGGCGTACGCCGACATGGACTTCATGGGCCGCAAGGACCTGCGCGCCGTCCGGCTTCAGCTCGAGCTGCTCAAGCCCGAGCTCATGCTGCGCGAGAACAAGATCCGCTCCACCATCGTCGTGTTCGGCTCCGCGCGCATCCTCTCCGGCGCTCAAGCCGCCAGCGAACTGCAGTCCGCGAAGGAGAGCCTGTCCGAGCGTCCGCGCGACGTCGAGCTCAAGCGCCTCGTCGCCGTCGCGGAGAAGAAGGTCGAGCTCTCCCATTGGTATGAGGAAGCCCGGCGCTTCTCGACCCTTTTGTCGAAGGCCCAGCAGGCCGGCCAGGACCTCGAGCATGTGATCGTGACCGGCGGCGGCCCCGGCATCATGGAGGCCGCCAACCGCGGCGCCTGGGAGTGCGGAGCCAAGTCCATCGGGCTCAACATCACCTTGCCGCACGAGCAGGACCCCAATCCCTACATCACGCCGGAGCTCTGCTTCCAGTTCCACTACTTCTCCCTGCGCAAGATGCACTTCCTGATGCGCGCCAAGGCGCTCGTCGCTTTCCCCGGCGGCTACGGGACCCTCGACGAGCTCTTCGAGACCCTGACCCTCGTGCAGACGGGCAAGAAGCGCCCCCTGCCGGTCGTCCTCGTCGGCAAGACCTTCTGGAAACGGCTCGTGGACTTCGACTACCTCGCGGAGCAGGGCATGACGAACTGGGATGACAGCAAGCTCTTCAAGATCGTCGACACCGCCGAGGAAGGCTGGGATCACATCCGGAAATTCTGGAAGTCCCACAAGGAAGCCCCCGCCGCTTCATGACCACCGGGCTGTTCCTTGTCATGCTGCTCGCCGCATCCGCGCACGCGCTGACCCCGTTCGTCGAGCAATTACGCAAGGCCGAGTCGCGCGAAGCGGGAGATCCCGAGCGCATCGAGTTCGCGACGCGCGCCCTGCGCGCCTGGCTGCCAGCCGACGGGAGACCCCTGCTCGCCCACGCGCACTTCGCGCGCGCGGAGGGGGAGATCGCGCTATTCGACGACGTCGCGGCCGAGGAGGACCTCACGAAGGCTCTCGAGATCGATGAGCGCAACGACCGAGCGCGGCTCATGCGCTCGCGCTCCCGCGCCGCGCTCGGGCGCGGCGCCGAGGCCGAACGCGACGCCGTCGAATATCTCGAGGCCCGGCCCGACGACGCCGAAGGCTGGCTCGCTCTCGGAGAGGCTCGCCTCGCCTCGGGCGCGACGAAGGCGGACCGCCCGGCGCGCGGCGCTTTCGCGAAGGCCGCATCCTTGCTCGGAGCGTCGGACCCGCGCCCGAGCCTCGGCGAGGGACGCGCGCACCTGGCCGCACGGCGGCATCCGGAAGCCCTCGCCGCCCTGTCCGCCGCCGCCGAGCGGCCCCAGAAGCGCCGCGCCGAGATCCTGACCTGGCGCTCGCGCGCCTATTCCGCCCTCGGCGACTGGGAGGCCGCGCGAGGGGACCTGAGCCGGGCGATCCCTGACCTCGAGCGCGTCCTCGACGAGCGCCGCAGCGCGGGCGCTGTCAAGCGAGGGCTCGACGCCGCCCGCAAGACGCTCGCCGACGCCTACTTCCGCCGCGGCCTCGCCTGCGAGGCCTTGAAGGCCAGGGACGAAGCGCTCGCCGACCACCGCCAGGCCTGCGGCCTCGGCCTGCCCCCGGCCTGCGCCCGCGTCGCCGCGCTCGAGAAGCCTGAGCCGAAGATCGCGCCCGCTCCCAAGCCGAAGAAGGCCCCTCGCCGCAAAAATCCCAAGGGCGGCTCCGGCGACCGCATCTATGCGAACTAAGGACACGTCGAGCTTAGGGACGGTCGTTATCCCCAGCGTTTCCAACGTTGGAAGTGCTGGGGATAAGTCCATCGGGATCAGCCCCAAGCCTTGGCTTCTTTGTGCCTTTGTGGTTCTATTCGCGTTTGCGCCCAGGCCGGCGCACGCGGGCGGCGCGCGCATCTCGCCCGCCGCCTCCGTCCAGCTCGACGAGGGCCTGACCGCGCTGTACAGCCTCGACTACGCGAAGGCGCGCCGCGCCTCGCGCAAGCTCATCGAGCTCGAGCCCGACAACCCCTTCGGCTACCTGTTCGAGGCCGGCTCCATCTGGTGGCAGTCCTCTCAGGAGTACGGCCTGTTCAAGGACACGCCGACCTTGCAGGGCCTGTTCGAGCAAGACGTCGAGGCCGGCGTGCGCAAGGCCGAAGCCTACATCGATTCCAAGGATAAGCAGACGAGGGCCGACGGCTATTTCGTCTCCGGCATGACCTTGGGCACCCGCGGCCAGTGGAACCTCATGAAGGGGAAGTGGCTCGACGCCTATTTCGACGGCAAGAAGGCCATGAAGCACCTGAAGAAATGCGTGAAGCTCGACGAGGATTACGAGGACGTCTATCTCGGCCTCGGCGTGTTCGACTACCAGGCCGCGCACCTGACCGGCATCGCCAAGCTCGGCATGCTGTTCGGCCTGCGCGGCGACGAGAAGCGCGGCCTCGAGCGGATCCAGCGGGCGGTGGAGAAGGCCGGCTTCGCGCGGCGCCAGGCCGCGCAGATGCTGGCCTCGATCTACATCATCGACCTGCACGACGACGCGCGGGCCCTGCCCATCATCCTGCAGCTCCGCCGCGATTTCCCGGGCAGCCCTTACTTCGTCTTCCTCGAGGGGCTGCTCCGCCACCGGCTCGGCGACTGGGACGGATCGCTCGCGCTCGGGCGAGAGCTCCATGCGATCGCCGCCGCCGACCCGAAAGCCTTCCGGCACAAGTGGCTGACCTTGGTCTGCGGGCTCTCAGGAGCCGACTGCCTCGCCAAGCCGGACCTGGAGCGCACGCTCGCCTGGCTCGACCACGCGCTCGACTCGACGTCGAAGGAGAAGCCGGACACCTTCAAGGCCCTGATCCGCCTTCTGCGCGGCCAGGCGCTCGACGCCCTCGGACGCCGCGAAGAAGCCGTGAAGGA
>CAZIBN010000003.1:54934-71129 GCA_964537395.1 uncultured Elusimicrobia bacterium
TTCTGCGCGGCCAGGCGCTCGACGCCCTCGGACGCCGCGAAGAAGCCGTGAAGGAGTACCAGAAGGTCGAGTTCCTGCCGCCTCTCGGAGAATCAAGGGACATCGCGCGCGCCTGCCTCGCCGTGCCCTGCGATCGCGCGGCTATCCTCAAGCGGCTGAGAGAGATGTCGAAGGAAGTCTCGGATTAGAAGTACGCCCAGCGGAGAGCAACGGGCGGAATGATCTACATTGAGCTACTAACAGATTGTTAGTAGGCAAATAAAGATTGTTGCCGAAGGCGACGACCCTGGCCGCCCCGCTTGCTCAGGCTTCTAGGCAGCGAGGAAGGTCAGGACCAGGCGCCCGCTGCCGGAGGCGGACTTCTCGAGGCTCGCGTTGCCGCCCCAGCGCCGCAGCGCCCGTCGGGCCAGAGGCCAAGCCAGGCCGATGGCGCCCGGGCCCGGCTCGAACGCGGCGGCCGCCTCACGCGAGGACATCCCCGGTCCGTCGTCCTCCAGGATCACCACGATCTTTTTGCCCACGCGCCGGGCGGAGAGCATGAGCTCGCAGCGCGCCGGGAGCGTCTCGAAGGCGCGCCGCAGAAGCTGATCGAGCACGAGGCGAAGGTCGGCGGGGTCGAACACGGCCACGGGCAGGTCCTTGTCGAGCTTCACGACCAGCTTGCAGCCCTTATGCTGGAGCGCCGCGATCCAGTCCCCGGCCGCGCGTTCGAGCGGCGGCGCCAGCGGCCCCGGCTCGCCTCCCGGCCCGTCGTCGAGATAGCGCTCGACGATGCCGACGGCGTCGCTCAGGCCCGCCAGGGCGGAGGCCGCGCGGCGGAGCGAGGAGCTCTCCGTCTCGGATAGGGGGACGCTGGCTGCCAGCTCGCGCAGGCGCTCGTAGGCCGCGGCGGCGCCGGGCTTCAGGCGCGCGACGAGCGACGCGGCGTGGCGGCGCGTGAGCTGCTCGACATGAGCTCCCTGCGCGGCGCGGGCCTTCGACAGATCGACCTCGGACGCGGCCAGGCGCTTGGCGACGTCCTCGGCGGCGCGAGACTGTGCGCTCTCCTGCTCGGCCGCGGCCAGGCGGCGTGACAGCTCCTCCGCGTGAGCGAGCTGGGCGGCGAGCGCCTGCGAACGCTCGGCCTCCGCTCCGGCCAATTTTCGGGACAGCTCCTCGACGCGTCCGTCCTGGCCGGCGCGCGCCTTCGACAGCTCGGCCTCGGACGCGGACAGGCGCCGGGCGAGCTCCTCGACGCCCAGGTCCAGGCCGCGGCGAAGGTCCGCGAGCTCGCGGCGCAGGGAGGCGTGCACGGCGGAGGCGCGCTGGAGCGTGACGGCCAGGCGCGTGCGCTCCGCGCGCCAGCGCTCTCGCTCGTGCTGCTGCTCCCGTGACGCCTGCTCGGTCCGCGTGAGGGCCGCCTCGAGACGGCGTGTCAGGCCCTGGATGTCGCTTTGGGCGCGCGCCTCGCGCGCGCCGGCCTCGGCCGCGGCGCGGTCGAGCGCGGAGTGGGTGGTGCGCAGGTCAGCGCGCAGAGCCTCCTCGACCTCGCGGCGCGTGAGCTCGCTCTGCTCGACGGCCTCCTCGGCCTTGCGGCGCAGCGCGTTCAGGCGCACGAACTCAGCCTGCTGGATCGACAGGCGCCCGTTCATCACCGCGGCCTCCGCGGCGGCGGCCTGCTTCACCTTCATCGCCTCCGCCTCGGCGCGCTGGACGCGCTCGGAGAGCGCCTCATCGGGGCGCGCGCCCGCGACGCGGTCGAGCATCTCCTCGCGCTCGCGCTCGAGCTCGCGCACGCGGGCCCGCGCGGACTCGAGCTCGCGAGCCTTGTCCTCGAGCGCGCGGCGGGCGGCGTCGAGAGCGGCGCGCAGGCCGACCGCGGCGGCGACGTCTCCCTCGGACGGCCCCTCCGGGGCGCCGCTCTCCTGGCGCAGGCGCGAGAGCGCCTGAGAGGCGGCCTCGATCCCACGACGGGCGTCGTCGTAGCGCTTGCTCACGTGGAGCGGCCTCCCTTATCGAGCGGGGGAAGAGGGGAGATGCGCCGCAACGGGAGCGCCGGAGCGGGAGCGTGCGGCGCGGGGACAGCCACCTGGGGGCGAGGCTTGCCGATCGCCTCGGCCAAGGTGCGCGCGGAGCGCGTCGCCGCGCGTCCGATCAGCCCGGCCGCCAGAAGGAAGGCCGCGGACGCCAGAACGAAAAGAGCCAGGTCGCGCGCGTCGCGGGGGCGGGAGAACGCGGCGCGCCAGGAGGGCAAAAACGACGTCCGCACGAGGTTCAGCTCGTCGCCCCGGCTCGGGTCGAGCCCGAGGATCTCGCCGGTCACGCGCACGGCTTCCGCGACGGTGTCCGGGCTCAGATTGTTGTCCAGCACGAGCCAGGCGCGCAGGCCGCTCACCGCGAAGGAACCCTCGCTCAGCGTCTCTTCGAAGGCCCAGTGCTGCAGGAGCGCGCCGCCCGAGGCGGAGCGAGCGGGCTTGGCGGCGCCGCCCTTCGTGTAGCCGGGAAGCTCGATGATCCCGGCCTCCGGGGGCGCCTCTCGTCCGCCGGACCCGGTGATCTGGGACTGCTCGCGCTTGGACACGCGCTCGCCGCGGACCTCGACGGTCACCGCGGCGCGGCCCGGGCCGAACATGCGCTCGAGAGCCGTCTCCGCGCGCGCCTCGAGGCGGGCCGCGTGCTCGCCCTCGCCGGCAGAGCCCGCGTGGGCCGCCGTCGCGCACAACAACGCCAGGACGAGCATCTTCGTCACGCCCATAGCATAGCCCGGCGGGGCCGATACCGGATTACGCAATTGTTATCAGGTAAAGGGGACTATAAAGTGGAACCGGCTCCCATGCCCGAGCGAGGAGGCCACGCCCGCCTGCCCGCCGTGGGTCTCCGCGATGGTCTTGACGATCGACAGGCCCAGGCCCGTCCCCTGGACCTTCTTCCCGGCCGCCAGACGCTCGAACGGCAGGAACAGGCGGCTTTGCTCGCTGGCGTCGATGCCGGGGCCGTCATCGGCGACCGCCAGCTCGTGGCCCGCCGCCGCGCGGAGCAGGGAGACGGCGACCTTGCCGCCGGGCGGCGAGAACTTGAGCCCGTTGGACACGAGATTGGTCAACGCCATGACGAGCATGTCCGGGTCCGCGCGCGCGCGGTGCGGTCCGGGCCCGACGCTGACCTCGATGGTGCGGCCCTCCGCTTTTGCGCGCTCGCCGTGGAAGGCCGCCACGTCGCGCACGAGCTCCTCGAGATCGACCTCGCGGGGAGAATAGTCGAGCTTGCCGCGTTCGATGCGGGCCGCGTCGAGCAAGGTCGTCACGAAGCGCGCCAGCCGCCCGGCGTTCTGTTCGACGCGAAGGATGCGCTCGCGGTCCTCGGCGCTGAGCGTGGATTCCTTGAGCATGATGCGCGCGTAGCTCTCGATGGCGAACAGGGGCGCGCGGAGCTCATGGGTCACCGACGAGACGAAGCGCTTCTTCATCTCGTCGAGCTCGCCGAGGCGTCCGGCCATGGCGTTCATGCCGCGCGCCAGCCCGCCGATCTCGTCGCGCCCGCGCGCGTCGACGCGGCGCTCGAGGCGCCCCGCGCCGATCTCATCGGCCGCCTGCCGTAGCTCGACGATACGGGTCGTCATCGTCCACGACAGCGGTATGCCGAGGAGCGCCAGGAGGGCGGCGACGACGCCCGCCGAGCGCGCGAGCGCGATCCCCAGCGCCCGCTCGGCGGCCGCGAGCCTGTCGCGCAGGACGACGCGCGACAGCCGAAGCTCCACGGTCACCGGGCCGACGTCGTCCGACGCGGGGACCTCGACGGCGATCAGCCTCGCGTCCGAATCAGGGCCCTTGGCCGTCTCGACGCCGCGCCAGGTGCCCTCGTAGCGCATGCGCGCGCCCAGGACCTCCGGCCGGTCGTGCTGCAGGAAATTAAGATAGTCGATGAGCATCAGCGGATCGTGCGCGAGCTGAGCCTCGCCGGCCATCACGCGCACCGACTCGACGAGCACGGCGTTCCTTTCCTCTTCCGCGGCGTGCAGCGCGCGCCGCTGCGCGGTGAAGAACACCCGCGTGGAGGCGAGCGCCCCGGCGGCGCCAGTCAGGGCCAGGAGCAAAGCGAGCTTGAAGCGGATGCTCATTTCGCCGGGCGCGCGCGGTCGATCCGCTCGAGGGCCTTGCGGGCCGCCGCGTTGTCGGGATCGATGCGCAGGATGCGCAGGAACATGGTGCTCGCCTGCAGGTACTCGCCGCGCGCGTAATGCTCCACGCCCTTCTGATAAAGGCCCTCGACCTCGCGAGGATCGCCCACGGGGACGACACGCCGGGGCTGCTCAGCCTTGGGCGGAGCGGGTGCCACCGCAGCGGGCGCCAGGCCTCCGGGCATCGCCTTGCCGGCGGCGGCATCCCGCGCCAGCTTCAGGTACGCCTTCAGCGACACGAGCTCACGCTCGCGCGTCTCGATCTTCTCCGCGGTCTCCCAGGCCTGGATCGCCTCGAGGTAGCGTCCCGCCAGATAGCGCTGCGAGCCCAGGCGCTCGAGAGCGGTCGCGTTCTCGGGCTCGAGGAGGATCACATCCGTCAGCAGCGACTCGACCTGTGCTGCGTCGGAGCGCGTGTGCGCGTACTCCACGCGCCACAGGAGCTCGTCGATGTAGCCGCGCGGATGCCCCGACGGCAGGCGGTCGGCCTTGAGGCCGGTCTTCGTCTCCAGGGTCTGCGCCAGCGCTTCGATGCGCGCGTCGTTGCCGCTGAGCGCCAGCGCGTAGGAGACGTGCAGCAGGGCCGCGCGGTCCTCCCCGTTGAGGTACGCGGCGAGCGCATCGACCACGCCCTTGTCCTGGCGCGCGGCCGGCTCCGGAAGCTCGGTGTAGTGATAGGCCGCGTCCTCAAGCCGGGTGCCCAGGCGCTCAAGGCCGGGGGCCAGAGGCTGGGCCTTGGACAATTCGTCGAACGCGACCTTGGCCGCGCGGTAGCGGCGCTGGCGGATCAGGGCGCGCACGGAATCAAGCCGGGGATCGGAGAGGTCCTGCGGGCGCGCCTGGTCAGCGTACTCATAGCCGAAGCCCGGGGTGGCGCTCGACACCACAGTCTGGCCCGTGCGCGCGCGCTTGGCCTGCTCCAGAAGATCCTGCGACAGCTCTTCGTCCACGGAGGGGGCGCCGAAATGGAAGCTCAGGCCCATGCGATGTGAGCCCGACTGCCCCTGCACGCCGGCGACCGGAAGCAGATACGCGTAGTCGACCTGGATCTTGTTGATCCGGTACGACGCGCCGAGCGTGAACTGCCGCCAGTCGCCGCTGCCGATGCCGAGCGACCCGCGCACCCCGAACTGGCCGTGGTCGAGCGTCGGGAAGTAGCGCTCGGCCGCGAAGATCGCGTCCTTCGCCAGAGTGCCGTCAGCGGCGCGATGCAGCTTCAGCTCGCCGACGAGGCTCATCCACAGCGACTTGTACGCCAGGCCCGTGTTCACCGCGCGGTCGAGCTTCTCGGTGCCGTTGAACGCGACGTTGGGCGTCAGCGCGTGCTGGATGACGAGGCCGGCCTGCAGGCGCCGGGGGAAGCGATAGATGATGCCGAGATCGACATCGGGCGCGCTCTTCGAGGTGGAGCCGGAGAGCACCGGATCGGGGCCGAGCGAGCAGTTGAGGCCGCTGCAGGCGTTGGCCGCCTCGGCGCTGCGCGTGAACGAGCGCATCAGGTATTTGGTGGTCGCTCCAAGGTACAGCTTTCCGCCCTGCGTGCCGCCGAAGACCTGGCGACCGTAGGCGGCCGCCAGCGACTGCTCCTGGTAAAGCCCGCTCAGCGAGAACCGCTCGTAGGACAGCCCCAGCGCGCCCTGGCGGCCGCGCGACAGCGGGTGGGCATAAGCGAGCTGGGAGGCGCCGATGTCCGAGCCGTCGGAGAGGCCGGCGTACAGCTTGGAGTACGCCGCCGCGAACTGGGGGCGTTCCAGCTGCGCCAAACCGGCGGGGTTGTAGTGGATCGCGTAGGCGTCGTCGGCCAGCGCGGTGAAGGCGTCACCCATCCCGGGAGCGCGCGCGCCCGCGCCGGTCTCATCGAACACGGCGCGCGCGGGCGCCGCGACGAAGAGGAGCGCGAAGGCGGCCGCGAGAAGATATCTCATCGCACCACCAGGACGGCTCCGGAGTAGGTGCGCTGCTCGATGCTCAAGACATAGATATACACGCCCGCGTTCACGGTCTGCCCGTTGGCGCGCGCATCCCAGGTTTTAAAGGTGTCGCCGGCGTCGACCGAGAGGCTGAGCACCTCGCGTCCGCGCAGATCGTAGATGCGGATGCGCCCGCTCGAATCGCGCGGGTTGGAGAACCGGAAGGTGATGCCGTCGTTGAAGGTGTCGCCGTTGGGCGTGATGATCCGGTTCGTCGGGCCCGTGAACGCGAAGCCCAAAGGGGCGATGCCCGGCACCGCAGCCGTGGCGAAGACGCCGAAGAAGAGCACTAAAGTCCTGAGGAAGGGCATATGCTTCCCCTATTATGGGGAAACCGTGCGAAATCCATGTTTCGCACCCGCGAATTCGATTATAAGGGCTTATTTAGCGACATATAGGGCCCGTAGGCCCTTCCTGGATGGCCGCTCGTGCTGATAATGTGCCGAATAAAGCACCCGAACTAGCACCGGAACGAGTGACTCTCCTATTTCAGGATCACGATCGAGCCGCTGTACACCCGCCCTTCGGCCTCGAGCTGGTACAGATAGACGCCGCTCGGGACGGGGATGCCCGCGCCGCGGCCGTCCCAGACCCGGCTGTTGGTGACGGGGCCCTGAGGAAGCTCGGACACGACCACGCGTCCGCGCAGGTCCAGTATGCGCGCGCGGACCGAGACGTCGCGCGGGTTGTCGTAGCTGAAGACCACCGTGTCGTTCTTGCCGTCGCCGTTGGGCGTGACGAAGCGGTTGGAGACGCCCGCCTGGTCGAAGCCGAAGCCCTCCGCGCGCTCGACGAGGCGGAGCTGATAGATCCCGAGGTACTTCGTCTCCAGGCTCAGAGTCTGGTCCGTTTGATCCAGACGGCCGTACATCTGGAGCCACTTCGTGCCGTTGTACCAGTAGACGCCCAGGTTGCCCGGCGTGGCCGGCACGGCGGCCGTCACGCCCGAGGCGATCACCGAGGAGGCGCCCAGCTCGTAGCGCAGCTTCAGGCGTCCCATGCCGGACATCTCGAAGTTCGTCACCGGGGTCAGGCCTCCCTGCAGGGCGGTGAACTGGATCGACTTGACCACGCGCCCGCCCAGGTCCTCGGTGCGGCTCGAGGCTTCGACGAGGTAGGCGGTCATGGGCTGGCCGCCTACGCCCTCGATGGGCGACACGCTCGGAGACAGCACCTCGAGGTAGCTGAGGCCGTCGGGCGCGACCGCGTAGGCCGCGAGAGATCCGACCGCGCGGACCACCGATTGGCGGGACGGGCCGGAGGCGTTCTCCGAGCGCACGTGATAGTAGTACTGCGCTCCGCCCGCGACATCGGTCCAGGTCAAGGTCGTGCTCGACACCAGGATCCTCTGTGTCCAGGTGGCGGCGACCGGGGACGTCGCTCGATAGACGCTGAAGCCCGTCAGCTCCGCGGCTGTCGCCGCGAGCGGATCGGCGAAGGCGACGCCGTCCGCGTAGCGTTGCACGGTCATCCAGCTCAAGGTCACGGCCACGCCGACGCTCGACATCGCCACGCCGAACGGCGTCTGCGCAGGGCGGATGAAGGGCAGCCGGTTCGTCACGGTCGTGACTGAAAGCGCGTAGTTGGCGGTCCCGCTCCAGTTCAGCGAGCCGACGCGGAAGTAGTAGGTCCCGCCGCCCTGCAGATTAAGCATGGTCATGGTCGAGAGCGCCGTGCCGGTCATGTAGGTGGCGTCCGCCAGCGGGATGAAGTTGGCGTTGAGGGAGACCTCGAGGACGTAGCCGGAGGCGGAGTTCGACGAGGCCGCGGGGGGTGCCACCGGCAGCGCCTGCCAGTTGATCACGACGCTCGTCGCGAAGACCTCGTACACGCTGGTCCCGGCGACCGTCTGGGCCAAGGTCACCGTGGACAGGATGGTCGGCGAATAGGCCGTCGTCTGCGCCCACAGCGCGCCGGTCTTGAAGTAGTAGGTCGTGTTCGGGTCGAGCCCGACGGGGGCGAGGCGGGCCTGGGTGCCGAAGACCGTGGTGCTGATCAAGGTCCCGCTGAAGTTGGCCGCGGTCGAGGCCGTGACCACGTAGCCGTCGGCCCCGACGGTCCCGTACTGCACGCCGGCGCTCGACAGGGCGACGAACCAGATGGCGGGCGAGGACGGCACGGGGAGGTCGGGCCAGTCGACGAGGGAGTTCGGGTCGTTCTCGCGGCCCGGGCCCTGACGCGTGCCGTAGGCGGCGCGCATGGTGACGCGTGAAGCCAGGCCCAGGGCGGCGCCGTTGACGTTGACGGCGATCGTCGCGTCCTCGAAGTTGGCGAGCGTGAAGGTGGAGACGACGGTCCCGCCCAGGAAGTCAACGGCGGTGGCGCCCGGGGCCAGCGCGCGGAAGGTGACGGAGTCGACCGACAGCGCAAAGCCCGCCGCCTGCGTCGACATCACGATGCCGCGCGCCGCGCCGGAGAAGATCACGCTGCTCATGCGGACCACGCCGGTGTTGCCCGCGTCGAGAGCCAGGCCCGTGCCCAGCGAGCGCGCGATCAAGGTGCTGGTGGTGATGCTCACGCCCACGCTGCCGGTCGACACCTCGAGCGCGGCGCCGGCCGCGTCCGTCGCGGCGAACAGGGAGCCGCTGATGACCGTGCCGGTGGACCCCGACAGGATCGCCGCCGTTGAGCCCTGCACATAGGAGAGCGAGAGCGTGTTCGACGACCCCCTGACATGGAGCGCCGAGCACGAGCCCAGGTAGCAGACGCCGCTCGCCGCGCTCGTGATCGTGCTGCGGACGATCAGGTTGCCGGAGGAGGTCGCGTCGAGGGTAAGGGCGTAGCCACCCTGAGCGAGGATGAGGCTGTCGCTGACGGTGTTCGAGGCGGAATCAGCGACACCCAACGAGACCACGCCCGCCGCGCCCGTGGCCACCGTGCTCCGGCTGACGGTGTTGCCGCGCGACTGGTCTCCGATGACCGCGGAAAGCATCGGCCCCTCTATGTAGCTCTGCGAGATCGTGGAGGAGGAGGCCCCGTTCAGATAGAGCGCCGGGCAAGGCACGAAGCCGCAGGTGCCGCCGTTCGTGATCATCGAGCTCAGGGAGATCGAGTTCCAGCTCGAGCCGGGCTCGCTGCGCAGCGCCATGCCCTGCGCGATGAAGAACCGGCTGCTGGTGATCGTGTTGGAGGAGGACCCCGCGTCGAGGAGCACGGCGGCGTTCGCGTTGAGCGCCGTCCCCAGCGCCTGGGCCGTGCTGTAGCTGATCGTCGTCATCGTCGAGCCCGGCAGATGGAAGGCGTGCGCCGTGCCCACCGTCACGCTCGTGTAGGAGATCGTGGTCCAGCTCGAGGCCAGCACGCCCGCGTCGGTGATGAGGCCGACCGCGTCCTGGATGTTGACCGAGCTGATACGCACATAGCCGGACGAGACCGCGACGCCGTAGGTCATCGCGTTCGTCGGGCGGATGTCGAGGCCGTAGACGTTGACCGAGGCGTTGGCGATCACGAACGCCGCCAGCGACGCCGCCGGAGGTGCGACGACCGGGCGCAGGCCCGAGGCGGGATCGGCGAAGATGGTGATCGACGAGCCGTTGTTCGTGAAGTTGCGCACCGTCACCTGCTCGACGTAGGTCGCGCCGTCGCGGATGATCACGCAGGCCTGGCCCGCCAGCACGGAGGGCACGCCCGCGACGGCGGCGGAGATCGTCGGGAAGTCCCGCCCGACGCCGACGTTGTGGGTCGTGGTGCAGCCCGGGAACGGGGGCGTGATCCAGTCCACGAGCCCGGCCGGGTCGTTCTCATAGGCCGGGCCGCCACGCGCGCCCGAGTAGGCGTTCATGGTGATGCGCGAGGCCGGGTTCAGCGCGGCGGCGCTGACGTCGGCGCCGATGCTCGCGTCCTCAAAGTTGGCGAGCGTGAAGGTGGACACGAAGGTCCCGCCGAGGAAGTGCACCGCCGTCGAGCCCGAGGCCAGGCCGCGGAACGTGATCGAGTCCACGACGAGGCTGAAGCTTCCCGTGACCTGCGTCGAGATCTCGATGCCCCGCGCGGCACCCGTGAAGATCACGCTGCTCAGGCTCACCACGCCCACGTTGTCTGGGTTCAGCGCCAGGCCGCGTCCCGCGGAGGGGGCGAACAAGGTGCTGGTCGTGATCGTCAGGTTCACGCCGCCGCCCGCGAAGGCCAGCGCCGAGCCGGCCGTGTTCGTCGCGATGAGGATCGACCCGCCGATGACCGTGCCCGTGGAGCCGCTGATGAGGGCCGCCGTCGAGCCTTGCACGTAAGAGTTCATGATCGTGTTGGACGAGCTCTTGTTGATGTAGAGCGCTGAGTTGCCCACGCTGTCGCTGACCATGGTGCTCAGGCTGATCGTGTTGTAGTTCGAGCCGATTTGGAGGGCGGCCCCGTTCTGGCCGCCCCACATGTAGCTCTGCGTCACGGTGTTCGAAGTGGTGGCATTGGCAAAGAACCCGAATTGCGTATTGCCGATCATGGTGCTCAGGCTGATCGCGTTGTCATTCGAGCCGGTGGCGGTCCAAGCCCCTCGCAGGCCGCCCCACATGTAGCTCTGCGTCACGGTGTTTGAAGCGGAGGTAGTGACGTAGAACCCGGTGATCGTATTGCCGATCATGGTGCTCAGCCTGATCGCGTTGTAGTCCGAGCCTCCGTTTAAGTAGGCCCCGTACTGGCCGCCCCACATGTAGCTCTGCGTCACGGTGTTCGAGTCGCCGTTACTAGTGGCTACGAGGCCGTAGCTCGCATTGCCGATCATGGTGCTCAGGCTGATCGAGCTGTAGCCCGCGATGTCGAAGACGGCCCCGGACAAGCCGCCCCACATGTAGCTCTGCGTCACGGTGTTCGAGTCGGTGCCAGAGAAATACATCCCGTTGCCCGTATTTCCGATCATGGTGCTCAGGCTGATCGTATTGTAGTTCGAGCCGGTGTCGAGCTTGGCCCCAGACAAGCCGCCCCAGACGTAGCTCTGCGTCACGGTGTTGGTGTCCGAACCCAAGGCGTATAGGCCGTTGCCCGAGCTATTGCTGTTGCTGGCGAAAAGCACGGTGAACGCGTCATTCTTGCCGCCGTCGAGGAAGACGGCGTGGCTCGTGGCGGAGTTATTGACCGCCGTGCTGAAGCTGACCGCGGTCCTCGTGCTGCCGTCGAGCCAGATGCCGTGCGCGTTCCACACGGTCACCGAGCTGTAGCTGATCGCGCTCCAGGAGCTGATGCGCACGCCCGCCGTGTAGATCCCGAGGCTGCCGGCCGTGCTGATGGTGACGCTCGACAGGGTGACATAGCCCGAGGACGCCCACACGCCGTAAGGGATGCTCTGGTTGGCCAGAACGTAAAGGCCCTGGATGTTGACCGAGGCGTTGGCGATCACGAACGCCGCCGTCGAGGTGATGGGGGGAGAAACGATCGGGCGCAGGCCCGACGCGGGATCGGCGAGGATGGTGATCGACGAGCCGTTGTTCGTGAAGTTGCGCACCGACACCTGCTCGGCGTAGGTGGCGCCGTCGCTGATGACCACGCAGGCATGGCCGGGCAAGGTGGAAGGAAGGGCCGCGAGCCCGGCCATAATCGTCGCATAGGGCTTGCCCAAGCCGACATTGCTGGTGACCGCGCAGCCCGGATAGGGCTCGTAGCCGAGCCAGTCCACAAGGCCGTTGGGGTCGTTCTCGTAGGCCGGGCCCGAGCGCACTCCGTAGTGGGCGGCCATCGTGATGCGCGAGGCGAGGCCCAGCGCGGCGCCGCTCACGTCGGCGCCGATGCTCGCGTCCTCGAAATTGGCGAGGGTGATGGTGGAGACGAAAGTCCCGCCCAGGAAGTGGATGGCGGTCGCGCCCGTAGCCAGGCCGCGGAAGGTGACGGAGTCGACCGCAAGGATGAAGCTGCCAGCGGCCTGAGTGGAGATTTCGATACCGCGCGCGGCCCCCATGATGGTGACGCTTCCCAGGCTCACCACGCCCGAGTTGTCCGGATTCAGCGCCAGGCCTCGGCCCAACGCGGGAGCCCGCAGCGTGCTGGTCGCGATAGTCAGGTTCACGCTGCCGCCTGCGAAGGCGACCGCCGAGCCGATCGTATTGGTCGCCACGAGCACCGAGCCCGCGACGGCGGTCCCGGTCGAGCCTGAGATATACACCGCCGTCGAGCCCTGGATATAGGAGTCGACGATGGTGATCGAAGAGGAACGATTTAAAAAGAGCCCGTAGCCCGAGGCCCCCGCGATCGTGCTCTGCACGACCGTATTTCCGATCGGATCCTGAGCCCCATCGATTTGGATCAGCGCCGCGGGCAAGGCGCCACCGCTAAGGAACATCGAACCGCTGATCGCGTTGTATCTCCCACCGGAGATGACCAAAGCCCCGTCATTGCCGGCGGTAGCGCTGACGCCGTTGACCGTATTGTAGTTGCCGAACACGTAAAGGCCGTTTTGAAGGGAGTCAGCCGTAAGCGTGTTGTTGTTGCCGCGGAGGGAGATGCCGCCCGGCCGTCCGCCCAAGCCGCTGGTGCCGCCGGCGGAGGTGCTGCGGCTGACGGTATTGAAATTCCCATACAGCTCGATGCCCGCGTAAGCCGCGATCGGATTATACACGCGGTCGATGAGGTTGTATGAGCCCTGGACATAGATCGCCCGGTTTATGGTCCCCAAGACGCGGGACATCGTGCTCGCGCTGATCGTGTTATAGGACGCGTTCGTCTCGATCCAGATCACGCTATTGTCGCCGCTCGTAGCGAGGTTCGCCGCATAGGACTGATCGAATGTATTGCTGGAGGATGTCCCGAAGAAATGCACAGCGGACAGGTTGGGCGCCATGCTGAACGCCGTGCTCAGCGAGATCGTGTTGCTGTGCGCGCTGTCGAGCTCGAAGGCGATGCCTATGGAGTTCGAAGCGAGGATCGTCGTGAATGTATTGGAGGAGGCGCGATCGAGGAAGACGGCGTGGCGCGTAGCCGAGTTGCTGACCGCCGTGCTGTAGCTGATCGTCGTCTTTGTCGAGCCGTCGAGCCAGTAGCCGTGCGCGTTCCAGACGGTCACCGAGCTGTAGCTGACGGCGCTCCAGGAGCTGATGCGCACGCCGGCCGTGTAGATTCCCAGGCTGCCGCTCGTGCTCACCGACACGCTCGACAGCGTCACATACGAGGACGACGCGTAGATGCCGTACGGGATATCCTGGGTGATCACCGCGCGGATGCCCTGGACGTTGACCGAGGCGTTGGCGATGACGAAGGCCGCCGTCGACAGCGCGGGGGGAGAGACGACCGGCGTGAATCCGCTCGCCGGATCGGCGAAGATCGTGATCGACGAGCCGTTGTTCGTGAAGTTGCGCACCGTCACCTGCTCGGCGTAGGTTCCGCCGTCGCGGATGACCACGCAGGACTGCCCGCCCATGATCCTCGGCAGGGAGTTGACCGCGGACTGGATCGTCACGTAGGCGCGACCGGCGCCCACGTTCCTGGTCACCTCGCAGCCGGCGAACTTGGGCAGGTCCTCCCACTCCACGAGGTCGTTGGGGTCGTTCTCGAAGACCGGGTTCGTGCGCACGCCGTAGTGCGCGTTCATCGTGATGCGCGAGGCCAGATCGAGCGCCGCGGCGTTGACGTTGGCGCCGATGCTGGCATCCTCGAAATTGGCGAGCGTGAAGGTGGACACGAAGGCCCCGCCCAGGAAGTGCACCGCCGTCGCCCCGGGGGCCAGCGCGCGGAACGTGATCGAATCGACCGCGAGGCTGAACGACGCACCCTGCGTCGAGATCTCGAGGCCGTGCGAGGCGCCCGTGACGGTCACGCTGCCCAGGCTCACCACGCCCGTGTTGCCCGAGTCGAGGTACAGGCCGCGGCCCAGCGCCCGCAAGGTGCCGCTCGTGAACGTCAGGTTCACGCCGCCGTTCACAAAGGCGAGCGCCGAGCCCGCGGTGTTGGTCGCCACGAGCACACTCGTGTTGAAGACCGTCCCCGTCGAGGCGGTGACGAAGGCCGCGGTCGAGCCCTGCAGGTAGCTGCCGGAAACCGTGTTCGAGGATCCGGCGATATAAAGCGCGTACTGATTGACCCCGGCGCTGGTCATCGTGCTCAGGCTGATGGTGTTGTGCGCCGAGCCCGACCAGATGTAGGCGCCGTGGCCCGCCGGGTTCGTCAGCCAGCTCTGGGTGATGATGTTCCAGGACGAGCCCGTGATGAACAGCGCGGCCCAGCTGGAGGTGTTGCTGTTGGCGACGCTCTGCGAGATGGTGTTGTAGTTGGACTCGCCCTGGAGGTAGATGCCGGCGCCGTTGGGCGCCGAGAGATAGCTCGACGTGACGGAGTTCGACGACGCGGCCATCAGGAAGAGCGCGTAGGTCGTCCCGCCGGGAGCGGTCACCGTGCTCTGGCTCAGCGCGTTGTTGTTCGAGCCGTCGAGCCTGAGGCCATAGCCCACCGAGTTGTCGATGAAGCTTTGGCTGATGGTGTTCAGGTTGGACGCGTTGAGCCAGGCGGCCGCCGGGGCCGCCTGAGAGAATATCGAGCTCAAGGTGATCGTGTTGGAGTCGGCGCCGGCGGCGAGGTTCACCGCCGTTCCCGGCTTGTTCTCGAGATAGGAGCCCGTGACGAGGTTGCTCGTCGAGGCGTTGATGTCGAGCGCGTACTTCGCCGCTCCGTTGACGACCACGGTGCTGAGGCGGATGGCGTTGTAGTCAGCGCCGGCGGCGAGCCGCGCGCCGAAGCCTGTCGCGTTATACAGGAAGCTGCCCGTCACCGTGTTGGTATCGGAATTGGTCATGTAGAGGGCGGCATGGCTCGCGCTGCCGGAGACCATGGTGCTCTGGCTGATCGTGTTGAAGTCGGCGGTGGTGTCGAACAGCGCGCCGTAGCCCGCCGCGCTCCAGAGATAGGAGCCGGTCACCGTGTTGCTGTCGGAGTCGCTCGCGTTGAAGGCGGCATAGGCCGTGCCGGCGGAAACCATGGTGCTCTGGCTGACGAGGTTGTTGCGCCCGCCGTAGATGTAGAACGCGGTGCCGCCGGGGTTGCTCGCCAGGATGACGTCGTAGGTGCCGCTCGAGGAGTTGTTGCTGTAAACGGCGCGGTAGATCGAATTCGTGGTGAACGTGCTGTGATCGACCTGGTTGCGGGGGGCATTGACGACGTACAGGGCGTCGCCCGTGGGGTTATTCACCGAGAGCCGGCGCAGGATGTTGTCGGACGTGCCGTTGAGCTGGACCGCCTGCACGCCCGTGCCCGCGGTCGTGAAGGTGCTGTCCTGGACCGTGCTGTAGCCGCCGTTGGACATCGACAGCGCCAAGCCGGCGGGGATGTCCACGAAGACGCCCGTCACGGTACAGCTGGAGCCGCCGTCGATCGACAGGGCGATTGCGCCGGGCGCGACCACGGCGAACGTGCTCTGCGCGATCGTGTTCCTGTCGGAGCCCGTCGTATTATGGAAGGCGGCGCCAGCCGTGCCGTTGCTCTGGGCGTAAAGGCCGGTGAAGACGTTCGCCGTGGAGCCGACGATATAGATGGCCTGATTGCCATCCGTCGTCGCCGTCGTCAGGCTGATGGTATTGTAGGCGCCGCCGGTCAGGCGCAGGGCGTTGGCGGTGCTGCTGCCGCTGTTGCGCAGGATGGAAGCGGTGAAGGTATAAGACGAGGACTGGGACAGATCAGCCGTCGACGCCGCGCCGCTGGACACCGCGGTGATGCCGGAGGCGAAGCCGTAGTTCGAGCCGGAGGTGAAGCTGAAGGCCGAGCCGGCCGTGTTCTGGGCGTACAGCTGCGTGACGCGCGCGCCCGTCGAGCCGTCGAGAACGAAGGCGCTGGAAGCCGAGCTGCTCGCCGCCGTGCTTTGGTCCACCGTCAGGTTCGCCGACAGGTAGCCGCGGAAGGCCTCGCCGGCGGGGTTGCTCGCCAGGATGACGCTGAACGTGTTCGTCGAGCCGCCGATCGCGTAGAACGCGTGCTGCGCGGCGGAGTTGGCCTGCGCCGTGGAATGGTCGACCGTGTTGCGCGAGCCGGCGATGTAGATGCCGTCGGCTGAGCCGACCGTCACGCTCGAGTAGGAGATCACGCCGGCATAAGACTCAAGCGAGATGCCGGCCGTCGTGATGTTGCCCGCGGCGTCCACGTTGACGCTGGAGAGCCTCACGTCGCT
>CAZIBN010000003.1:71229-73686 GCA_964537395.1 uncultured Elusimicrobia bacterium
GTCGTGAAGTCTCCGCCGCCCGCCTTGATGACGGTGAAGCCCTCGTAGCAGCCGGGCGCCGGCTGAGCCCAGTCCACCAGCGAGTTCGGGTCGTTCTCGAACGCAGGGCCGCGGCGCAGGCCCCGGGGCCGGATCATCGTGATGCGCGAGGCCAGGCCCAGGGCCGCGCCGCTGACGTTGGCGCCGACGTTCGCGTCCTCGAAATCAGCGCCCGTGATGGAGGAGACGAAGACGCCGCCCAGGAAGTGGATCGCCGTCGCACCCGGGGCCAGCGCACGGAAGGTGATCGAGTCCACGACGAGGCTGAAGCTGCCCGCGACCTGGGTCGAGAGCTCTATGCCGCGCGCGGAGCCCGTGAAGATCACGCTGCTCAGGCTGACCACGCCCGAGTTGTCCGGGTTCAGCGCCAGGCCGCGGCCCAGGGAGGGGGAAAGCAAGGTGCTGCTCGTGACGCTCAAGTTCACACTGCCGTCCGTGAAGGCCAGCGCCGAGCCCGCCGTGTTCGTCGCCACGAACACCATGCCTCCGAACACCGTCCCCGTGGAGCCCGAGATGAGAGCGGCCGTAGAACCCTGCACATACGAGTAAAGGATCGTGTTGGTCGAGCCCTGAAGGATGTAGAACGCAGCGTTGCCCGCGCTGTTGCTGATCATGGTGCTCAGGCTGATCGTATTGTAGTCCGAGCCGGTATTGAGGTACCCCCCGTGCTGGCCACCCCGAAGATAGCTCTGCGTCACGGTGTTCGAGTCGGCGCTCGTGGAATAGAGTCCATACGTGTTGCCGATCATGGTGCTAAGGCCGATCGCGTTGTAGTCCGAGCCGCCGCTGAGGTTGGCTCCATACTGACTTCCCCACATGTAGCTCTGCGTCACGGTGTTCGAGGCCGAGCTAGCGACATAGAGCCCACGGTTGATATTGCCGATCATGGTGCTCAGGCTGATGGCGTTGTAGTCGGAGCCTGCGTTGAGGGCGGCTCCATTGCCGGCGCCCCACAGGTAGCTCTGCGTCACGGTGTTCGAGTCCGAGCTCGAAGCATTGAACCCCGCGACGCTACTGCCGATCATTGTGCTCAGGCTGATCGCATTATAGTCTGAGCCGGTTTCGAGGGCGGCCCCGTGCACGACGCCCCAGAGGTAGCTCTGCGTCACGGTGTTCCAGTCGGCGCTTACAGCATAGAGCGCATATTGTCCAGGGCCGATCATGGTGCTCAGGCTGATCGCATTGTAGTCCGAGCCGGTATCGAGGTGGGCCGCGTAGTTACCGCCCGACAAATAGCTCTGTGAAACAGTGTTCGAGTCCGAAGCGCTGAAATAGAGCCCTGCGGTTCCAGTGCCGATCATAGTGCTCAGGCTGATCGCGTTGTAGTCCGAGCCGCCACTGAGGTTGGCCCCGTGCAGGCCACCCCGGAGATAGCTCTGCGTCACGGTGTTCGAGTCTGAGGTCTGGGCATAGAGTCCGGATTGCGTATTGCCGATCATGGTGCTCACGCTGAGGGTGTTGTAGTCCGAGCCAGTGTCGAGGTAGGTCCCGTGAGCAGCACCCCAGATGTAGCTTTGCGTCACGGTGTTGGTGTCCGAACCCAAGGCGTAGAGCCCACGGCCCGAGGAATGGCTGTTGCTGGCGAAGATGACTGAGAACTCGTTATTCTTGCCGCCATCAAGGAAGACGGGGTAGCGCGTCGCCGACAAGTTGACCGCCGTGCTGAAGCTGACCGTCGTCCGGGTCGAGCCGTCGAGCCAGAAGCCGTGCGCGTTCCATACGGTCACCGAGCTGTAGCTGATCACGCTCCAGGAGCTGATGCGTACGCCCGCCAAGTAGATGCCGTTGTTGCCGCTCGTGCTGACAGAGACGCTCGACAAGGTCACATACGCCGAGGATGCCCACACGCCGTAGGGAATATCCTGAGAGGCGACGATGCTGATTCCCTGGACGTTGACCGAGGCGTTGTCGATCACGAAGGCCGCCGTCGAGGTCGCGGGCGGGGAAACGATCGGCCGCTGGCTCAGCAGCGGGTCCCCGAGGATGGTGATCGAGGAGCCGTTATTGGTGAAGTTGCGCACCGTGACCTGCTCGGCGTAAGTCGCGGCGTCGCGGATGACCACGCACGAGTGCCCGGTCAGCGTCGAGGGCAGGCCCGCCAGGGCCGCCGTGATCGTGGGGTAATCGCTGTCGGCGCCCACGTTCCGGGTCACCGCGCAGCCCGCATAGACCGGCGAGATCCAGGCCACGAGGGAGTTGGGGTCGTTCTCGTAGGCCGGGCCGCGGTGCGCGCCGTAGTAATCGTTCATCGTGATGCGTGAGGCCGGGTCCAGGGCCGCGCCGCTCACGTTGACGTCGCTGCTCGTGCCCTCGAAGTTGGCGAGCGTGAAGGTGGAGGTGAAGGTCCCGCCCAGGAAGTGGACGGCGGTCGCGCCCGGGGCGAGGCCGCGGAAGGTGATCGAGTCCACGACGAGGCTG
>CAZIBN010000004.1:0-72462 GCA_964537395.1 uncultured Elusimicrobia bacterium
GAGGACCGTTTGATCCTCGCCCGCAAAGAGTTCCGGTCTCACCTCCTCGACGTGCGCGCGCACATGCGCCTGGCCGACGCGCTTTGGAAGGCGGGCCGCCCGGTCGACTCCTTTTACGTGCTGTACGCCGCACGCCAGCTGTTCAGCGAGGACGCCGTCGGGCGCGCCCACGCCGAGGTCGTGCTCGGCGCGGGCGGGCCCGCCGAATTATCGCGCCGCCGGCTTGACGGCCTGCGCGACGCGGCGCTGACCGTTCCGGTCCACGCGGAGGTCGCCCGAGAGCATCCCGACACCCCCGAAGGCCGCCAGTCGCTCGATTCGCTGTCGCGCATGGCCGCGGGAGATGAGAACACCCAGGGCGGAGAATCCTCTCGCCTCGCCCGCACCGCCCTCGAAGAGCTACACCACGACGACCCCAAGCACCCCGGCAAGCTCGCGGCCCTGGGGATGGCGTTCTTCGCGCGCGGCGACTTCGCCCTCGCCCACGCCGTCGCCTCCGAGGCCCTCGCCAAGAATCCCAACCAGGCGGGAGCGGCCCAGATCCTGGGCGCGCTAGCCCTCCAGCAGAAGGACATGGACGGCGCGATGCGCTGGCTCTCCGCGTCATGGGACCGCAACCCCGACGACCTCTACAGCGCCTCGAAGCTGGCGCAGATCTACGACAAGCGCCGGAGCGACGCCGAGAGCGCCCTGCCGTTCTATCTGGCCCTCTATCGCCAGAATCCCGATTTCTCCGACGCCGGCGAGCCCGTCGAGCGCCGCATCCGCGAGACCCTCGACGCGCGCCGCGAGTCGCTGCTCGAGCGAGCGCCGGTCGAGAGCCTCGGCGCCCGCTTCGCCCTCGACGACGCCTCCCTGCGCGCCGAGGCCTGCCTGCGCGCGGCCTCGTTCAAGGACCCGCGCTGGGTCGACCGCCTGGGCGAGCTTCTCGACGACGACACAGAGATCGTCCGCCGCAACGCCGACTTCGCGCTGTTCGAGATCGGGAAAAGGGAGACCGAATTCGTCCGCTTGCGCCGCGACGGCTGGCTCGGAAGCGAAAAACCTCTCGTGCGCATCCGCGCACTGAATCTATTCGCCGACCTCGAAGGCAAGAACGCCCTCCCCGCGCTGACGACCGCGCTGCGCGACCCCAACCCCGCCGTCCGCGCCTATGCCAAGGTGATGGTCCTCGATCACTACTTCGCCAAGACGCCGGAAGCCTCCAAGCTGCGCGCGAGCTACCTCGCGACGGAGCGGGACCCCGAGGTCCTGTCTTTGCTGGCGCGCTTCCCCGCGCGATGACCTTCGTCGACACTCATGCTCACCTCGGCGACGCCCAGTTCGACGCCGACCGGGACCTGGTGTTCGAGCGCGCGGCCGCCGTTGGCGTCACGCGGATCGTCGAGATCGCCGATCATCCCGACGAGTGGACGCGCGCCATCGCCATCGCGCGTCCGCGACCCGCTTCCGCCCGCTGCACCTTGGGGCTGCATCCTTATTACGCGGATCTCTACGACGCCGCCTTCCTGCCCAGGTTGCGCGCGGCGCTCGATGCGGCCCCGGAGGCCGTCGCCATCGGAGAGATCGGCCTCGATTACGCCCGGACCGAGGTCCCGCACGACGTTCAGCGACGAGCGTTCGAGGAAATCGCCACGGCCGCCAAAGCCTGGGATGTCCCGGTCGTCGTCCACTGCCGCGACGCCTTCCCCGACCTGATCCCGATCCTCGCGAAGGTATACGGCGGCAAGCCCGCTGGCCGGTTCTGGGGCGTCATCCATTGCTTTACCGGAACGCCGGACGACGCGGCGGCGTGCACTGAGCTCGGCTTCGCCCTCGGCGCCGACGGCCCGGTGACCTACAAGAAGAACGACGCCCTGCGCGAAGCCTTCCGCCTTGCGGGCCCGGACGCGACCGTGCTCGAGACCGACTCTCCATATCTCCCCCCGCAAAGCAGCCGCGGCAAACGCAACGAGCCCGCGGCCGTCCTGGAGATCGCGGGCAGGCTCGCCGAGGTCTGGGGAATCTCCCTCGACGAGACCGCCCGCCGCACGAGCGCCGCCGCCGCCGCGCTGTACCGCTGGCCGTGATCCGCGCGCTGACCGAAGACGAGTTTCCCGAGGCGGCCGCCCTCGCCGCCGCCGCCTTCCGCGAGGACCCCGGCTTCGCGCACATACTCCCCGACGACGCGCTTCGCCGCACGCGCCTTCCGTCCTTGTTCGAAGCGATGCTCCGCGTCGATGCGCTGGCCGGCGGCCGCGTGTCGGGCGCCTTCGACGACGGAGCGTTGGTCGGCATGTCCTCCGTCATCCCGGCGAGGATCGAGAATCCGGGCCTGCCGGAATGGATCAGGCATCTGCCGACGCTGGCCTGGTTCCTCGTCGAACCGGCGGCGCTGCTGCGCGCGCTGTCCCTGATCCACGCGATCGAGGAACGCCGCACTCAGGACTCGGACTATCTCCACCTTCTCGCCGTCCATCCCGCGACGCAGGGACGAGGCATCGGCGCCGCGCTGATCAACGAGGCGATCAAAGGAGCCGGGCACTCGCTCTATCTTGAAACATTCACTGAGGCGAATCGTTCCTGGTATGAGGCCCGAGGTTTTAAATTTTTGATGGAAGTCGGCTCGCCCGTACGTCCGACGTTCTGGACCCTGCGCCGAGCTGAACGAAGTCATTAAGTTATCCCCAATACTTTCAACGTTGGAAACGCTGGGGACAACTTTAGATGTTCGAGATGAAGACGTTCTTGACCTCGGAATAGAGGTCGAGCGCCTTCAGGCCGAGCTCGCGGCCGAGGCCGGAGCCCTTGTAGCCGCCGAACGGCGCCTCGAGGTGGACGCTCGAGCTGGTGTTCACCGAGATGACGCCGCTTTGCACGGCGCGGGTCACGCGCAGAACGCGGCCGACGTCGCGCGTCCAAAGGCTCGCGGACAGGCCGTAGGCCGAATCATTGGCGAGCCGGATCGCCTCAGCCTCGTCCTTGAACGGGATGACGGCGAGCACCGGTCCGAATATCTCTTCCCTGACGATGGACATGTTGTCGTCGGTCCCGGCAAAGACGGCGGGAGTGAGATAATGCCCCTTCGGCGGTACGCCCTTGGGGCGAGCGCCGCCGCACAGGAGCTTCGCGCCTTCGGCCTTGCCCGCGGCGATATATCCCGCGATCTTCTCGTACTGCCGCAGGGAGATGATCGGCCCGATCTGAGTTCCCTTTTTCTCGGGATGTCCTACGACGAACTTCTTCGTCCGCGCGACGAGCTGCTCGACAAATTTGTCGTGGATCTTCCGGTGGACCAGAATTCTGGAACGAGCGCAGCAGTCCTGCCCGGCATTGTAAAAGACGGACCAGACGGATTTTTCGACGCACAGCTCGAGATCCGCGTCGTCAAAGACGATGTTCGGGGATTTCCCCCCCAGCTCGAGCGAGACGCGCTTGATCCCGTCGGCCGCCGCCTTCATGATGCCCGTGCCGGTCGCCGTCGAGCCGGTGAACGAGATCTTCCGCACGAGAGGATGAGCGACGAGCGCGTCGCCGCAGCCGGGTCCCGGGCCGGGGACCACGTTGAGCACGCCGTCGGGAAGCCCCGCCTCGGCGGCGAGCTTCGCGAGCGCCAGCGCGGTCAGCGGGGTCTCGGGAGAGGGCTTCAAAACCACGGTGTTGCCGCAGGCCAGCGCCGGGCCCAGCTTCCAGGCCGCGATCACGAGCGGGAAGTTCCACGGCACGATGAGCCCGCACACCCCGACCGGCTCGCGCAAGGTGTAGTCGAGGCCCGCTCCCGCGACCGGGATCGTCTCGCCGAAATGCTTGTTGGCGGCGCCGCCGTAGTACTCGAAGGTGTCGGCGGCCAGGCCCATCTCGTCCTTCGCGTCGCCGAGGGGCTTGCCTGCGTTCCGGCACTCGAGCAAAGCCAGGGAATCGAGGTTCTCGCGGATCAATACGGCGATCTTAAGCAGGATCTTGCCGCGCTCGCGGGCATGCATCTTCGACCATGCTCCGTTCGAGGCCTTGATCGCGGCATCCACGGCGTCGTTGATGTCCTCCGCCCCTCCTTCCGCGACGCGCGCCAGGAGGGATCCGTCAGCCGGGTTGACGACGGGAAACGTTCTGCCTGACCGAGCAGCGACGAATCTCCCGTCGATCCACAGCTTGTTCAACATGCTAGAAATAATTAGACGTGATGCCGCCGTCGACGACCATGGCCGCGCCGTTGGTCCAGCGCGACTCGTCGCTCGCGAGATACAGCGCCATGTTCACGATGTCCTCGGACTTGCCGAAGCGGCCCATGGGAATGCGATTGAGCCGCTTGGCTTTTTCGGCGGGCTCCTTAAAAAGCCACGCCGTGAGCAGGGGCGTCTCGATCGGGCCAGGGCAGATCGCGTTGGTGCGGATGCCCTTGGGCCCGTACTGCACCGCGAGGGACTTCGAGAGCGCGAGCACAGCGCCCTTTGAGGCGGTGTAGGCGTCCTGGGGGACGGAGCAGCCCACGAGCGCTACGAACGAGGCCACGTTGATGATCGAGCCGCCGCCGTTGGCCAAAAGCTCCGGGATGCCGTGCTTGCAGACCAGATAAACGCCTTTGACGTTGACGGCCAACACCGTGTCCCAGACTTTTTCTTCCGTATTCGTGACCGAGTTGTCGTCGTTGGGGAAGATCCCCGCGTTGTTGTACAAAACGTCGAGCTTGCCGTAAGCCTTGATCGCCGTGGCGATCCCGGCCTTCACCTCGGCTTCCTTGGCGACGTTCATCGCGACCGCGGTCGCCTTGCCGCCGGCGACGATCGCCGTCTGCACGACGCGCTGGACGGCCTCAAGGTTCATGTCGCAAGCGACGACGCTCGCGCCCTCTCGGGAAAAGCGAACCGTCGCCTCCGCGCCCATCCCCGAACCGGCGCCGGTGATCAGAACGACCTTGCCCGCGAGCCGTCCGGCGCTCATGAGATGACGAGGAAGCCGGCCTTCTTCACGGCTTCGCGCAGGCGCGTCTTACCAAGATCGGTATCGAGCCCCTTATCCGTCGTCACGGTCAAGTTGCGGACGACTCGGCCACGGCCGCGCAGCTTACCGACGAGCGTCGAGATGTCCTTCGCCGCCTGACGGACGTTGGTCACCCCTTCCTTCGCGAACCAGCGGATCGTGACGGTGCCGCTTTTACGGCTGGGCATCAGCTTGAGGGTGAGGGCGGTTTCGGTGACGAAAAGGTCACCGACCTCTTCCTGTGAATTTCGATCGATCATGGCGTCTCCTGCTCGGCGAGGAGTTCACTGTAGCGCAACGGCAACAGGCCTGTCAACGACTGGGGCACCGGCGACGCATTTCGTTAACAGCAGGAGAATCGCAAGATCGGAAAGCCTGACCCCTTAATGGGCGAGGGACGGCTGGATCAGCCAGCCTTTTTCCTTGGCCTTGGCTTCGAGCTCCTTGTCGCCGGCGAGGATGATCCGCAGGCCGCCGCCGTAGGACATCAGGTCGGCGTCGGCGATGTCGCGGCCGAGCGCGAGGTCCGGAGGACGCCCCACTGAGGCCTTGACGATCTCCGCCTTGCCGCTGCGCGTCGGCACCGGCTTAAGCACCGAGGCCGAGTAGCGGTTCCCATCGGGCCCGGCGCGGATTCCGACGATGCGGCTCGGATCGATGCCGTAGTCCGGTGCGGCCGCGCTCAGCGCTGGTTGGGGCACATCATCGACGACCCACACGTCCACGCCGGCGGCGCGAAGCTTCTGGGCGAGATCTCGCATCTCCGGAATAAGCCGCAGACCGCGGCGTACGCGCAAGGGCGACTTGTCGCCCTCCTCGGCGGAAATGAGCTCCACACCCGAGGGGCGAGACTTCTCCTCGGACAGGTTCTGCCGGGCATACTCGATAGCGTCGCTCTCCTTCCAGCCGGACCACAGCCGCATCAGGTACTGACGGCATTCGCGGCGGCCGACCTCACGGCAAAGACCCACATAGCTTTCCATGATCGTCTTGCGGTAGCGGTGATAGTCGGGCTGGGACTGCCACACCGAGCTCGACAGCGAGATGAAGTGATTGTAAGCCGCGCGTGCTGGCTGGCGCCCCGAGGCGACCGGGATGATCTCCCACCACGCGTCGTCGAACTTGTAGTCGACCCTCGTCGTCAGGCGCAGGAATACCAGCTCAGCCGGGTCGCCGGCGACCAAGGCGTCGCTCCAGGGGAGGACGGCGACCGGAGGCATGGCCGCGTCGTAGCCCGGAGCGCTCTTGCCGCGCTCCGCGAGAAACTTGTCGAGGGCGGCGCGCACCTCGGGCGTCCAGCGGCCGGACATCATGCGCTGAGGTCCGCGGGCCGCGGCGGTCGATTCTTCGACCTCCTCCGTGACGGCGGCCTTCTTCCACATCAACCGGAAATTCTTCGGCCTCTTGGCCTCGGCGGGAGCGGCCGCGAGGACCAGGAGCGCGAACAAAGCCGCGTTTAGGAGCAAGTATTTCTTCATCGTCGTCGAGCAATGTTATAAAATAAACGCGCCTTACATTCTCGACGGAGGATCACCCAAGCCCAACATGGCGAACATCAAGAAGTCGGACCTGCTCAAGGAAGAGATCGAACATATCGACATCACCAAGCACGACATGCGTCCTCTCGTCGAGTCCTTCTCGAAGATGTCCTTCTCCGCCCGCGACCTCGCGCGCGCGAGCACCATCTACGACAAGATGCTCGCCGACAAGGAATGCGGGGTGATCCTCTGCCTTGCCGGTTCCCTGTTCTCCGCCGGGCTCAAGAAGATCGTCTGGCAGATGGTCGAGAGCAACATGGTGGACGCGATCGTCTCCACCGGCGCGAACATCGTCGACCAGGATTTCTTCGAGGCCCTCGGCTACAAGCACTACCGCGGCTCGAAGTGGGAAGACGACATGGCCCTTCGCGGCGCGCGCATCGACCGCATCTACGACACCTTCATCGACGAGGACCAGCTCGGCGCCTGCGACAACGTCATCTCCGACCTCATCGGGACGCTGAAGCCGAAGCCGTACTCCTCGCGCGAGATCGTCGAAGAGATGGGCAAGTATCTCGTGAAGAAGTGCAAGGTCAAGGACTCGATCGTGCTGTCCGCGTACAAGAAGGGCGTTCCGATCTTCATCCCCGCCCTCTCGGACTGCTCGGCCGGCTTCGGCTTCCTGCACCACCAGTGGCACAATCCCGACAGCCACGCCTCGATCGACTCCGCCAAGGACTTCCGCGAGCTGGTTCGCGTGAAGCTCGCCTGCGGCGACACCGGCCTCCTGATGATCGGCGGCGGCGTCCCGAAGAACTTCGCCCAGGATGTGACGGTCGGCGCCGAGATGATCGGCCTCGACCCCATCATGCACAAGTACGCGGTGCAGATCACCGTGGCCGACGAGCGCGACGGCGCGCTCTCCGGCTCGACTCTGCGCGAGGCGTGCTCGTGGGGCAAGGTCGCGGTCACCGACGAGCAGATGGTGTTCTCCGAGGCCACCTTGGCCCTCCCCATCCTCGCGGGCTACGGCTGGCACAAGGGCAACTGGAAGAAGCGCCGCGAGCGCCGCTTCAACGCGTTGCTCAACGACGAGAAGGCGAAGATCCCCGCCGCCCTCCGCTAAAATCACATGGGTCGGGTCTATTCCGACCTCAAGACCGCCGAATACGGCGCCTCGGGACACCCCGAGGCGCCGTTTCGCATCAGGAAGACCTTCGACCGCCTCCAATCCGCCGGGCATGTATTGTTACCGCCGAAGGCGAAGGCCGTCGATACGGACGTTATTCTTCTTCACGGCACGAACCACCTCGATTCAATCCGTTTGGGGACGTTCCAGGACGCGGACACGCCGTTCTTCCCGAACATCGCCGACATAAGCATGATCAGCCTGTCCGGCGCGCTCTCAGCCGCTGACGCGGCGCTCGCCGGAGAGCCGTCGTTCTCCCTGATGCGCCCGCCCGGCCATCACGCCGGCAAGGACAAGGTCGCCGGCTTCTGCTACCTGAATAATCTGGCCCTCGCCGTAGCGCGGCTTCAAAAAACAAAACCCGGACTGAAGGTCGGCATAATCGATTTTGATGTCCACCACGGCGACGGCACCCAGGAGCTCGTGCTCGGCCGCGAGAACACGACCTTTCTCTCCCTCCACCAATACCCGCTTTATCCAGGAACGGGGCTCGACACCCGGGGCAACTGCTGGAACATCCCGCTCGAGGCGGGGACCTCCGGGGACTCCTGGCTTGAGGCTTTTGAACCCGCTTTCGGGCTCCTCCTCGACACGAAGCCCGATGTGCTCGCCGTGTCCGCCGGCTTCGACGCCTACAAAGGCGACCCGATCGCCGGGCTCAAGCTCGACCGCGGCACCTTCAAGCGCATCGGCTCTTTGCTCGCACAAACGAAGCTCCCGCGCTTCGCGACGCTCGAGGGCGGCTACTCCGAAGACCTCCCCCTTCTCGTCGAAAGCTTCCTGGATGGGTTCTTTTAGCTAGAATCACTCATGCTCGATTTCGACCCCAATTCCGCGCCCGGCGAAGACACCGGAGTCTTCGGACTCCCCCATAAAGAAAAGGATTCCGCGCTGGTCCTCGTTCCTGTGCCGTGGGAGGCGACCACCTCTTACGGCGGCGGCACTTCCAAGGGCCCCGCGGCGATCCTCGCGGCCAGCGGCCAGGTCGACCTGTTCGACGGCGAGGTGCATCGGCCGTACGAACCGGGGATCTTCATGAGGCCCGAATCCAGGGAGGTGCGGGCCTGGAACAAAACGGCGAAGGCCGCGGCGCAGAAGATCATCAAGGAAGGCGGGCGCATCGACGGGAATAAGAAGCTTCAGAAAGCGCTTCAGGTCGCGAATGACCTCGGCAGCAAGCTGAACGAATGGGTGTACCGCGAAACGAAGGGTCTCATGGACGCCGGAAAGATCGTGGGCATCGTCGGCGGGGACCACAGCGTGCCTTACGGCGCGTTCCGCGCCGCGGCGGAGCACCACGGCGATTTCGGATTGCTTCACTTCGACGCTCACTCCGACACGCGCGTCGCCTACGAGGGCTTCACCTGGTCGCACGCGTCCATCATGTACAACGCGATGGAGAACATCCCTCAGATCTCCCGGATCGTCCAGGTCGGCATCCGCGACTTCTGCGAGCAGGAGCACGAGTTCACGCGCGCGCTGGGCGCACGCGCGAAAATCTTCCATGACCGCGACCTGGCCAAACGCCGTTTCGCCGGCGAGCCGTGGACGAAGACCGCAGGCGAGATCGTCGCCGCCCTGCCGCAGCAGGTCTGGATCACCTTCGACATCGACGGACTGGACCCGAAGCTATGCCCTCATACGGGCACGCCCGTCCCCGGCGGCCTCGAGCTGGCGGAGGCCGTGCACCTGATCGGGCTCGTCGCGCGCTCCGGGCGCAAAATCATCGGCTTCGACCTCAATGAGGTCTCCCCCGCGCCCGACGGCCGCGACGAGTGGGACGCCAACGTCGGCATGCGGCTGCTGTACAAGCTCATCGCCTGGACCTTCGTCAGCCGCGGCCTGCGCAAAGCCCGCGAATGAAGATACTCGTGGTCATGGGCACGCGGCCCGAGGCCATCAAGCTCGCGCCGGTGATTCACGCCTTACGACGGCGCAGAGGCTTAAAAACGTTCGTGTGCGCGACGGCCCAGCACCGTGATTTGCTCGATCAGGCGCTCCGTCTTTTTCGTCTGAAACCGGATTTCGATCTGAATCTGATGCGTACGGGACAAACCCCGAACGCGGTCGCCAAGCGAGTCATGAAGTCCCTCCCCCCCCTGCTCGCGCGCCTCAAGCCGGATATGGTGATCGTCCAGGGCGACACCACCACCGCCGCCGCGGCGGCGGTCTGCGCCGCGAAGCGGCGCATTCCGGTCGCTCACGTGGAGGCCGGCCTTCGCTCGTTTGATTTCAAGGACCCGTATCCCGAGGAGCTCAATCGTGTCCTGATCGACTCGATCTCTTCTCTCGTTTTCCCCCCGACGTCCGCCGCACGCGCCAATCTCGTAAAAGAAAAATTAAATTGCCGGTCGATAATATTGACGGGGAACACCGTGGTCGACGCATTAAATTCCGCCGCAGGCGGAAAAGCTCCAGGTCGCCATACCCCGCGCGAGGTGTTGGTGACCCTACACCGCCGCGAGATCCAAGGCGCGCCGTTAAAAAGAATTTACACGTGTCTTCTCAAGCTCGTCAACCAACACGAAAATCTGTTGTTCGTCTATCCTGTACACCCCAATCCGTTGATCTTAAAAACCGCGAAGCGGATGCTCCAGCACCCGCGCATCCGTCTTCTCGACCCGCAGACGTATCCTGCGATGCTCGCTCTCCTCAAGCGCGCCCCGTTCGTCATCACCGATTCCGGCGGCCTACAAGAGGAGGCGGTCTGCCTCAGGACCCCCGTCCTCGTCGTACGCAATAAGACCGAGCGCCCCGAAGTCATCAAAAGCGGCGCGGGCCGTCTCGTCGGCCTCGATCCCAAGAAATTGGCCTTCTGGGTCGGGAAGCTCCTCAAGGATCCCGCGCTCCTTCGCCGCATGAGCCACACCCCAAACCCCTACGGCGACGGCCACGCCTCCGAACGCATCGCCGCCGGCGTCGCCCACTGGTTCGCGTTAGCCCCAAAGCCCAAGGACTGGAAACCATGACCTCTATCATCAAGGCCGTTTACCGTCGCCTCTTCCCAGTAGCCCTGCGAGAAAGAATCTCCTATCTCCGCGAGTGGGGCGCTGTCGTCGTCAACTACGCTCTGATGCGCTCGACCATCATGAATCTGTTCCATTCCTTCGGCGCCTGGCCGCACGCCCTCTACATCGAAGGCACCAATATCTGCAACGCCGCCTGCGTCTTTTGTGCCTACCCGCAGATGGAGCGCCCCAAGGTCACCATGCCGATGAAGACGTTCCAGAAGGCGATCGACGAGTACCTCGCCTTAGGTCCGGCAGAGGTGGATCTCACCCCCATCGTCGGCGACCCCTTCGCCGATAAGCACCTCTTCGAGCGCCTGGACGATCTTTCCGCGCGGCCGGGCGTCAAAAAATTCCATTTCTACACCAACGCGATCCTGATGAAGCCGTCCCAGATCGAGAGGCTCATGCCCTATGGGGAGCGCTTCCGTATTTTCTGCTCGTTCGGCGGCTTCACCCCGGAGGTCTATCACCGGATCATGGGCGTCGATAAATTCCACGAGGCCGTGGCCGGCATCCGCGCCCTCATCGAGGCGAAGATCCGCACCGGATCTAAAATCCAGATCCAGGTCAACCTCCGCGTGCCCAAGGGCGACGAGGGCGGCGAGTTCTGGGACTACCTCCAACTCCGAAAAAAGGAAGGCGCCATCACCCTCGACGGCGTGGCCGACTACGACAACTGGGGCGGGAAGATCCTCAATGAGACGCTGAACGCGGCCGGCTTGATCCCCAAGCCTCCCCCCGTGCACCAGGGCGCATGCCGCCGACTCCTCACCGGCCCGGTCATCCTCTCCGACGGGCGGGTCAACGCCTGCTGCTGCCGGGACGTGGAGGCCACGCTCATCATCGGGGACATCAACAAGGAGCCTCTGAAAGAAATCCTCTCCGGGCCGGGCCTCAAGGATCTGTTGAGGCGTCACGCGCAGGGGGATTTCCCCGAGATCTGCAAAACCTGCACGAAATACCAGTCCGTGTGGGCCGGGGTCAGGGACGAGTAGCGGGCTTACGGGCCACCAGGCACAGGCAGTCGCCTTTACGATCGGGCATCAGAAGGCAAACCGCCAAGGCCACCGGGATCAGGAACGGGAACATCACGACCTTGAAGGCGTCCCGGAGCACGACCTCGATCCGGCGCCGGCTCGCCTTGTCCGCGATCCGGGATTTCACGCCCGTCAGGGACTTCCCCTCCGCGCCGGCGTCCTCGGCCAGCAGGTCGGTCAAGGTCTTCTTCGCGCCCGCCTTTCCTCCGTACAGCAGACGCTTGACCCCCGACAGGGCGATCGGGAACAGCTTGTAGAAAAGCTGATCCGAGTAGGACTGGAAGGTGAAGTCGCTCACCCGGACCTCCAGGACCTCCAGGCCGTGGCGCTTCGCCAGGTCCGACAGGGCTGACGCGGTCCAGCGTGTGTTATGGTTGGGCGGGAAATCCCAGGCCTCGCGCTCGAGAACGCGTATCCGATCATTGTTGGGGACCGTGACGACAAGAGCCCCCCCAGGCTGGATAAGCCGGACGATATGCCCGAACGAGCGCCCGGGCTCCGACAGGTGCTCGAGCACGTCGAAAATGGTGACGACATCGTAAGGCTGAAGCCCGGGCCGTTCGACCAGCTCCTGGATCTCGCCGATCTCGACGGTGTAGTTGCCCTTCCGCCGGCGCGCCATGTCGGGGTTTCCCTCCAGCCCGGACAAGGCCCCCCGCCAGCCTTCCTCGCCGGCTCGCACGAGGAAGCGCCCGTCCCCGCTGCCGATGTCCAGGAGGCGTCCATGAAGATCGAGCTCGCGCGCCTTGGAGAAGAAGAAATTGAAGCGCCAGTCTTTTTTTGGCGACGGGTGGATGATCCACTCCGCTTCGGAGTAGAGATGGGCGGCCTTCGTGTACCACTCCCGGAGCGGGAACTCCGGCGGTATGACGGAAAACGTCACGCCGCACCGGCCGCAGACATGGATGTCGAAATCCTGACCGAAGAGCGGCTCCCGGAAGGTCTCGCGCGGAAGGCTCTCGGCGGGCGCGGCGCAGGCGGTGCAATTCATCGGCGGCATTCTAGCAAGAACGGTCCGACCAGGCGCCGATCTTACGGCGCAAGATGTCCAGGCCCCGACCGACCCCGCCCGCGACGCCGGCCAGCAAGGCCGCGGGCCCGTGCTGGAACAGCTCGGACGCCATCGCGCCGCAAGCCCCGAGGCGTCCGTGCAAAAGAAGGGACAGAGCGTGTACGAAAAGATCGGCGATCTGGCGCGCTTTGAATTCCGGGCTGATCTGGAACGCGGCCGGCCGCCGCGCCCCGGCAAAAGCCACGTTCAGCCCGCTCATAACCGCATCGAAGGAAGGCCCTTCCTCGTACTCCCGAAGCGCCCGCGCATAAGCGGAAGCCGCGACCCTCTCCCTTTCCTCATCGTGGGACAGGTAATAGCGCACCTTCTCAAGCAGGGTCTGTCGGTCGGTGAAGCAGTCGAGCTCCTTGCCGATCTCGAAGATATGAGGCAGGGCGGGGTAGTATTCGCTCAGGCAGAAGGAGCGCGTCATGGCGACCTCGATCGTCCGCCCCTTGTGCCCCATGGTTTTATCGGCCGTGGGATTTTCAAGCCGGCTGAAGCTGAGGTTGATCTTGCTGCGATTGAATATCTTCGGCACCTCGGAATTAGGGATAAAGCCGTTGCTTGAGCCGAAGCCATAGCTTTCGACCTTGATCCCGCTGGCGAAAAGGAAATCCACATACTCCTTTCGATCTGTCTTCCCGCAATTACCCACGAAGGAAACATCGATATCCTTGGGCAGGTCGAGCACGGGGAACAGCTCACGCGAAACGCTGTTCAGGCAAAGGATCGCAGGGACTCCGAGCGCCTGGTAGGCGGCGACGGAGAAATAATCGGTCGTCACGACGGCGTCCGCCGCCTGAGCGTAGTATTTGGAATGGAGATCGAAGGCGCTCTCGTCGTCATAGCACGCAAGCACGATCTTGACGCTCTTTTTGAGCTCGATGAGGAATTCGACCGGCACCAGATAGCTGTCGGCGTAAAAGGTCACGAAGAAAACGTCGATCTTCTTCTCCGCGATGATCCGGGAGATCGAGCGCCTGGTTTCGACGATTCCCAGCCGTTTATACATCTCGATGAAGTTGAATTCGACGAGGCTGTCGCAACGCTTACGCAGGGCGCGGGTGTGGATATACCCGTCGCAACCCTCCGGGGTCATCACCAGGACGTTCTTGAACCGCGCGTGGATTAGGGGCATCAGATCGCGCGGGAGGAAAGCTTCGACTCCACCAAGGTCTTGATGAATTCACGATCTTCGTCGTACAAACCCACCCACATCGCCGCGGCATAGAGCAACCCGCCGCCCGCGCTCAGCAGGAGCAGGCGCGGCCACGTCTGCGCCAGCGCATGCAACGGGAACACGACCGCCAGAAGCAGGCTCGCGCTCAAGACCGGCCTATGAAGGACATCCGTGAAATAATCCTTCCAGGACAGCGCCAAAAACCTGCGATGGACCAGCCACACATTCACCACGGTCACCACTGCCTGGCTCAGGCACGCCCCCATGGCCGCCCCCAGGATGTGATAGCGGGGGATCAGCCAGAGCCAGGCCAGGATGTTGAGCATGGCCTGCGCCCAGGAGCCCGCGGAGTAGTATTCCGGATGATCACGGCTGGTCGAGATGTTGTTCGGGATGAAGTTGATCGCCGCGAACGCCTGCGTCAAGACGAGGAATCTCGCGGGCCACACGCTGCGCCCGACGAATTCCGGGCCCAGCCATAGCGTCAGGAACTGGGGCATCAAAGAGAAGAGCATCACCAGAAACGGCAGCACGATCCAGAGCAGGAACCGGGACGATTTGAGATACATCCGGACCAGCCGCTCACGGGCGTCCGGCCCGTGGATCTCACTCATCATGGGCAGGAGCACGGACGCGATCGTGGCGGGCAAGGTCTGCAGCCTCTGCAGCAGGCCCGCCGGCACGGAGTAAAGCGTCAGGTCGATCAAGGACACCGTGCGGACGATCAAGGTCTTATCCAGCTGGGAGTTCGCGATGGACGCGACGGGAACGAGCCAGGAGCTGATGCTGAACGCGGCGAATTTTTTGAACGATAGAGCCTCGCCGTTCTTGAAATCGCGCGCGGGCCGAAGGAGCTTCCACAGAACGGCGAAGAAGATCAGGCAGATTCCCGCCTGGAGCAGGACGTACCATGCGGCAACCCCCCCCAAGCCCAAGCCCTGCGAGATCAAAGCGGCGGCGCCCAGGGGCATGAGGCCGTTTAGAAGCAAGGAGAGGCCGGCCTGCCAGTCGAAGCGGTGAAGCCCCTGGAGGACGGCGCTCGAGAACTGGATCAGCGCGGAGAAGACCGCGCCCAGCGCGGCGGCGCAAAGAACCCAGGATGCCAGATCGAGCAACGGCGGCGGAACGTGAAACAGGCGAAAGGCCCAAAAACGGGCTCCGCCGGCGACCACGGCTGCGCCGAGCAGGGCTCCCAGGAGATGCGTCGATCCCGCGTAAAAGAGGATGTCCCGCAGGCCGCCGCGATTGCGTGAGGCGTGGAACTGGGCCGTGTACTTGATCGTCGCCGCGCTGGCCCCGAACGAGAGCAAAGACAGGTAGCCCGCCGTCGCGTAAAGGAGCACGTACAGGGCGTAAGTCTCGATGCCCATACGATGGACCAGGTAGGGGGTCACGAAGAAGCCGATCACGGCGACGCCGAGCTGGCCGAGCAGGTTGAATCCGGTATTGCGCACGAACTGCCTGGCTTTGCTCATTTTTGTATCCACATGATACCACGGCAAGGGCGCCTCCCCCTTATATAGGGAAGGCGCCCCATTCGTGATCCGTGCGATCTAGCGGCGGCCGCGGCGCTGAATGTTCTCTCCGCGCTTCTCACGGCGCTCGCCCCGGCGCTCCATGCGCTCGCCCCGCTTTTCACGACGTTCGCCCTGCTTTTCCATGCGCTCGCCGCGCTTCTCACGGCGCTCGCCCTGGTTCTCGAGCCTCTCCCCCTTATTTTCCATACGCTCGGCGGCCTTGTCCTTGCCTTCAGCCTCAAACTTTTCGGATTTTTCCTGGAACTTCTCGCCGCGCTCCTGCATGCGCTCGCCCTGCTCGTCCAGCTTCTCTCCGCGTTCCTCGCGGCGTTCGCCCTGGCGCTGCATGCGTTCGCCTTTCTTTTGCTTGCGCTCGCCCTGCTTCTCGAGACGCGCACCGCGGTTCCCGAGCGCGGGGCTGGCGGGGATCGCGCCGCCGCCCGGGGCTCCGGGCTGGGCCGGCGTCACGCCGGACGGCGTCTGCTGGACGCCGTCGCCGCTCGTCTCATCGGTCGCGGCATCCCCGGCGCGAGCTGAAACTGAAACCATTAAAACGATCGCAAGCAACGCCCAAGTCATCTTATTCATCATTCCCCCTTTGATCACACCCGTTCGAAATAACGGCCGCGCTCCCAGTCGGTGACGGCCCGGTCGGAAGCCGCCTGCTCGGCCTTGGCCGCATGCAGATAATGAGCGTGCACCTCGTCGCCGAAGGCCGCCCGCGCGGCGGCCGACTTCTCAAAGAGTCCGATCGCCTCGGTCAAGGTCTTGGGCACCGGAGAGACCTTCGCCTTGTAGGCGTCGCCCGCGAGCTCCGCCGGCGGGTCGATCTTCTTTTCGATGCCGTAAAGGCCCGCGGCGATGGTGGCAGCCAGCGCGAGATAAGGATTGGCGTCCGCGCCGGGGATGCGGTTCTCGATGCGCAGAGAGTCCCCCTCCCCCACGACCCGGTAGCCGCAGGTCCGGTTGTCCCGCGCCCAGGCGATGCGCGTCGGCGCGAAGGTCGCGGCCTGGTACCTCTTATAGGAGTTGACCGTTGGTGCGAAGCACAAGGAAAACTCTCGCGCGAGCGCCATCGCTCCGCCGAGGAACCAGCGGAATTCCTTGGTAGGCTTGCCGCCGGACGAGAACATCGAGCGTCGGCCGGCTTTATCCCACAAGCTCGCGTGAATATGGCACGAGGAGCCGGCGAGCTTGTCGCTGTATTTCGCCATAAAGGTCAGCGACGCCCCCTTCTGCATCGCGATCTCCTTGGCGCCGTGCTTGTACACGGTGTGGAGGTCGGCCATCTGGACCGGGTCGGAGTACTCGAGGTTGATCTCGTGCTGCCCGGGGCCCCACTCGCCCTTCGAGTTCTCGATCGGCACGCCGGAGGCTTCCATCAGGTTGCGGATCTCCCCCACCACCGGCTCCTCGCGAGTGCCCTGGAGGATGTGGTAGTCCTCGATGTAGGTTCCATAATGCTCCAACCCCGTCCAATTCTTCTTCTGGGCGGTTTCATAAGTCTCGCGAAGCAGATAGAACTCGAGCTCGGTCGCCATCTTGAGCGACCAGCCTTTCGCCGCCGCGCGCGCGACCTGGTCCTTCAATATCTGGCGCGGGGAGACTTTGATCGGATTCTCGTGCGCCGAATCCATCACGTCGGCGATGACGAGCGCCGTGCCGGGCTGCCAGGCCAGCGCCCGCCACGTCGAGAAATCGGGCATGAGAGCGAAGTCCTGATAGCCTTTGTCCCAGCTCGTCAGCGCGAAGCCGGGCACCGGATCCATCTCCATGTCGACGGTGAGCAGATAGGCGCAGGCGTGCGTGCCGTGGGCCGCGACCGACTTCGCGAAATGACGGGCGGTGAAGCGCTTACCGATCCAGCGGCCCTGCATGTCGGGCATCGCGAGGATCACCGTGTGGAACTTTCCCTTCTTGATGGCGGCCAACAAGGACGCGGCATTGTTCATGGGCTGAGTGTAAGATAAAAGCCCAAAGCTGTCCAGTCCACCCCCTAAAAATAACAACATATCAACAAACAGCACTTATCGACACTGAACAATCTCTAAAGACGTTAATTAGCAATATGATGAGGTCTTGACAACTTTATAACCACATGCTAAGATAGTTTTCACGAGTAAACACCCGTTTTCGATGTCAGGAAAATGAGTTTTCACGAGTAAACACAACATGGCTGAAATAATCGCGATTGCAAATCAGAAGGGAGGGGTGGGGAAAACCACCACTGCTGTCAATCTGGCCTCGGCTTTGGCCGTCCTGGGCCACGAAACCCTCTTAATCGACATGGACCCCCAAGGCAACGCCACATCCGGGGTAGGCTTCAACAAGCACGAATTCGACCCGAACATGTACGATGTCCTTGTGGATCTCCACCCGCTGGAAAAGACCATCAAGCAGTCACCGCTGCCGAAACTATCCGCGGCGGGGGCAAACAACGATCTGGCGGGGGCCGAAATCGAACTCGTTTCGGCCCTAGCGCGCGAAAGCCGGCTCAAAGGGGCCCTTTCGGCGGTCAAGAACAGGTTTTCATTCGTGGTCATCGATTGCCCGCCGTCCTTGGGCCTTTTGACGGTCAATGCCCTGAATGCGGCCGACAAGATCATCATCCCCATCCAGGGAGAATACTACTCCATGGAGGGTTTAGCACAATTCACAGGGGCTGTGGATAGAGTGAAAAGTGCCTTGAACCCAAAACTCGAAACGGAGGGGGGGGTCCTGACCATGTTCGACTCCCGCATGACCCTCTCAAACCAGGTCAAGGACGAGGTTCAGAAGTTCTTCGGCCCCAAGATGTTCCAGTCCATCATACCCCGCAACATCCGCTTGGCCGAGGCCCCCGGGTTCGGCCAAAGCATTTTCCAGTACGACGCCAAGTCCAAGGGGGCCGAGGCCTACATGGCCTTCGCCCGGGAGTTCCTATCCCGACGGGGCCTGTCAACGCCACCCGCCCCAGTCGCCACAGAAACCACGGAGAATCCAGCATGACCCGCAAAGCTCTCGGCCGCGGCCTTTCAGCCCTCATTCCCGCCTCCGCCACACCACTCCCTGCACCCTCGGCGGGAACGAATTCCGTTATTGAGGGGGGCGTCCTTAAGATCCCCGTCGAGAAGATCCGCCCCAACCATCTCCAACCCCGGCGCCACTTCGAACCTGAGGCCTTGGCCGCTCTCGCGAAAACGATCAGCCAGCATGGTCTTGGACAACCCATCCTTGTGTCTTACGATTTGGCGACACGATCCTATGAGTTGATCGCCGGCGAACGCCGCTGGCGCGCAACCCAGCTCGCCGGTTTTAAGGAAATAGAGGTCATCGTCCGCGAGCCCAGGGACGAGAAGCACCGCATGGCCATGACCCTCATCGAGAACCTGCAGCGCGAAGAGCTCAATCCGATCGAGGTCGCGCTCGGCTACCTGAGACTGATGAAGGAGTTCGGCATCAACCAGACCGCGCTCGCCGAAGAGGTGGGAAAGTCCAAGGCAACGATATCGAACACCCTCCGTTTGCTGGAGCTCTCGGATGAAATCCAGAAAGCCCTGCAGTACGGCCAGGTCAGCGAGGGCCACGGCCGCGCGTTGCTGACGATCACCGATCCTAACCTCCGCCACGCCGTATTCCAAAAGCTGGTCGCCAATAAATTATCCGTCCGGGAAACCGAGGCGCTGGCACGTGAGATGGAGGCCGGCCCTGCCTCCGATCAGGAGCCCGTCAAAAACAAAACGGAAGCCAAATCAGCCGACCTGCGCTCGCTCGAGGACTCTCTCCAGCAGATCCTCGGCACCAAGGTCGTCATCCGCACCAAGAAGGTTGCCTCGAAAGGCTCCATCCAGATCTCATTCTTCTCCTTTGAAGACTTCGACCGCATAGTAAAAGTGCTTAATAAATAATGATAATTTCATATTTAGGCGTCCTCCTCTCCGTGGCTGCCGCTGCGGCTGCGGCGGACGGCCTACCAGCCTCGCTGTCAACGAGCTCGATCGTTCCGACGATCGTGACTCTTGCGCCGAGCCTGCACGAGTACACCCGGTTCGCGGACGGGGGGCCTGACGCGAACTGGTACGTCGGATTCAATAACGCGTGGATCATCAAGCTCCCGCCAGCGCCGGCGGGAGAATTCGCGCACGCCTTCATCGGCGCAAAGCTCGGGCGTGCCAAGACGCGCCCCGTTCCTGGTAAGCCTTGGCTGCGCGAAACGATTCCCGGGAAGGTCTACGCGGGAATCTCCTCCTCGCCCTCCTGGAGCTCGGAGCAGAGCTTTTTTATCGCCGAAACCCGCGACATTCCCGCCGAGGCCGATCCCCAGGCGCGCGTCGACGGCGTAGGGGCCGGTGAATGGTTCTGGGCCGAGGTGCCGCTGACGCAGGTGAGCTTCACCGCTCCGAACTACCTCATCGTCTGGTCGCCGACGAATTATTTCACGAAAGCTTCGAGCGCGCCGATCCTAGCCGCCACCGATCTCGACGAGCCGGGCGGGGAAACCCGCGCGTGGCTCAATCGCTCGATCCAAGGCGTGCCTCCGCGCTCCCGGGGCGCCTCCCTGGAGACGCCGCTCAACACCTTGGCACCCGCCATCGCGATCAAGCTCGTGCCTCCCGGCCCCGACGAGCCCGCCGTGTCCGTCGCCGACTTCAGCGTGGCGCGCGCGGGCAAGCGCGTGATCGTGCGCTTCTCCGCCGCGGGCGAGGACGTGGCCGAGGCCTGGGTGGAAGCGTCCCGCGACCAGCTGGAATGGCAGCGAGTCTCGCGCATCCAACGCAAGCCGCCCTACATATTCTCCCTTTCCCCTGAAAAGACGCCTGCCCCCGGCTCGTACCTGCGCGGCCTGGCCCGTGACATCTCCGGAGCGACCGGAGCCTCCGAAGGCTTCATGATTCCCTATGCGCCGCGCTGACGGCCTGCGCGTCGGCGTCGTCGGGGCGACCGGGATGGTCGGCCGCGAGCTCGTGGCACTCCTCGAGTCCCGCCGTTTTCCCGTCGGCGAGCTTCTCCCGTTCTCCTCGGGGCGAGCCGCGTCCTCGGTTCGCTTCAGGAATCGCAGGCTCACAGCGCCGGGCGTCTCGAGATCCGCACTGAGATCCTGCGACGTCGTGTTTCTCGTCAGCTCCGATGAGGTCGCGCTTGAGCTCGCCCCCGCGCTCGCCGCGCTCGGCGTCTGGACCATCGATGACAGCGCGGCGTTTCGGTTAAACAAAAACACGCCGTTGGTGATCCCTGAGGTGAATAGCTCGGCCCTCAGGAAGGACCGCCGTTTGATCGCCGGCCCCAACTGCACGATGACGGGGCTTGCCGTCGCTGGGGCTCTTCTCCATCGAACGGTCGGCGTGCGAGAGGTTCGCCTGGCATCCTACCAGGCCGTCTCCGGCGCCGGCAAGGCCGCGCTGGCCGAGCTGTTCTCTCAATATTCCTCTCTCTCCGGGCTCGGACCGAAACCCGACGGTCGCGCGCCGGTGCTCGCCGCTGGCTCCTCCACCGTCCTCCCGCGCGCGATCGCCTACAACGCGATCCCCCAGGTCGGTCGCTTCGGCACCGACGGCTACTCGGGCGAGGAGGCCAAGGTCGCCGCCGAGCTGCGCAAGATCTGGTCGGCGCCGGGGCTTAAGGTCTCCGTGACCGCCGTGCGCGTGCCGACGATCCGCGGCCACGCCTTGGCCGCGTGGCTGACATTAACGCGTCCTCTCTCTTTATCCCGCGCCCGCGCGCTCCTCGCGAAGACTCCGGGACTGGTTCTCTCTCCGGAAGGCGACTATCCCACGCCGCGTTCGGCGGGGGGGAAAGGGCCCGTATACGCCGGCCGCCTTCGCCAGGGGACTACGCCGAGGGAGTTAGCACTTTGGATCGTAGCCGACAACCTCCTTAAGGGCGCCGCGCTGAACTCCGTGCAGGTCGCCGAGGAGCTTCTCCGCCGCGGCTGGCTCAAGCGCCGGAAATGAAGTTCGCGCTCGCGCTGCTGCTCGCGACCTCCGCCGCCGCGCAGGCAGGCCCATTTGACGCCGCCGACGAGGCCTGGCGCACGAAGGGCTTCGCCGTAAAAGAGCGCGTCTCCGACACGAATGGCGACCTCTCGGTCTCCGCCGTCATTTATAGCCCGACAGCCGGCGGCGGCGACCGCCTCGAAGTCTATGTCGTCGCCAAGGGCAGAGCCTATCTGGGCTTCACCCATCCGTCGACGGTCGAACGGCTCGAGCTTGACCCGTCGCCCGCCGGACGTTTCGCCGACATGTTCCACGACGGCTCGCTGGCCGTGGCCTACCGCGCGACCCGCGCCTCCCTGGGCGCGACCGAGCTCAACATCCTGCGATGGAAGCGCTTCAAGATCGAGCGGGTCGCGGTATTCCCCGAAGGCCGATTTCATCGCCTCGAGAGCGGAGCCGTGGTGGCGGCGCGCGAGCTTCCGCTCGGACGATATCTCTCGATGGGCTGCGAGGACTTCGGCACGATCTCGCGCTCCGCCTTCAAGACCACTTTGAACGCGCCCCGCATCGGCGGCTTTGTGGACGCCTCCTCCGAGAACCCCGGCTACTACAAGGCCGAGATCGCCCGCAAAGAGAAGGCGATGGCCCGGCTTAAAGGCGAGCTCGAGAAGAACGCGGGGGAATACCTCGGCCTCGCGATCTCGACTTATTACGACTACGCGGCCCTCGGCCGCGCGCGGGAAGGCTGGACGCGCCTGCGGGAGTTCTTCACGATCCCGGCCTTGGCGCCCGCCGCGGTGAAAACCTGCATGTCCTCGATGGAAAAGGATCTGCGGGGCAAGCTCAAGGTTCCCGCCGGCTGGCCCTAGACGCGCGCCGGGCCTTTCGGGTAGAATCGGCGCATGACCAACATCCTCGCCGTCGCCGCGCTGATCGCCTCTCAGATGGGAGCGCCGCTCCCCGCCGACACCCCCGCCGTCGTCGTGCCGGTCGCGACGGCGAAAGCCGCTGCAGCGCCCAGCGCCGCCCTGAGCTCCGGATACATCTCGGCCTCGGGCAACCTGACCGGCTCCGGCTATCTGCAGTGCCATTCGGGCTGGATGAACGGATCGATCAATCTCAGCGCCCAGATGTCGGTCAACGGCCCTGACGGCGTACACGGGACTGTTCCTGTCTCAGGCTATGTCCACCTGAGCGGCTCATGCCAGAACGGGTCAGGCTTTGTGAACGGATCCGCGTCGGTGAACGGCTATGGCACCCTCTATACGCGTGAAGGCAAGCGCGCCGGAACGGTCAACCTCAACGGTTCGGTGTTCGTCAACCAGTACGCCTCCGGCTACCTGTGGGTCAACCAGTACGCGAACGTGAGCGGCTACTTCACCGCCGATCCCGCGAACTAGCGTCCGATCGCCGTCTTGAGGAAGTTCGGGAGAGCGAAGCAGGCGGCGTGTATCTCGGCGTTATACCACCGAAGCTTCAGCTTCGAAGCCTTGACGCGCGCCGGGCGGAAGTCCTTCAACGGATGAAGACCCTTCGTCGCGAAGGTGAACGCCCACAGACCACCGGGATAGGTCAGGTTGTTGAACAGGCAGACCTCGACGACAGGAAATATTTTTTTGGTGATTCTAAACAGATTTTTGATCGTCGAGATCTCATAGAACGGTGACCCCGCCTGGCTGGCCACGACGCCGTCCTCGGTCAGAATCCTCTTCACGTTCATGTAGAACGAGGGCCCGAACAGCTCCGCGGCCGGCCCGAAGGGCTCCGTCGAGTCCACGATCACGACGTCGAACTTCTCGTTCGTCTCCGCAACGAACTTCACGCCATCGTCGATAAGCACTGTTGCCCGTCTATCGGAGAGAGCTCCCGCCGTCTGCGGAATGTGCTTTCGCGAGGCGGAAACCACGAGGCCATCGATCTCGACCAAGGTGCAGCTCTCCACCGTCTTATGCCGCAGCACCTCTCGCACGGTGCCGCCGTCGCCGCCCCCGATGACGAGCACGCGGCGGGGCTTGGGGTGCAGGAACAAGGCGGGGTGCGCGATCATCTCGTGATAGACGAACTCGTCGCGCTCGGAGACCATCGTCATGCCGTCGATAAGCAAAAGCTTTCCGTGGCCGGCGGTCTCCACAACCTCGACGGTCTGAAACGGGCTCTTGCCCTTAAAAAGACGCTTCTTGAGCTTAAAGCTCGTCCGCACGATGCCCTGGTAGACCTCGTCCACCCAGACGGTCTTTTTGCTCACAGGACGATCTCGACGGCGGGGGCCGCCCCTTCGACCGGCTTGAAGTGATGGTCGAAGGTCACGCGATAGCCGCAGGACAGGTTTTGGCGCACCGCGCGCTTGATCGGATAGTAGCAGCGGATCTTCTGCCGCGACGCCTGCGGCTGGAAGAGGATGACATCGCAGGACTGCGGCTTGAACAGGTCGAGCACGCGCGTGATGGTCTCGTTGGCGTCGCCCTCGACCGCGTTCGTCTCGAAGCTCACGTACGAGCCGATCTTCTGCGGCGTCACATGGATGGTGTAGTACTTGGAGCCGCGGATCGCATTGAGCGAATAGCCCATCGGCTCGAACAGGTAGTCGTCCACCTGGAATCCCGGGAGGATCGACCAGACGCCGGACTTTTCCTTGATGAAATCCTTCTTGCGGGCAGGGCCGCTCATGAAGACCCGGGAGGCCTGAGGATCGATGCCATGCATCAGGATCTCGAGCGTCAGGTCCTCAGCCGCCGGCGCATACACCTTGTCCAGATGGAAAAGAAACACGTGGTGGTCGTCCCCGTCGCCGAAACGATAGGACTTCGCCGGCATGCGGTCGGTCAGGCGGCGGCAGTCGTCGAAGAAGTTCGAGGGCTGATATTCCTGGTGATGCGCGTTCTTGCGCTCGTAGACAAGATACTGGAACGCGTCCGTGCCGAAATCATCCACCAGCGCGATGACCGCGGCGACGAGGTCCGTACGGCCGCAGGTGATCATCGTCAGCCAGGTGTCGGTGACGAACAGGCTTGATTCGGACAGCAGGTACGCATCCATGGATTCATTCGAGATCGTCGACAGAACCTGCGCGTTAGCCTTCGCGACGATGCCTTTCCAATAGTCGTGACCGCGGGCCCGCAATGAGGGCAGCCCCGGCACCATGGCGAGCTCTACTTTCTTTTCTGGTCCTTCGAAAAACATCTAACGTGTCCTCTTATTACGTGCGGCCACTTCCTTCTCGCGCAATGCTCGCTCGCCGGCCTTGATCGACTTCCAGTTCGCCAGAACTTCCTTCGAGTTCTTGAAGGTCCGCGTGCGGCCGAAAACATGAGGGTGGCGGCGAATGAGCTTCTTAGCCTGGCTCTCGGCCACCGTGTCGAGATCGAAGCGCTTCTTTCCCAGACGCGCGAGAAAGAGGACGTGGAAAAGGATGTCGCCCAGCTCGTCCTCGATCTCATGCCAGCGCCCACCCGCGAGCGCGTCGGCCAGCTCAGCCGACTCCTCGCGAAGGAAGGGGATCAAGGTCTTGTGCGTCTGCTCCCGGTCCCAAGGGCAGCCTTTCGGGCCCAGAAGCTTGGCCACGACGGCGTCGAGCCTTCGGATTCCCTTGGCCATGGTCAGGGAACCGCGATGCGCTCTGCGCCGAAGTAGGGCACCAGCGCCCGGGGGATGACAACGGAGCCGTCGGCTTGCTGGTTGTTCTCGAGGATCGAGGCCGCGAGGCGTCCGACGGCTACGCCCGAGCCGTTCAAGGTGTGGACGAGCTCGGCGGGAGCCTTCGCGTCGCGGCGGAAGCGCGCCGCCATGCGCCGCGCCTGAAAATCCGAGCAGTCGGAGCACGATGAGATCTCCCGGTATTTATTCTCCGACGGCATCCAGACCTCGATGTCGTAGGTTTTCTGGGAGGCGAAGCCCATGTCGCCGGTGCACAGATGTATCACCCGGTGAGGCAGCTCAAGGGCTTCAAGCGTTGCGGCGGCGTCCTTCGTCAGCTGCTCGAGCGCCGCGAGCGAGTCCTCCGGCTTCGTGATCCAGACCAGCTCGACCTTGTCGAACTGGTGGTTGCGGATGACGCCGCGCACATCCTTGCCGTAGGTGCCGGCCTCCTGACGGAAGCACGCGGTCAGAGCCGTCAGCTTCATCGGGAGCTTCTCGGCGGAGAGTATCTCCTCGCGCACCATGTTCGTCAGGACGATCTCTGAGGTGGAGATCAGGTAAAGCGTGCTGGTCTTTTCGCCTTCGACATTGACCGTCTTGTACATGTCGGCTTCGAACTTGGGAAGCTGGCTCGTGCCCTCGAGTATTTCCGGCAGGGCGAGATAAGGGGGGTGCACCTCGAGATAGCCGCTCTTTTCATGGCGATCGAGAAGGAAGTTGCCGAGCGCGCGGATGAGCCTGGCCCCCGGCCCCTGCCACAGAGCGAAGCGCGAGCCCGCGAGCTTGACGCCCGTCTTCATGTCGAGCGCCCCTATCTTTTCGCCGACGGTCTGATGGTCGAGCGGCTTGAACTCGAACTTCCGGGGCTCGCCAAAGGTCCTGACGAGAGGATTCTCCGTCTCGTCCTTGCCGACAGGGACGGATGAGTGGGGGATGTTGGGAATACTCATCGCTGCGTCCCGTATGAGCTTCTCAGAGGCCAGCAGCGCCGCTTCTTTATCGGTCATGCGGCTCTTGAGCTCTGACACCTCGGCCTTGAGCTTGTCGGCGGTCGCCGTATCCTTGGCGGCCATAGCCTTGCCGATCGACTGGGAAGCGGCGTTGCGCTGAGCGCGCATGGCCTCCACTTCGATCATGATCGCCCGATGCGCTTCATCGAGCTTCATCAGCTCGTCGAAAGCCGTTCCAAGCTTCGGATTGCGAGACGACAGCGCCTGGCGGACCTGATCTGTATTTTTGCGAGCGCCGCCGAGATCGATCACTTCGCCACCTCCAAAATGCTCTCAAGAGACTGCACCGCGGCGTCGCCCTGGTGAGGCTCGATCATGACCTGGAGCTTCACGCGGTCCGGCCACCAACCGGCGCGGGCCAGCTTCGCCAGATACAGCTCCAGCGCGGGGGAGGTCGTCAGATAAACATCGAGAGTCTTGTTCGGGCCGACCTTCGGCACGCGCCTTTCATCCACCATGAACGGCACTCCCCAGGAGCCTTCGGGAGCGGCGCCTGCGATAGGCACGAGGCGAGCGATCATACTGTAGCGAAGCAGGATCCCCTCAGCCGCCTTCGGGCCCCGGTTCTTGAGCGTCAGGCGCGCGCGCAAACGCGTATCAAGCTTCGGCGGGCCGTCGAGCAACTGCCCGACGTCCTCCCAAACGGCAACGCGAGGCTTCTCCACGCGCGCGCGCTGCCAGGAGACGCTGTCCAGAAAAAGCTCGGCCCTGGCGCCCGCGGCCGTAAAGGCCGCGAACGCCAGGACCGCGATGAGACGCATCAACGTCCGCGCCTCACTTCTTCCCGCCGTCGATCGGAAGCTCGGGGTTCGGGGTGACGGGAGGCTCGGCCGCGATCGGAGCGACGCGTGCGACCTTGTCCACCTCATCAAGGCGCACAAGCCGCACGCCCTGCGTGTTGCGGGAGATGGTCTTGATGTCCTTGCAGCGCAGGCGGATCGCCTTGCCCTGCTCGGTCATCACCATCAGATCATCGTCGTTGGTGACGAGCTTCACGCCGATCACGGAGCCGTTGCGGTCCGTCGTCTTGATCGTGATGATGCCGCCGCCGCCGCGATGCTGGCCGCGATACTCGGAAAGCTCGGTTCTCTTGCCGTGGCCGTGCTCGCAAACCGTCAGCAAGGTCTTCTTCGTGTTGGGCGGGAAGACCTCCATGCCGACGACCTTGTCTTCCTTATCCACGCGGATGCCGCGCACGCCGGCGGCCCCACGGCCCATCGAGCGAATGTCGCTCTCCGGGAAGCGGATGACCATGCCGTCCTTGGTCGCGACGAGCAATTCATCCTTGCCTGAGGTATGCTGCACCTCGACGAGCACATCGCCCTCGTCGAGGGTGATCGCGATGATTCCGCTTCTGCGGATATTCTCGAAGTCGTTCAACGGCGTCTTCTTGACGGTCCCGTTTCTCGTTGCCATCGCCAGGAAGGTCTCCTGACCTTTCTTCTCCTCGAACGAGGAGATGGCGATCGCCGAGGTGACCTTCTCCTCGCCGGTGAGGGCCAGAAGATTCACGACGGCCTTGCCGCGCGACGTGCGGTTGCCTTCAGGGATCTCATAGGCCTTGAGCGCAAACACGCGGCCTCTGTTCGTGAAGAACAGCAAAGCAGCGTGCGTGTCGGTGACAAAGAAGTGCTCGATGAAATCCTCTTCCTTCACATCCGCGCCGGTGATGCCCTTGCCGCCGCGGCCCTGCGCCACATACGTGGCAACGGGGATCCGCTTCACATAGCCGGTGTTGGAGAGGGAGATGACGACATCTTCCTTCTGGATCAGGTCCTCAAGCGACATCTCAGCCGCCTCGGTCGTGATCTGGGTCTGGCGAGGCTTGCCGAAGGCTTTCTTGACGCCCTCGAGCTCGTCGATGACGATCGCGTAAACTCTCTTAACATCGGCCAAGATCGCCTTGTACTCCGCGATCTTCTTGACCAGCCCGTCGTACTCGTCCTGCAGGTCGCCGACCGACAGCTTCGTCAGGGCGGCAAGGCGCATCTCGAGGATGGCGTTCGTCTGGGCCTTCGACAGCTCGAAGGCCTCCATCAGCTCCGTGCGCGCGGTGTCGGTGTCCTTGGCGGCTCGGATGATCTTGATGACACGGTCGATGTTCTTGATCGCGGTGATCAGGCCTTCGAGGATGTGAGCGCGGTCGAGGCACTTGCGCAGCTGGAACTTCGTGCGGCGCGTGACGACGACCTTGCGGTGCTGGATGAAGTGGCCGAGCATGTCGCGAACGCCCAAAACGCGAGGGCGCCCGTCGACGAGGGAGAGAAGGATCACGCCGAAGGTCGTCTCCATCTGCGTGTGCTTGAGCAGCTGGTTCAAAACCACGTTCGCGTTGCCGTCGCGCTTGATCTCGATGACCACGCGCATGCCGGTCCGGTCGGACTCGTCGCGGATATCGGAGATGTCGGGGATCTTCTTATCGCGCACGAGGTCGGCGATCGTCTCGAGCAAGGTCGCCTTGTTGACCTGGTAAGGGAGCTCGTCGATGATGATCGCCTGGCGGTTGCCCTTGATGTCCTCGATATTGGTCTTCGATTGGACGCGCACGGAGCCGCGGCCGGTCTCAAAATAGTCCTTGATACCCAATTTACCGCGCACGATGCCGCCGGTGGGGAAGTCCGGGCCCTTGATGATCTTCATGAGCTCCTTGCTCTCGATCTTCGGGTCCTTGATCAAGGAGATCGCCGCCTCGCAGACCTCGGAGAGGTTGTGAGGGGGGATGTTGGTCGCCATGCCGACCGCGATGCCGGAGGAACCGTTGACGAGCAGGTTGGGGACCTTCGCGGGCATGACGGTGGGCTCGGTGGTCGTGCCGTCGAAGTTGGCGGAGAAGTCGACCGTGTCCTGGTCGATATCGGCCATCACATCTTCCGCGATCTTAGCCAAACGGCACTCGGTATATCGGTAGGCGGCCGCGGGGTCGCCGTCGACCGAGCCGAAGTTTCCCTGGCCGTCGATGAGGGGATGAAGCAGCGAAAAATCCTGGACCATGCGCACCATCGCGTCATACACGGCGGAGTCGCCGTGCGGATGGTACTTTTTGAGCACTTCACCGACGACGCCGGCGCATTTCGAGTACTTCTTGTTCGAGGCGAGGCCTTCGTCGTGCATGGCGTACAGGATGCGGCGATGGACGGGCTTGAGGCCGTCGCGCACGTCAGGCAGGGCGCGGCCGACGATCACCGACATCGAGTAGTCGAGGTAGGAGCCGCGCATCTCGGCGCCGAGATCGCGCTGGAAGATATTGCCGATGGGTTCGGGGGTGAGGTCCGGCTGGTTTTCAGATTTAGCCATGGTCTTTGCTCTCTCGTTAAATTAAATTGACTTTGGTGTCAGGCCTACCGGTATTTGCAGTATTTTCATCATCGCACTCTTGAATACTGCAATTACCGGTAGGCCTGACACCTTTCTCACTAGATGTCGAGGTTTTTGACTTCTTTGGCGTGCTTCTCGATGAACAGCCGGCGCGGCTCGACCTTGTCGCCCATAAGGGTGACGAAGGCGTTCTCCGTGTCGGCCGCATCCACGATCTTGACCTGGAGCAGGCGGCGGCGCTTCGGATCCATCGTGGTCTCCCACAGCTGATCGGGGTTCATCTCACCAAGACCTTTATAGCGCTGGATCATCGCGCCATGGCGCCCCGCGTCACGGACCATCTCAAGCAGGTCCTTGAGGCTGTAGCCGTCGATCTCGTTGTGCGAGGTCTTAGCCCGGAACAAAGGCTTGGTGTTCTCGTCGCGCGTGACCTCGTACCACTTCAGGTCGAGCCCCATGTCCTTGAACTTCTTGGACAGCGCCTCGAGCTTCGCCATCTCCCACAGTTCCTGCACGTCGGGCTCAAGAGATTCCTCGTCGGCTTCGCTGAGCGGAGACTCCTCGACGGCCTCACCCTCGGAGGGGACGGCAGCGCCCTTCGCGGGAACAGGGGCCTTCTTCTTCTCGGCGCGCTCCGCGACCAGCTTAGCCTTCTGCTCGGCGACATACGCGTCGCGGTAGACCTTCCACTCCTTGTCGGAATAGAAGAACTCATACTCGCCCGCGCTCTTTTCGACGCGGTAGAGGGGGAGCTTGCCGGAGGCCTGATACTCAATAAAGTCCTCGAGATGAAGGCTCTTGCGGCTGATGTGGCGGATCAGGCTCTCGAGTTCAGCCAGGAGTTTGAGCAGGTCGCGCAGGTCCTCGGCATCAAGCTTCTTCGATTTACCGTTGGCCGGGTTGACCGCGGTGACCTCGAGCGAGTTGCGGCCCTCGTTGAGGAGCCACTGCTCCATCTTCTCCTCGGTGTCCACATACATCTCCGTCTTGCCTTTCTTGACCTTGAACAAAGGCGGCTGGGCGATGTAAATGTGCCCATTCTCGACAAGCTGCTTCATCTGACGATAGAAGAATGTCAGAACCAAGGTGCGGATATGCTGACCGTCGACGTCGGCGTCGGCCATGATGATAAGTTTATGGTAGCGGAGCTTATCCATCTTTAAGCCGTCCTCGCCCCCTCCGATGCCCGTGCCTATCGCCGAAATAAGAGTCCTGACTTCTTCGTTCGAAAGAATCTTGACCAGGCGCGCCTTCTCCACGTTCAGGATTTTTCCCTTGATAGGCAGGATGGCTTGGAAGACCCGATCACGACCTTGCTTGGCCGAGCCTCCGGCGGAATCGCCCTCGACGATGAACAACTCGGAGCGCTCCGGATCGCGCTCCTGGCAGTCGGCAAGCTTGCCGGGAAGGCTCGAGCCGTCAAGCACGCCTTTGCGGCGCGTCAGGTCCTTGGCCTTGCGTGCGGCCTCACGGGCCTCGGCGCCGGCGATCGCTTTCGCGCAGATGGACTTCGCGGTCGAAGGATTCTCCTCGAAGAAGGTGATCAGGGCGTCGCCCACGATGGACTTAACGATGCCCTCGACCTCGGCGTTGCCGAGCTTGGACTTCGTCTGGCCTTCGAACTGCGGATTCTGGATCTTGCAGGAGAGAACGGCGCACAGTCCTTCGCGCACGTCGTCTCCCGTGACTGAAAAGTTCTTACCCTTCAGAAGGTCGTACTTCTTAAGATAGTCGTTGACGACGCGCGTCAGTGCCGAGCGAAAGCCCGCCAGGTGCGTGCCGCCTTCGGGCGTCTTGATATTGTTGACGAAAGAGAAGACGGTCTCGGAGTAGTCGTCGTTGTATTGGATCGCGAAGTCGACGACGACCTCTTCCTTCTCCTTGCTCATCGAGATCGGCTCACGATGGACGACTTTCTTGTTGTGGTTGAGGTGCTGAACGAACTGGGTGATGCCTCCCTCATAATGGAAGGCGTGGCGCTTATCCTCGCGCTCATCGGTGATCGAGATCTTCGCTCCGGCGTTCAGAAAAGCGAGCTCGCGAAGGCGGTTGGAGAGCGTCTCAAAAGAATACATGTGCCCGTTAAAGATGTCCGGATCAGGCTTGAACGAGATTTTGGTGCCGTGCGAATCGGAGTTGCCCACAGCCTTCACGTCGGCGTCGGGCTTACCGCGCTTGTAGTTCTGGATCCACATCTTGCCGTCGCGGTGGATCTCAGCCTTCAGCCACTCGGAGAGGGCGTTAACGCAGGTGACGCCGACGCCGTGCAGGCCGCCGGAAACCTTATAGGCTCCCTTATCGAACTTGCCTCCCGCGTGGAGGACCGTCAAGATGACCTCAAGCGCGGACTTACCCTTGAACTTCGGGTCCTTCATCGGGTCGACAGGAATGCCCGAGCCGTCGTCCTTGACGGTGATCGAGTTGCCCTGATGGATGAACACGTCGACGGTCGAGCAGCGCCCCGCCAAAATTTCATCGACGGAGTTATCGACGACCTCATAAACCAGATGGTGCAGGCCGGACGGGCCGGTGCTGCCGATATACATCGCGGGGCGCTTGCGGACGGCCTCGAGCCCCTCGAGCACCTGGATGTTTGATGCGTCGTACTTCTCGTCCTTCTTGGCCATATCTGTCGTCTCCATCGCGGCTTCAGACATCGTCTCCCCCTCCGGTTCAACCGGAAACATCGACGGTCGTGCCTCTAGATGCTAAAGTTTTTTCCTCAACGGCATCTGTGTCGGGCCGCTTGCGGCCCGACCTAATTCAACTCAACGGTAAGTCGTTTTGACGGCGATGATCCACGGACGGCTAAAATATTTATTAAGGGCTTTAAGTAAAACCCCAGACCTCATCTGCAGTTCCTGCGCCGCCGCCGCGCTCTTCGGACGCACGAACAACGTTCCCTTCTTGACGGCCACCAGCGCCCAGTGCTTCGAGTAGGCGCCGCACTCCTTATCCCAGACAGCGTTCAGCAGCGCCAATTTATCATTGACGGTCCCAGCACGGTACGCAAAGCTCTTTATCAGGTCGCCGGAGGTGGACCAACGGCCGGGCTTTTCCTTTTCCGTGATCACAATCTCATCGGCATGACGACGAATTTATACTCACCGTCTCCGCCAACCGGCTCGAACAACGCAGGGTTGACAGGGCTCGTCATCGCCACCGTCACTGTATCTGTATCAACATGCTTTAGAGCATCAACCACGAACTGAGGATTGAATGCCACAGAGAAATCAGCTCCGCTGTAATCGACAGAGAGATCCTCATTGAATTCATTGTTCTGGCTTGAGGAGGTCACATGCAACGCTCCCTTCTTAAGCGCGTATTTAACCGAGCCTCCGCGGTCCACAGCGCATAAGGACGCGCGCTTGGTCACGGCAAGAAGGTCCTTCGTCGAGGCCGTGAAGATGACCTCTCGCTTCGTCGGGATGACTTGATCGTAGTTAGGGAACGCGCCTCCCACGAGACGGGAGAGGATGGTCGTTTCTTTGAGTTGGAATGTGATCTGGTTGTCGGTCACCGCGACGAGTATCTTCTCCTCATCATTCGCCTCGATCTCAAGCAAGGTCACAAGCCTCAGAAGCTCGGACAGCACCTTCGTCGGCACGATGACGGAGAATTCCTTGTCTTTCGGTAGTATTTTCTTCGCGCAGACAGCGAGACGGCGCCCATCCGTCGAGACCATCTCAAGAGTTCCCTTCTTACCGGACCAGAAGACTCCGTTAAGAACATGACGAGTCTCATCGGAAGAAGCCGCGAAGATGGTCTTCTTGATCATCCCCGCCACGACTCCGGCGGGAAGCTCAAACGAAGAGGCTTTGTTGAATTCAGGGAGAACAGGATATTCAGACTTAGGAGAACCCACGATACCGAACCGCGACCGTCCGCACTTTAATGATATTTTTCCGCCCGCATCCACGGTCAGTTCTATATCCTGGGCTTCGGGCAGGCTGTGGAGTATGTCCGCGAACTTCTTTGCGGGAATTGTGATGGAGCCGTCCGTTTCGATCTCCGCCTTGATGTAATGCTTGACTCCCATCTCCAGGTCGGTCGAAATAACCTTCACCTTCTTGTTCTCGGTTTCCATTAAGAAGTTTAAAAGGATGGGAAGCGTGGTCCGGCTTGATAGCGCGGACTGTATGGTTTGAACTCCCCGTGCCAGTTCTTCCTTGCTGATGGTTATTTTCATTTAAATCATCCTCTCCTTCATCAAGCGGGGGATACGGTGGACAACCCTGTTTCCCCAAGAGAAATAAAGACCGGATGGTGTGGATAACTATGAGGAGTTATCAACACTGTCCACAACGTTGGGCGCTGTCCCCAATTATTAGAAGGCGCGCACAGGTTGTTCACAAGCTTCATTATCGTTCAGCCGCTTTTATGTCGGCTTGGAGCTTATTTATGAGTTCCAGAAAAAAAGGGTCTTCCTCGATCTTTTTTTCTATTTTCTTGCGTGCGTGAAGGACCGTAGAGTGGTCCTTGCCGCCGAAGGCCCGACCGATGTCGGTTGAGGAGAGTTCCGTCATCTGGCAGGACAGGTACATCGCGACCTGGCGGGGCATGGAGATGGAGACCGTACGCTGATGTCCTTTCAGGTCCTTAACGTCGACGGAATATTTAAGAGAGACGACCCGTTGGATCGTTTCGACCCGTACTGGAGAGGAATCGTCCACGGTGATAGAGTCTTTTAGAATGTCCCGTGCGTCATCAACGGACAAAGGGGCGCCGGTCATGGCCTGAAAGGCCTTCAGCCGGATCAGGCAGCCTTCCAGCGCGCGGACGTTGGTCTTGACCGAGGAGGCGATGAAGAGGATGACGTCGTCGGGCGTGGTAAAGCCTTCATGAGCGGCTTTCTTGCGCAGGATCGCGATCCGGGTCTCGAGGTCCGGTGGCTTGATGTCGGCGACGAAGCCCCATTCCAGGCGTGAGATCAGGCGCTGCTCGAGGGGGGTCATCTCCTTTGGTGAGCGGTCGGAGCTGACGACGATCTGCTTTCGTGAATCAAAGAGGGCGTTGAAAGTGTGAAAAAACTCCTGCTCGGAGCGGTCCTTGGCGATCAAAAATTGGATGTCGTCGATGAGAAGGCAGTCGAGCGAGCGGTAGCGGGAGCGGAAGGCGTCGATCTGGTTGTTCTGTAGGGCGGCGATATACTCATTGACGAATTGTTCGCTGGTGGTGTAGAGAACGCGCGAGCGCGGGTGATGCCTGCGGATCGAGTTCCCTATAGCGTGCATCAAATGGGTCTTGCCGAGGCCGACGCCGCCGTAGATCACGTATGGATTGTACTGCGTTCCCGGGCTCTTTGAGATCGACTCGGCCGTCGCGCGCGCGAGGCGGTTTGATTCACCGATGACGAACGAGTCGAACGTGTAGCGGGGGTTGAGCTCTGAGAGGGGAAAGTCGGATTGAGGGGAGGCCTCGGGCACAGGATCTGATGGAGGAAGCACGCGCGTCAGATCGCGCTCAACGCGGAAGTCGATGCCGATCTCAGTGCCGGATATATCGCGAAGCACGGACAGCAGACGCTTCTGGTAGCGCTCCTTTATACCGTCGGAAAAAAACTTATTGGGGACCTTCAGCATCAGGACCCCGTCTTCTAATGAGGCGGCTTCCACGGGCTTGAGCCAAAGCTCGGCATTTTCTTCACCGATCTCCGAACGCAGCCGTTCCACGGTCTGTGTCCAGAGTTCGACTTCGTCGACTTTCTTCACAGGTTATCCACAGATGTGGATAACTAAGTTATCCACAGGATAAGAGTTTGTTTTATATGAGTTTATTAACATTATTACATGCAAAAAAATAGACCCGAAACGCATGCGACCGCGCGCCCTGGAAATCGACCCAGAATCAGACCGCATATTACCAGTTTCGATTCCTTAGAGTCAACCTGTGGCGGTGGAGGATGGCGTCGCATTCGTTGACAGGTCGAGGCCCAAGCGCTAGAATCTCACACCTATGGAGATTCAATTAACGGCCAAGCAGCTCAAGATCACCCCCGCTCTGCGCGAGTACGTGCAGCAGAAGATGGGAAAGACGCAAAAGTATTTTGACCACATCGTTTGGGGCCAGGCTTTTCTTTTCGTGGAGAAGCGCGCTCACAAAGCGGAGATGATCGTACACGCTCCGGGGCAGACGTTCAGCGCCGAGGCAACGGCCGCCGACCTCTACTCTGCCATCGACCTCGCGTCCGACAAGATCGACGCGCAGCTCAAGAAGCATAAGGAGCGCATCAAGAGCCGCCACAAACCCAAGACCTCCGACACGATGGCTGAAGCTGTGCCTCCCGTCGAGACGTCCTTCGCGGTATCGCGCCAGCCGGTCTATCCCATGACGCCGGAGCAGGCGTCGTCGGAATTCAACTCTTCCGAACGAGTGTTCCTCGTCTACCTCGACAAGGATACCGACCAGGTTCACGTTCTCTATCGTCGCGAGGACGAGAGCTTCGGGATCATCCAGCCCGTTCGCAGAATCAAGCGCTAGCCCCGTGCACGCCGCGGAACTGACCGTCGGCGAACTCCTCAAGGAGCAGGGCGAGGGGCTTCGCCTTGAGTTGCTCTGCGGGGAGAAATCCCTCGGCCGCCGGATCACGGTGGCCGATCTCAACCGTCCCGGCCTTGCGCTCTCCGGATTCCTCGACCGTTTCCGCGCGGAGAGGGTGCAGATCTTCGGCAACGGGGAGCAGGCCTACTGCCAGAAGTCTGACGCCAAGAAGCTCGCCGATGCGCTGTCGGCGATGCTGGCCGTCCCCGAGCTTCCGTGCGTGATCGTCACGCATAATGCGCCGGTTCCGCCTTCGCTCGCGCAGGCATGCAAGAAGCACGGCGTGCCGCTGATGCGCTCCGCCTATGACACGACGACCTTGACCGGAGAGCTGTCCGAGGCGCTCGAAGCACGCCTGGCGCCGTCGACGACCGTGCATGGCGTGCTCGTCGACGTCTACGGGCTCGGCGTCATCATCCAGGGCGATTCGGGCATCGGGAAATCCGAGTGCGCGCTCGAGCTTCTCAAGCGCGGCCATATCCTCATCGCCGACGACGCGGTTCAGATACAGCACCGGCGCGGCTCCTATCTGCGCGGCTTTTGCCCTGAGCCGCTCAAGAATCACATGGAGATCCGCGGCCTTGGTGTCATCGACGTCAAGCTCCTCTTCGGCATCGGCGCGATCCGCGAACGAACGCGCATCGAGCTGGCGATCAAGCTCGAGACGTGGAACGCTGGAACGGTGTACGATCGGACCGGCCTCGACGCCAGGAAGCTCTCCATTCTCGACGTGGAGATCCCGCTCATCCGTATACCCGTCAGCCCCGGCCGCAACCTCGCGGTGCTCATCGAGGTCGCGGCCCTCAATCAGCGCCTGCGCTCACAGGGCTACTTCTCGGCGGAGAATTTCAACCAGCGTCTCATCGAGCGCATGAAGACGAAGGAGCGCGGCTGATGGCGTCCGCGCCGAAAAAGATCTTCGTCATCACGGGCGTCTCGGGCGCGGGCAAAAGCCAGGCGCTGAAGGTTTTCGAGGACTTCGGGTGGTTTTGCGTCGACAACCTCCCGATCGCGCTGCTCGACGAGTTCGCGGCCTTCGTGCAGAAGTCGCCGGCGATGACGCGCGTCGCCCTCGGCATGGATGTCCGCGAGGGCAAGGTCCTCGGCGCGCTCCCGCCGCTCCTGCGTCGCCTCAAGCTCCAGGGCCTCGACATCAACGTCCTGTTCATCGACGCGGCGGACGCGACCGTTATCCACCGCTTCTCCGAGACGCGCCACCGCCATCCGCTCGGCGGCAAGATCGCCGATGCGGTCAAGCAGGAGCGTAAGCTTCTCGCTCCGATCAAGGGCGCGGCCGATAAGGTCATCGACACGACGCGCCTGACCCTTGGCGAGCTCAAGGAGAAGATATCCGAGACGCTCGGCCTGACGCTGACACGGGAAATGACCTTGCAGGTCGTCAGCTTCGGCTACAAGCACGGCATGCCGATCGACGCCGACATCGTCATGGACGTCCGCTTCCTGCCGAACCCGCATTATCTGGCCGCGTTGCGCAAGAAGAGCGGCCTCGACGAGCCCGTCCAGAAATACATCCTCAGCCAGCCTGTGGCGAGAAAATTTCTGAACGATTGGTACAAGCTGGTCGCGACCTTGCTGCCGCACTATGTGCGCGAGGGGAAATCCTATCTGACCATCGCTATCGGCTGCACCGGGGGCCGCCATCGCAGCGTGTTCTGCACCCGCTGGCTTGCGCAAAAGCTGCGCGCGACAGGGCATCCGGTCCAGGAATTCCATCGGGACATCTCGTTGTGATCAACCTTGATTAATCTCATCGTCGTGACCCATGGAGAGTTCGGCGCGTACCTCGTTGAGGCCGCGGAAGGCATCGTCGGACGCCAGACGCAGGGCGTGCGCGTCGTCGCGACCTCTTCGCGGCAGTCGGTCGCTGAGATCAAGAGGCGCATCGAGCGTGCTCTGGCCGAGCTCGCCAACCCCGACGGTGTTATTCTGTTCACCGATATGCCCGGCGGCACCCCTAACAATCTGTCCTTCCCGTTGATCCGCGACGAGAAGCACGTCGAAATGATCAGCGGCGTGAACCTGTACATGCTCGTCTCTGCCTTCAGCTACCGCGGCCAGCTACCGTTGAATAAACTGGTGGAGAAAGTCGTCGCCGACGGTCAGAAGTCGATCCGCGACATCCGCTCGATGTTCGTCGCCGCGATGGGGACCCGGTAATGGGAGTCACCTTGCTGCGCGTCGACGACCGGCTCATCCATGGCCAGGTGGTCGAGGGCTGGGTGCCTTACCTCAAGGTCGACCTCGTCATCGTGGTCTCCGACACGGCGGCCTCCGATGAGATACAGACCGCGCTGATGAAGATGGCTCTTCCTTCGTCGGTCGGCCTGCTCGTGCTGCCGGTCGTCGAAGCGGCGGCTGCGTTGAAATCGCCGCAGATCGCGGCGCGGTCCGCGCTCGTGCTTGTTCCCGGACCCGCCGAGGCGTTGGCCCTTGTCGAGAAGGGCGTCGTCGTCGACCGGATCAACGTCGGCGGCCTTCACTACACGGTCGGCAAGGTGCAGCTCGGCCGCGCGCTTTTCCTTGATGAGAAGGACCGCTTGGCGCTGCGGGCGCTTGCCGCAAAAGGCGTGCGTCTCGAAGGGCGGGCCCTTCCCGCTGATGCCGAGGAAGATCTGACGGCCGCGCTGGAGGGAAATTGACCACGGCCACCGCCTGCGCCGTGCTGGCCCTCCTCGAGCTCGATGCGGTGCTCATCGCGCAGACCTTGGTGTCGCGGCCGCTAGTCGTGGGCGCGGTGCTCGGCGCGTTGACCGGCAACACTTTGGCCGGCACGCTGTTCGGCGCGGTCTTCGAGCTGCTGAGCTTGTGCGATCTTCCCGTCGGCGGCTGCCTGACCTGGTCGGCCACGGTCGCGGCCGGCACGGCGACCTTGCTCGCGGGCCGGGGTACGTCCGTGGCGCTTTGCTTCATCGGGGGCGTCGTTGCCGGGGTCCTTCATTCCCGGGTCGAGGCTCTCGAGAGGGCGCGCCGTGCGGCGACCGGCGACGCGCTCGTCCTGCGCGCCGAGGCCGGGGACTGGACGCTGGGCCGGGCGCTGGGTCTTTCGATCGCGGCGCATGCGGCCATGACTTTCGCTGTGGCCGGCTCCGTCGTTTCGCTCGTCGGCTTCCTGGACGGGCGCTGGTGGGCGGGCGCGCCTGAGTTCATCCGGGGCGGAGCGGCGCTCGTGTCCTCAAGCGCGCCGTGGATCGGCCTCTCGGGCGTCGTGGCCTGGGGTCTGAGGCGCTCATGAGCGAGCGGATGATGACGCCTTGGATGAAGGCCTGCATCGGCGCGCGCCTGCTCCTTCTTCAGGCGCGGTGGGATCCGGCTCGGATGCAGGGCCCGGGCTTCGCCTTCGCGCTCGAGCCGTGGCTCGCGGACTGCTGGGCCGCGGAGCCCGAGGCGCTGCTCTCCGCGCGCCGGCGTCATCTCGAGTATTTCAACACGCACCCGATCGCGGCGTGGCTCGTGGCGGGCATCGTCTGCCGGCAGGAAGCCGCCGCGGCGGCGCTGACGGGTGCGGCTCGCGAGGCGGCGATCGTCAAGATCAGGTCCCTGAAAACGGGGCTAGGCGCCTCGCTTGCCGGCCTATACGATTCGTTTTTCTGGGGCGCTTTGCGTCCCGTGAGCGCGCTGTCGGGTATTCTCGCCGCCCAGGCGGCCTATCGCCTCGGCTTGCCGCACGCGCCGGCCTGGGCGGCGGCGACGGCCCTTTTCGTTTATAACATCCCGGCTGTCGCCGCGCGCGCTATCGGCTTGCTGCGCGGAATCTCCGAAGGGGAGCGCGCCGTGGCGGCGTTGATCAAGCTTCCCGTCCAGCCGTGGATCATCGGGCTTCGCCGGGCGACCGTCGGCGGAGCCCTGGCGGCGTTCGCGGTCGGCGCGGGACTGCTCGGCGGCGGCGACCGCTTGCCGGTGGCGCTCACCTTCGCGGCGGGCCTGATCCTGACCTGGCGGGGCATTCCGCCGTTCGCGCAGCTCGGCTTCGCGGGGCTTGGCGGCATCGTCGCGGCGGCCGTCGGGCTGTGGCCGTGATGGAAAAAATCATGACGATCAAGAACCGCATGGGCCTGCACGCCCGCCCTGCGGCGATGTTCGTCCAGGAAGCGGGCAAGTTCAAGAGCCAGATCTTCGTCGTCAAGGACGGTCTGCAGGTCAACGGAAAGAGCGTCATGGGCCTCATGCTCCTCGCAGCCGAGAGCGGCTCCAAGCTCACGATCAAGGCCGACGGCCCCGATGAGGCGAAAGCAATCGAGGCCCTGGAGAAATTGTTCGAGCGCAGGTTCGACGAGCAATGATCGTCATAAAAGGGATAGCCGCCAGCCCCGGCATCGCGATCGGCAAGGCCTATGTCGTCGAGGACGAGGACATCGTCGTCGAGCGCATCGAGATCCCGCGCGACAAGATCAAGCAGGAGGTCCGCCGCTTCAAGGTCGCGCAGAAGGCGACGCACCGCGACCTCGATGCCGCCGAGCAGAAGGTGCTCAAGGTCCTCGGCAAGCACCATGCCAAGCTCATCGACGCCCATCGCCTCATCCTGAAGGATTCGCTGATCACGCAGGACGTGCCCAAGCGCATCCTTGAGGAAGGCGTCAACGCCGAGTTCGCCCTGTCCGAGGCCCTCGAGCAGGTCAACCGCCAGTTCGAGCGCATGGAGGATGAATTCTTCCGCGAGCGCAGGCATGACCTGTTCGACGTCGGCAAGCGATTGCTCCTGCATCTGATGAAGCGCCAAAAGCGCTCGCTCGCCGACATCGACGAGGAGTGTATCCTCATCTCGCGCAATCTTCTGCCCTCCGACACGATGGGGCTCAAGGAGACCAAGATCATCGGGTTCGCCACCGACCTCGGCGGCAAGACGAGCCACACGGCCATACTCGCGCAGAGCCTCGAGATCACCGCCGTCGTTGGGCTCTCCGACGTCAGCCGCCGGGTCAAGACCGGCGACACGGTCATCCTCGACGGCGAGCAGGGCCTCGTCATCATCAATCCCGGTCCCGAGACCGTCGCGAAGTATGAGAAGGTCCAGCAGCGCTCCGTCGCCGAAGAGCGCTCGCTTGAGTCTCTCAAGGGCCTGCCGACCGTCACTCTCGATGGGCGAGCGTTCAGGCTCGAGGCCAACCTCGATTCGCCCGAGGAGCTCAAGAACGTCGTCGCTCTCGAGGTGGACGGAGTCGGCCTTTTCCGCACCGAGTATCTTTTCCTTAACCGGACCGAGGCGCCCACCGAGGAGGAGCAGACCAAGGCGTACTGCGCTGCGGTCAAGGCGCTAGGGGACCGGGAGGTCATCATCCGCACCGCCGACATCGGCGGGGATCGCCTCTCGATGCTCGGCATCGAGGGGCCGAAGAACGAGACGAACCCGTTCATGGGCCTGCGCGGCGTGCGGCTCTTCCTGCGCCATCTCGACCTGTTCAAGACGCAGCTGCGCGCCATCCTGCGCGCGTCGCTCAAGGGCAAGGTGCGCGTGATGATCCCGATGGTCTCCGCCGTCGGCGAGGTTCTCGCCGCGCGACGCCTGCTCGATCAGGCGCGCGCCGAGCTCGCGGCGGAAGGCGTGACCTTTAAGGAAGACCTCGAGCTCGGCATCATGGTCGAGATCCCCTCGACGGCGATCCTCCTCGACGCGTTCCTGCCCCACGTGGATTTCGTTTCTATCGGAACGAACGACCTGATCCAATATACGCTCGCCGTCGACCGCATCAACGAGAACGTCACTCATCTCTACGATCCCTACCACCCGGCCGTCATCCACCTGCTGGATTCGGTCGTGCGTTCGGCCCATGCGAAAGGCAAGTGGGTCGGCGTGTGCGGCGAGATGACCTCAGACCCGCGCGCGGTGCCGCTGCTCGTCGGCCTGGGAGTCGACGCGATGAGCATATCGCCCCGGATGTTCCTCAGAGTCAAGCAGACGATCCGCGGCCTGAAGCACGAGTCCATGAAGAAGCTCGTCGCGAAGGCTCTGCTCTGCTCTGAGTCCGACGAAGTGCGGCGCCTTCTCGAGCAGAACCCCTAGGAAACCATGAGCGCCCCCGACCGCATCCGAAACTTCTCCATCATCGCCCACATCGACCACGGCAAGTCCACTCTGGCCGACCGCCTGCTCGAGATGACGGGCACGATCGCGCGCCGCGACATGCAGGCGCAGATCATGGACTCCATGGAGCTCGAGCGCGAGCGCGGCATCACGATCAAGGCCAAGGCCGTTCGCATGGACTATACGGCGCCCGACGGGGAGGTTTGGCTCCTCAACCTCGTCGACACGCCCGGCCACGTGGACTTCACCTACGAGGTGAGCCGCGCGCTCGCCGCGTGCGAGGGCGCGCTTCTCGTCGTGGACGCGACGCAGGGCGTCCAGGCCCAGACCTTGGCCAACGCGATGCTCGCGCAGGCCGTCGGCCTGCGCATCATCCCGGTCATCAATAAGATCGACCTGCCCTCGTCCGACGTCGACGGCACCTTGGAGCAGATCTTCGACGTGCTCAAGATAGTCGAGGACCCGGTGCTGATCTCGGCCAAGAGCGGCGAAGGGTGCCAGGGTGTGCTTGACGCGATCATCAAGGAGATCCCCGCGCCGACGGGCGATCCCAAAGCGCCGCTCTCCGCCTTGATCTTCGACTCCTCCTACTCCACCTTCCGCGGCGTGATCCTGCTCGTGCGCGTCGTCGACGGCACGATGAAGAAGGGCATGCGCGTGAAGTTCTTCTCGACTGGAACCGAGGCGATCGTCGAGGAGGTCGGCTTCCTCAAGCCCAAGATGATCCCGTCCGACGCGCTCGGCGCCGGGGAGACCGGCTACATGATCTGCGGCATCAAGGACATCCACACGGTCCGAGTCGGTGATACGGTCATGGAGAAGGAGCGCCCGCTCGAGGCCGCGCTCCCCGGCTACAAGGAAGCCAAACCCGTCGTCTTCGCCGGCATATTCCCCATCGATCAAACGGAATACACCGCGCTGAAGTACGCCCTCGACAAGCTCAACCTGGAAGATTCCTCGTTCAACTACACGGCGGACTCCTCGCAGGCGCTCGGCTTCGGCTATCGCCTGGGCTTCCTCGGCCTCCTGCACATGGACATCGTCAAGGAGCGTCTGACGCGCGAGTTCAACCTCGACCTGATCGTGACCGCGCCGAACGTCATCTATCGCGTTCAGACCTACGATCTCAAGTGGATCATCATCGACAACCCGGCCAAGTTCCCCGCGCATGGCGACATCAAGTCGATCGAGGAGCCCTACGTCCTGCTGACCATCGTGCTCCCGATCGAGCACCAGGAGCCTGTGCTCAACCTTATTAAGGAGCGCCGGGGCGTGTATGTCGGCATCGAGTATCTGTCTCCGACTCGCATGCTTATTAAATACGAGCTCCCTCTCGCGGAAATGGTCGTCAATTTCTACGACCGCCTGAAGTCGGTCTCCAAGGGCTACGCGACGCTCGACTACCAGCCGATCGGTGACCGCGAGTCCGACATGGTCAAGCTCGAGATCCTGATCCACGCCGAGCCCGTCGACGCCCTGAGCCAGATCGTCCATAAGGACAAGTCGCAGGAGATCGGCCGCAAGCTCTGCGAGAAGCTCAAGGAGCTCATCGACCGCCAGAACTTCGAGGTCGCCATCCAGGCGCGCGTCGACGGCAAGATCATCGCGCGCGAGACGATCGGCGCCAAGCGCAAGGACGTCATCGCCAAGTGCTACGGCGGCGATATCACGCGCAAGAAGAAATTGTTGGGCAAGCAGAAAGAGGGCAAAAAACGGGCCAAGATGGTCGGCTCCGTCGAGGTTCCGCAGGAAGCGTTCCTGGCGGTGCTCAAGATCGACGAGGATTCGAACTAAAAAATCTATGGAAGAAAGACTTCTGTTCGTCGGTGTCTCCCTCGGGCTTTTCGCCTGGTACTCCCGCCGCTGGAAGGACCGCGGCGGGCCCGTCTCGCCGTTACAGTCGGCGGCCTGGCACGCGGTGTTCTACGCGATCGCGGCCTTCTCCATCGTCATGATCCTCACCATGGTGTTCGAGGGCCGCACGAAGGTGATCGCTCTCTGGGCCCGCGCCCTGCGCGTGGGCGACATCATCCCCGCGCTCACGGCCGCGGCCTTCTTCGCCGTCATCGGCTTCTGGCGCGCGTGGTCCAAGGGCGAGAGCGTGGAAAGCCGCCGATTTTACTTAGATGACGACCTGGAATGGGCGGACACCGTGTTCTCCTCGGCCCTGCTCGCCTGGGTCCTCATGACCTTCCTGATCCAGGCGTTCAAGATCCCGTCCGGCTCGATGGAGAAGACGCTCCTCATCGGCGATCATCTGTTCGTCAACAAGTTCATCTACGGTCTGCGCGTCCCTATCTGGGGCAAGCGCCTACTGTCCCTGCGCTCCGTGCAGCGCGGCGACGTCATGGTCTTCGAGTTCCCGGTCACGGACCCGCGCGACACGCATTGCGGCAAGATCAACGCGGGTGAGAACTTCATCAAGCGCGCCATCGGCCTGCCCGGCGAGACGGTCACCGTCAGCAACGGCCGCGTCTTCATCGACGGCAAGCTCATGTCGGACGAGATCTACGCGCAGTGGAATGACTCCTACCGCCAGCCCGAGTCCGTGCACGCGAAGGAGATCGCTCCGGAGCGCTACCAGCAGCTGTGGCAGGAGCATAAGCTCGATCGCGAGCTCGGCGACATCCAGCGCGACTTCTTCGGGCCGGTCAAGGTCCCCGCGGGCTCCTACTTCATGATGGGCGACAACCGCGACCACTCCTGCGACTCGCGCTACTGGGGCCCCGTGGACAACCGCTTCATCAAGGGCAAGGCCTGGTTCATCTACTGGCCGCCGTCCCGCATGAAGGTCGTGCGCTAGGACGCGGCGGCGTAGCCTTCGGGGTTGCCGCTCTGCCAGCGCCAGGCGTCGGCGCACATGGCGTCCAGGTCGCGCGTGACGGCCCAGCCGAGCTTCTTCTTGGCCAGCGCGGCGTCGGCCCAGATGGCGGCGGAGTCGCCCGGGCGGCGCGGCATGATCTTGTGCGGGATCGCCTTGCCGGCGGCCTTCGCGGAGGCGGCGATGAGCTCGAGCACGGAGTAGCCGCGGCCGGCGCCGAGGTTGACGGCCTGAGCGCCCTTAAAAGAGTCGATCTTGTCTAACGCGGCAACGTGGCCGAGTGCGAGATCGACGACATGGATGTAGTCGCGTACGCCGGTCCCGTCGTGCGTCGGATAGTCCCCGCCCCAGACGTTGACGAATTCGCGGCGGCCGACGGCGGTCTGCATCACGAACGGCATCAGGTTGTTGGGGATGCCGCGCGGGTCCTCGCCGATACGACCGCTCTCGTGGGCGCCCACGGGATTGAAGTAGCGCAGCAGCGCCATCTTCCAGCGCTTGTCCTCGCTGGCGAGCTCGTAGCACATATCTTCGATATCGAGCTTTGTCTTGCCGTACGGATTGACGGCCGAGCGCGGGTGGCGCTCGTCGACGGGGTTCTTCTCCACGGCGCCGTAGACGGTGCAGGACGACGAAAAAACGAGACGCCGGCAGTCAGTCTTTTCCATCGCGGCCAGCAGGTGATGAGTGCCCAGGACGTTGTTATCAATGTAGAGCTGCGGCTTCTCGACGGATTCGCCGACGGCCTTGAGGCCGGCGAAGTGCATCACGGCGTCGAATCCCTCGCTCACGAGGGCGTCGAGCCCGTCGGGGTCGCGCAGGTCTAGCTTCTCCAGGCGCATGGGCTTGCCCGCGAGCGCTTTGACGCGTTCGATCGACTCCGGCGACGAGTTGCTGAAGTTGTCGAAGCCGACGACCTCGTGGCCCGCCTTCAGCAGCTCGAGGCAGGTGTGGCTGCCGATGTATCCTGATGCGCCGGTGACGAGGACTTTCATCAGAACGGGGTCATCGCGCTCTGCAGGTGATAATAAGGAGGGCGCGCGCGGTACCGCGAGATGCACTCCTTCATGATCTCCTCGATGAAGTCGGCGTAGTTGTGGCCGATCACCTCGGCGCAGGCGGGCACGCAGTCGCCGTCGGAGATCGACGGGTTGGGGTTGATCTCGAGGATGTACGGGTTGCCCGAGCGGTCGATGCGGACCTCGATGCGCGCGTAGTCGTGGCAGTCGAAGATGCGGTAGGCGTCGAGGCAGATCTCCGAGATCAGCGCGGAGAGCTTCAGCGAGTACTTCGCCGGGCGCTCGACGCGGATCTTCGAATAAACGGAATTGTCTTCCCACTTCGCCTGGTAGGGGTAGATGCCCCAGGTGCCCTTGGGCAGCTCGTCGAAGATGGAGCGCGACAGCGGCAGGACCTTCACGCGCTCCTCGTTGCCCATGATCGAGACGTCCACCTCATCGCCCTCGATGAACTCCTCGATGAGGACGGGGCGGTTGTACTTCTCGAGCAGCATCGCGACCTGATCCTTGAGCGCCTTGAGGCTCGTGACGACGCTGTTGTTGCTGATGCCGATCGAGTTGTCCATGTTCGCCAGCTTGACCATCAACGGATAGCGGAGGTCCTCGCGGATGGGCTCGTTCTTCTCGAACACATAGTCGAACTTGGGGGTGGGGAGGCCGTGCTGCTCCAGGATCTTCTTCACCTTGATCTTGTCGATGCACAGCGCCAAGGTCAGGGGATTGGAGCCCGTGTACGGGATCCCGAGGCAGTCCAGGATGGCGGCGGCGTGGGGTTCCAGCAAGGATGAGTTGTTGATGCGTTCGCAGACGTTGAAGATCATGTCCACGTTGGCGTTGGCGATCTTCTCGAACGGCAGCGGAGTCTCGTTCATATCGAAGAACGTGACCTTATGGCCCTTGGACTCGACGGCCTTCTGGATGTTGCGGCCGACCGAGGTCAGGTCGGAATGCACCGCGCCTTCTTCGCCGCCTTCGGGGTCGTAGATGTTGCAGAGGATACCGACGTGAAGGGATTTCTTGTCGAAACCGGTCCCGCGCACCTTTTCGATCCGCGCGGATTGAAGGATGCGGCGGCGGGAGACCTGTGCCGCGCCGAAGCGGTTCTTGCGCCGGGTCTTTCCCAATGACGAGGTGGAATCGAATCTCACGATGTTGACGGACACCCCGTGGATCGCTTCGTCGAGGTTCTCCTCGGCTTCGGCGTAGGTGTCGCCGCGGCCGACGACCCAGCCGATCGTCTCGAAGCCTTCCGGCGGCACGAGCACGGCGTCGCCGGGCTCCTTCTGCACGGCGATCTCGAGGACCCTGAGCGGATCGGGCTTCTCCTGCGGGAGCGTGACGCCGGTGACGACGCCGGAGTACTCCGGGATCAGGTACCTGCCGACGAGGTGGCATCGAGGGTCCTTGAGGCGCTTGGGGTGGCAGGGCTGGCCGATGGCGATGCGCGCGGCCTCCTCGATGACGTCCACCTCCCAGATGGTCTTGATCCAGTCGTAGAGGTAGTCGCCGCCCATGCGCGCGTTGATCTCGACGAGCTTGGGGCCGGCGGACGTGATCTTAGCCTCGAGGTGCAGAGCGCCGTTGGTGAGGCCCAGGGCCTTGACGACCTCCTTGGCCATCTTCAGCACATCGGAGAGGTCCTTGTCCTCATGGCGCGACGGCATCGCGTCGCCGGTCTCGACGAAGAAGGGCTCCTTGGTGGGGAAGTTGTCGTTGAAGGCATGGAACTTGATCTCGCCGTTCTGGACCAGGAGGTCGGCGTCGATCTCGGCCCCGTCCATGAATTCTTCGGCCAAAATATCCGTGCCGTATTTATAAATAGGGTCGAACGCGGGCGTCATGTTGGTCTTGATGTAGTCGAGAGCCTTCTTCGCCTCGTCGAGGGTGTCGAGCTTGACGACGAACTGCGACTTCACGCCCCACGCCGGCTTGAGCACCAGCGGGAATCCGATGCGCGCCGCGGCCTTCTCGAGGTCGGTGTGGCTCTTGATGAGCGCCCAGGCGGGCTGATACTTGCCGAGCTTGGCGTTCTCGAGCGTCTGGCGCGTCAGATATTTGTTCCGGGCGTTGAGGGCGGCCTGAGGCGTGTGGCCGATCCAGCCGAAGCGCTGGGCGAGCGTGGCGCACAGGGGCACCGCGTTCTCCCAGAAGGTGATGACGCCGTCGATCTTCTCGGTTTTGACGAGCTCCTCGATCTTGGCCATGCACGCGACCTCGTCGAGCGGGTCGCATTCGACGAAGCCGTCGGTGATCTTGCTGACCCAGTTCGCCTCGGAGGACATCAGGATCATCTTGGAGAAGCCCAACTCCTTGAGGCGCTGGTAGATGAACTTTTTCTTCGGGTTCGGAGAAGAGATGACGAGGAGGGTCTTGTCCTTGAGATCGGAGGCGGGCTCGGCGATGGCGGGCTCGGCGTGGTTCATGAAGATAGTGTATGGCATTCTCCGTCGAGAATCAAACCGCCGCGCCCGTCCCCATTCGTAAAGGCGCGCGAATCGGCTACAATGTGGGAATCATGGCTCCGGATTTGAATCTCGTCGGCCTCTCCGCACCGGTGCGGCACGCTCTGCAGGCGCTCGCGGTCGTGGCCGCGCGCCCCGGAATGGCGCTGGAGCTGACGGGTATCGCGCGCCGCTTCGACCTTCCGGAATCCGCGCTTGCCAAAAGTTTTCAGATGCTCGTCCGGGAGGGCGTGCTGAATTCCCGGCGCGGCCCGAACGGAGGCTATCGCCTGGACCGTCCGGCGAGCGAGGTCACGCTTGCGGAGGTGATCTCAGCGCTCGGCGGCAACGATCGCCGGCATGGGCGCTGCCTGCTCGAGGAGCGTGCGTGCTCCGCCGGCGGCGCTTGCGCCCTTCACGCCGCCGCCGTTGAGGCCGACGAGCGGATGCGTTTGGCCCTGCGCGCGTTGACCTTGGCCGATCTTAAAATACCGCGGCGCGCGAGTCGGCCCTCGAAGGCCGGTCCGCGCGCCGCGTAGATCTTAAACGAGCTCGGGCACGCGCTCGGGAAGCGGCTCCGGCTTGCGCTCCTCGGCGAACGAGTGCCCGGTGGCCAGCCCGATCATGAAGAGGATCAGCGCGACGGCCCCGAGAGCGAACACGGTGTCTCCCGGCGCGCGCATCCAGCGCAGGTTTGCCATCAGCGGCGTCTGCAGGAACTCCGGGCTGCGGGCGTACCAGTAGCCCGTGTCGATCGACGCGACGGTCTGCAGAAGCCCGATGGGCAGCAGGCTCATCAGGCACATCGCCATCAGCCCGCCGTTGAGGCCCCAGAACGCGAACTTGATCAGGCCGTCCTTCCAGCGCCGTCCCGCCGTCGCCAGGCGCAGGCAGAACAGCATCAGGCCGATGCCGAGCATGCCGTACACGCCGAACAGCGCCGCGTGGCCGTGCAGGGGCGTCGTGTTGAGCCCCTGCATGTAATAGAGCGCGGCCGGCGGGTTGATCATGAAGCCGAACAGTCCCGCGCCGACCATGTTCCAGAACGCGACGGCGACGAAGAACATCAGCGGCCAGCGGTAGTCTCGCACCCACGGCGCGGCCTTCGAGATGCGCAAGGTGTCCCACGCCTCATAGCCGATCAGGACCAGCGGCACGACCTCGAGCGCGCTGAACACCGAGCCCAGCGCCAGCGCCACCGTCGGCGTGCCCGAGAAATACAGGTGGTGCAAGGTCCCGATGATGCCGCCCGCGAGGTAGATCGTCGCGGCGAGCAAGGTCGCCGAGGCGGCCTTGGCGTCGTCGACGAGCCCCATCTTGGAGAACAGAAAGGCGATGATGACGGTCGCGAACACCTCGAAGAAGCCCTCGACCCACAGATGCACGACCCACCAGCGCCAGTACTCGACCATGGTCAGGTGCGTGTGCTGGCCCCAGGAGAGGCCCGCCCCGTAGAAGCCCGCGATCGCGACCGCGGAGACGAGGAACAAGCCGAGAAGCTTCGACGTGCCGGGCTTGGCCTCGATCATCGCCGGGATCACGCAACGCCCGACGAGCGCGAGCCAGATCAGCAGGCCCGCGAACAGCCCGGCCTGCCACACGCGCCCCAGCTCGACGTACTCGTAGCCCTGGTGGCCCCACCAGAACCAGTTGGTCCCGGAGAACTTGTGGAACACGCTCATCCACTCGCCGGCGAGCGAGCCGACGACGATGACGACGAGCGCGAAAAGCAACACCCCGACGCCCAGACCCTGATACTTGGGCTCGCGGCCGAGTATGATCGGCGCGATGAACAGCCCCGCGGCGAGCCAGCTCGTCGCGATCCAGAACAGCCCGAGCTGTATGTGCCAGGTGCGGGTCACGACGTACGGGAGCCAGCGGTCCAGCGGCATGCCGAAGAAGCCGTCGCCCTCGACGCCGTAATGGGCCGTGACGATGCCGACGCCGATCTGCGCGAGTATGAGGCCGGCGACGGTGATGAAGTACGGAATCGTCATCTTCTGCGACGCCGTCAACTTGAGGCCGAGCAGCGGGTCGCGAGCCGGCACGTCCTTCTTGGCGTGCTCGCCGCCGGCGCCCGCGTAATACCAGACCATCGCGCTGATGCCGCCGAGGAGCATGAGGATGCTGATGCCGGTCCAGAACAGCGCGGCGCCGGTGGGGCGGTTGCCGATCAAGGGCTCGTGCGGCCAGTTGTTCGTGTAGGTGTGGCTGCTGCCCGGCCGGTTCGTCGACGCGGCCCAGGAGGTCCAGAAGAAGAACGCGGACAGCTTCAGCGCCTTGTCGGGGTCGCTCACGGCGCCCTTGGGCATCGCGTAGGCCTTTCGGCCGTTGGAGAACACGTCGCTGTAGTGCTTGAGATTGGAACGAAACGCCGCCGCGCGGGCGGAAGAAACCGTCAGGCGCCCGGTCGCCGCGTCGTAGCCGCTGCTGCGGAACATCGTCTCCAGGCGCTGTCGCAGGGCCGCTTGGCGCTCGGCCGGAAGGGCCGCGTAGGACCCGGCCTTTTCCGCCTTGGCCCAGCCGTCGAGCACGACGATGAGCTCGCGGTGCAGCCAGTCGGCCGTCCAGTCGGGGGCGACGTAGGCGCCGTGGCCCCACACCGAGCCGACCTGCATGCCGCCCAGCGCGCGCCACACCTTCTGGCCTTCGGCGATCGCTCCTTCGGGGAAAAGGGCCGCGCCGGTCTCATCGACGACCTCAAGCGGGATCGGCGGCTTGTGGTTGTTCATCTCCACGCCGACCCAGCCCAGGACGGCGAACGACCCGACGATCACGACGGTGAAGGCGGCCCATAGCTTTCTCATGTGTATGCTCCTCATAAACGGCTTGTGAATTATTTGTATGCAACATAAATGCCAGATATAAATATCCGGAATTATACGAGGAGGGCCCACGCCTTTAGGACCAAAGGCCCTTTCGGCGAGCGGTGATTTACGCCACTCTATGGGTATGGAGAACGCCCGCGCCGGTCGTGCCTGGACCTTGATCGGAGCCGCCGTTTTGGCGCTCAGCGTCGGCGCCATGGCCCGCCGCTCGATCAATGCCGCCAAGGCCGCTCCCGAGGACATGCGTGACGCCGTTGCCGCGCCGATCTCCCCGGCGATGCTCGGGGCTGCGCACGCGGCGCAGCCGAACGCGAGCTATTTTTCCGGTCCCGCCGGCCGTCGTGCCGAGGCCGAGCGTGCGTTGCTGTCTTCGCGGATGACGAAGGTGTCGAAGGCGACGAAGGCGCGCGCCGCCAGGCTGCGCCGCGAAGCCGCGCGCGAGCGCGCGCTGGCCGTTACCGCCCAATAATCAGTAGGCCGGCTTGATCTTCGCGAGCCCGGCCTCGAGGCGTTCCTGGAACTTCTTGTCGAGGACGTCGGCGCAGACGGCGTAGCGGATCAGGGGTTCCGGATGCCCGAGCTCGCTGGTCGAGGAAAAATGGACGCCCACGATCCCGGTCTCGGCGATCACGGCGCGGTTGAAGGCCTCGGCGCGCCCTTCGAGGGGAAGCTCTTTTCCGAAGGCGGACTCGGGAACGTGCCACAGCGTGAAGAATCCCGCCTCGGTGGTGCAGGCGGGCTTGAGGCCCGCGCTCTTCAGCGTCGGGATCAGGTAGGCGAGGCGTCTCTCATAAAGGCCGCGGATCTCGTCGAGGGCCAGGCGCCCCGCGCCGGGTCCGTTCAGAAACTCTCCGTACGCGGCCATGACGCCCGGGACGGGGCCGGAGTCGGTGTTGCCTTTGACCAGAGCGAAATCCTCGACGAAGTCCTTGGAGCCGACGAGCGCGCCGAGGCGGGCGCCCGGGTCGTTGTAGGACTTGCTCACCGAGTACAGCTCGAGCCATTCGAGCTCGTGGTAGTCCTTGGCCACCGACGCCAGGCTGACGTGAGTGCCGGCCGCGGCGAGCCCGGCGTAGGCGCCGTCGTTGACGAGGCGCATGCCCTTCTCAATGCAGAACGTGATCAGCTCCTTCCAGTCGGCCGCTGACGCCCCGACCGCCGCGGGATTTCCCGGCCGGATGATGAAGACGAGGTCGGCGCGGTCGGTGGCGTCGCTGCGCAATGCCGCTTTTAAGCGCGCGACGCTGAGGCGCATGTTGTCTGACGTCGACAGAGGCCACACCGTGCGCTTGGCGCCGAGGTAGGAGCCGCTCCAGGTTCCGATGACGTCGTAGGCGGGGAGGTTCGAGGCGACGCGAAACGTGTCGCGCCGGGCCTGGTCCGGGAGATGGAGACCGCAGGCGAGCGGGATCAAGGCGCTGGCGGTCTTGATCCCCGCGATGGGCAGGGCGCGCAACCCCGGGTGCTTCTCGACGTCGATTCCGCCATGAAGAGCGACCATGGCCTCGACGAAGCGGTTTAGATTCTTGTCCTCGGCGTAGGTGTGGAAATCGTAGCCCGGGTCGGAGGCGTACTTGGCCTTGAGCGCGCGGATCGCGGCGGGGGGGACGCCGTCGGGGTTTCCGAGCGACAGGTTCATCGGCTCCAGCCCCGTCCGCTTCTTGTAGTCGCGGATCAGGACATAGATGAGCTGAAAAAGATTGATTCCCGCAGGCGGTATGAGCCGCATGCGGGAATCATAGCGGATTCAGAACGCGTCGCTGAAGCTCGTCGTCATGGCCTTGTCGCCGCCATGGCCGTCGTCGTCATCGCCGGGCATATCCTTGCCATTATTGCCGCTGCCGTTGTTGTTGCCGCCGCCAGAGTTTCCGGAGCCGCTTGAGCCGGGGGCGGAGTTGGCCGCCGCGCCACCGGTGCCGGTGGTCGTCCGGGTGAACGTATCGGGGTTCGGCGGAGGAGGGGTATCCTTGGGGCCCTGCTGGACGCTGGGCGCGCGCCCCACATCGAACGCCTTGCGCTTGTTCATCGCGATCTCGCCGGCGTCCGTCGTATGGGTGCGGGTTTCCGCCTTCTCGTAGACGGGTTGCTGGCCCGTCGTGCGGATCAGGGCGCCGGGCTTGCTGAAATTAGGCGGCGCCTCCTCGGTGCTGGGTGTAGGGCCGCCGTCGAGTTTGCGTCCGCCGCTCCAGAACGCTTTGCCGCCGCGGTGCACCGCGCGGCCCGTTGTGCTGCGGGAGACGACTTGGCGTCCCCCATAGAAGGTCTGATTGCCGGCGCCGGTGTAGCCGCCGCCCGAGGATGTCGCCTGCGGCGCGCCGGCGTTCGCCGAAGCGCCGCCTCCGGGGGTGTTCACGGTGAAGACGCGCGGCGCGGCCGGGGCCGCGGTCGAGGTGCGGCCGTTGACCGTGTTGAAAGGCTTGTTCGCCCGTTGCTCAGCCATGGCCGTTTGCGCGGCAAGAACGGCGATGACGGCGGAAATGAGGACTGTCATGGATCCCCCCAAAGCCCTAGGAGTATAGCCCCGGAACCTCAAAAAGTCATTACACGATGCTAAAAAATCGGTAAAGAACTGGACCCCCCCAAAATATGTAGAATGGCCGTTAGCCGGGGGCCCTCTCCCGTCTCATAATCGTAATATGAGGGTGTCATACTCTGTGCTCAAGCCGCACTAATAAAGGGAAGGAGAATTTTATGTCGAACCGATTCACGGAACGGGCCCAGCGCGTCATCTTGATCGCCCAGGAAGAGGCCAAGCGCCTCAATCACGATTACGTCGGCACCGAGCACATCCTGCTCGGCCTGATCGCTTTGGGTGAAGGCGTCGCCGCCCAGGTCCTCGCCAATCTCGGCGTCGATCTGCGCCGCGTGCGCTCCGAGATCGAGAAGATCGTCGGCACGGGCGACAACGTCATGCTGCTGGGCGAGATCCCCTTCACGCCCCGCGCCAAGAAAGTCCTCGAGTACGCCGTCGAGGAAGCCCAGCACATGGGCCACTCCTATGTCGGCACCGAGCACCTGCTTCTCGGCTTGATCCGCGAGGAAGAGGGCGTGGCCGCACGCGTGCTTGAGAACCTCGGCCTGCGGCTCGACGTGGTCCGTGAGGAAGTCCTCAACCTCCTCGGCGAAGGCCAGGCCCAGCAGCAGGGTGCCGCCGGCGCCGCCGCGCAAGGCTCAGGCTCGCCGACGCGCACCAAGTCCAAGACCCCGACGCTCGATGAGTTCGGCCGGGACCTGACCGCGATGGCCCGCGAGGGCAAGCTCGATCCCGTGATCGGCCGCGAGGATGAGATCGAACGGATGATCCAGATTCTCGCCCGCAGAACAAAAAATAATCCGGTGCTTATCGGCGATCCCGGCGTGGGTAAGACCGCGATCGTCGAAGGGCTTGCCACCAAGATATCAACCGCGGACGTGCCCGAGATTCTTCTCAACAAGCGGCTTTTAACGCTCGACTTGGCGCTTGTTGTCGCGGGAACGAAGTACCGTGGCGAGTTCGAACAAAGATTAAAAAATATTATCGAAGAGGTCCGCCGCTCCAAGGGCGCGGTCGTCCTCTTCATCGACGAGCTTCACACCGTCATCGGGGCGGGCGCCGCCGAGGGCGCCATCGACGCGTCCAACATGATCAAGCCCGCGCTGTCCCGCGGCGAGCTTCAGACGATCGGCGCCACCACGCTCGACGAGTACCGTAAATATATTGAGCGAGATGCGGCGCTTGAGCGCCGCTTCCAGCCCATCATCGTGGACCCGCCCTCCGTCGAGGAGACCTTCACGATCCTGCAGGGCCTCAAGGACAAGTACGAGGCGCACCACAAGATCAAGTACGACGACAGCGCGCTGCGCGCCGCCGCCGAGCTGTCCGACCGCTACATCTCCGAGCGCTTCCTGCCCGACAAGGCCATCGACCTCATCGACGAGGCCGGCTCCCGCGCGCGCCTGCAGTCCTCGGCGACGCCGCCCGAGTTCAAGGACAAGGAGGTCGAGATCGAGAAGGTGGTCAAGGAAAAGTCCGCCTCCATCTCCGGCCAGGAGTACGAGAAGGCCGCCCGCCTGCGCGACAAGGAGAAGGAGCTGCGCAAGGCTCTCGAGGAGAACAAGAAGAAGTGGCGCGAGAAGCGCGACCAGTCTACCCCTACGATTACAGGAGAAGACATCGCGGCTGTCGTGTCCAAGTGGACGGGCGTCCCCGTCACCGCGCTGACCGAGACCGAGACCGAGAAGCTCGTGCACATGGAAGCCAATCTCCATAAGCGCGTCATCGGCCAGGAAGAGGCGATCAAGACCTTGTCGCAGGCCATTCGAAGAAGCCGAGCGGGTCTTAAAGATATCAAGAAGCCGATCGGCTCCTTCATGTTCCTCGGACCGACGGGCGTGGGCAAGACCGAGCTCGCCCGGGCCCTCTCCGAATTCATGTTCGGCAACGAGGATTCCATGGTCCGCATCGACATGTCGGAATACATGGAAAAGTTCGCGGTCAGCCGCCTGATCGGAGCGCCTCCCGGCTACGTCGGCTACGAAGAGGGCGGTCAGCTCACCGAGGCGGTTCGCCGCAAGCCCTATTCCGTCGTGCTTCTCGATGAGATCGAAAAGGCGCACCCCGACATCTTCAACATCCTGCTCCAGGTGATGGACGACGGCGTGCTCAACGACAACCTCGGTCACAAGGTGTCGTTTAAGAACACCATCGTGCTGATGACCTCGAACGTGGGCGCTCGCCTGATCTCCAAGGGGAAATCCCTGGGCTTCGCCGCGGCCGACACGGCCGACCAGGAAGTGCGCGACTACAAGAAGATGAAGGAGACGGTCATGGATGAGGTCAAGCGGGTCTTCTCGCCTGAGTTCATCAACCGGCTCAGCGACATCATCGTCTTCCACCCGCTCAATGAGAAGGAGATGACCGAGATCCTCGTGATGATGCTCGCCAAGGTCCGTGCGAAGATCGAGGCTCAGGGCTATAAGATCGAGTTCAGCGCCGAGACCGACAAGTTCCTCATCAAGAACGGCTTCGACGTGAACTACGGGGCCCGCCCGCTCGGCCGCACGATCCAGCGCTCGGTCGAGGATCCCCTGTCCGAGGACATCCTGCTCAAGAAGTTCGACCGCGGCGACACCATCTACGTCGAGGTCGACACGGCCAACGACAAGCTGGCGTTCTCCAAGAACCCGGCCGTCAAAGCTGCTTAGTCGTAGGTCGTTGCGGGGCGTCTTCGCCGGTGGCGAAGACGCCCTGCACCTGCTATCCTAAGACCACAGGTATGAGCCGAATCCTCGTCGACAGGCGCATCCGTTGGGACACCTTGCGCGCGCAGGGCACCGATCTTCTGCTCGTTTCGGCGATCGCCGTCATCGGCCTGTCCTACGGCCTTGGCTACCGTCTCGACTGGAGCGAGGAGAACGGCCGCCCCGAGGAGGACCAGGAGGTGGCCGAGATCGCCGCTCCCGCGGCCTTGGGCACGGTCCCCGTGGCCCCGGTCGCGCCGGCGACCGAGCCCTTCATGACGGCCGCCGCTCCCACCCCGGCAGCGCCGACGATCGGGCCCGCTCCGTCGCCCACGCTCTCTCCCAATCCGCGCGACGCGCAATGGGAGCTGATGACGGTCGAGCTCTCCAAGATGGCCGAAAAATATCCCGGCCGCGTCTCGATCTACCTCAAGGACCTCAAGTCCGGAAGGACCTGGATGCATCACCCCGACGATCTGTTCCCGGCGGCGAGCCTGATCAAGGTCCCCGTCATGATCGCGGCGTTCTACAAGATCCGCGACGGCCAATTGGCTCTCGATGAGCGCATGGTGATCACGCGGCGCAACCGCGTCGGCGGCTCGGGCTCGCTGAAGTGGCGCCCCGACGGCACCAAGCTCACCGTTCGCGAGTTGCTCGTCCACATGATCAACGAGTCGGACAACACGGCGACCAAGATGGTCCTCGATCGCCTCGGCATCGGCTACGTCCAACAGCAGTTTCCGCGCATGGGTCTCCTTTATACGGGTATTTATGAGGAGGGAATGAGCATCAAGGGCGGGCGCGTCATGCATGAGAACTACACGACCGCGCGTGAGATGGCTTCGCTCATGGACAAGATCTACATGGGCGAGGCCGTCGACAAGGTGTCGAGCGAGGTCATGCTCGAGATTCTGAAAAAGCCCAAGGCCGTCGCCTCGCGCCTGGCCAAGGGAATGCCCGCGGGCTGGGAGATCGCGCACAAGACCGGCCTTTTGCGCCAGGCCTGCCATGACTCGGCGATCTTCCTGACGCCTCACGGTGACTACGCGATCACCGTCCTCACCGGTCAGAATCGCGCCTACTCGACGGCCAAGGACTTCATCACCAAGGTCGCCAAGGTGACCTTCAAGCACTACGCCGGCCCCCAGTACTACGCGAAGGCCGGCGCGCGCCGCAGGGCGCGGGCGGCGCGGTGATGCGCGTTCTGCTTCTGCTCGGCCTTCTCGCGGTCCCGGCGTTCGCCGGCGACGACGGCTATGAAGACCCGCCCGCGATCCAGCGCTACCTGGCCGAGCTTCAGCTCGGCGACAGCCTCGAGGACGTGCAGCGCATCTACCGGCCGGCCCAGGACTGGCCGTCGTACATCGACCCGCGCGGGCGCGTGACGCGCTACCGGGTCGAGCGGGCGTACGCGAAAAGCTTCCCGCTGTGGACGCAGGCGTTGTTGCTCGGCTTTAAGAGGGGAAAGCTCGTCGACATCCAGGTGGTCTACAACGCCAAGCGCTCCGGCGAGAAAACCGCCGAGGAATTGGCGCGCGATCTGTCGCTGACCTACGGCGAGGGCGACCGCTCCGGCGACAAGTTCTGGTGGACCGACAGCCGCACCGTCATGCGCGTGTTCCCTGTCGAGGTCCCGACGTTCACGGACGGAACGCGCGGCGTTGCGTGGCACACCTCCATCCAGGTCCTCGAAAAAAACCTCTATCTGCGCACGGATTAGCGCGCGGCGAGGGAACTTTTTACCCCCCTCAATCGTATGGTAGGGCAGGGTACTCGAACATGTTCGAACAGTTATCGAACAAAAATCGAACTTGTGTTCGAGAAAGACTTCTGCTATACTAATTCCCTTGGGCCCCCGAAGCGATGGGGAGTCCCGAGGAGGGAGAAATCACTCAATGGATAACAAAGACACGGGCAAGTCGAAGGCGCTGGAGCTGGCGATGGCTCAGATCGAAAAGGCATACGGAAAAGAAGCGGTCATGATGCTGGGTGACCGGGCGGCCAAGATCAAGATCGATGCGATTTCGACTGGCGTTTTATCCCTAGATTTGGCGCTCGGCGTGGGCGGCTTCCCGCGCGGACGCATCATCGAGATCTACGGGCCCGAGTCCTCGGGCAAGACCACCTTGGCGTTGATGGCCGTCGCCCAGGCTCAGAAGCTCGGGGGTGCCGCCGCCTACATCGACGCGGAGCACGCCATGGACCCGGCATACGCCAAGGCGCTCGGCGTCGACATCGACGGCCTGCTCATCGCCCAGCCCAACTGCGGCGAAGAGGCCCTTGAGATCACCGAGAAGCTCGTGCGCTCCTCGGCCATCGACGTGATCGTCATCGACTCCGTCGCGGCTCTCGTTCCCCGCGCCGAGATCGAAGGCGAGATGGGCGACAGCCACATGGGCCTGCAGGCGCGCCTGATGTCTCAGGCGCTGCGCAAGCTCACCGCGGTCGTGGCTCAGAGCAAGACCACCATCATCTTCATCAACCAGATCCGCAACAAGATTGGCGTCATGTTCGGCAACCCCGAGACGACGACCGGCGGCCTGGCGCTGAAGTTCTACTCAACCATGCGCCTTGAGATCCGGCGCATCGAGAACATCAAGGAAGGCGACATCGTCGTCGGCGCGCGCGCCCGGGTCAAGGTCGTCAAGAACAAGGTCGCCCCGCCCTACCGCACCGCGGAGTTCGAGATGATCCACGGCTTCGGCGTGTCCCGCGAAGGCTGCTTGGTCGACCTCGGTGTCGAGGCCGCGATCGTCGAGAAGTCCGGCTCGTGGTACGTCTACGAGGGCGAACGTCTCGGCCAGGGCCGCGAGAACGCGAAGGCCTACCTCAAGCACCACACGGCCGTCGGCGAGAAGCTCGAGAAGGCGCTGCGCGACAAGTACCTCGTCGCCCCCGTCGACTCCAAGCCGGAGGCCGAAGCGGAAGCCCCGGTCGCCGCGAAGCCCGAGCCCAGGACGCCCGCGAAGTCGAAAGCTTAAGCCCAGACGCGAAAAGAGCCGCCGCTCCCGAAAGGGGGCGGCGGTTTTTTTATAAACAGACCATTACTCGTCCCGGGGCGGGCGATGATGTCGTTAAAGACATAAGAACTCGCACCGGTGCGAGTTATCCTCCGAAAGGCGATAGAATAGACGCGTGATCGACAAGGACGCAGCCGCGCGCCTCGAGGAGTACGCCCGCTACCTGAGCTTGGAGCGCGGGCTTTCCCCGCGCACGGTGTCAGCGTACCGCTCCGACATCGCCGTCTTCTTCGCCTGGGCGGGGGAGCGGAAGCTGGACACCCGCAAGGCGCAGCGGACCGATCTCGACGACTTCTTGTGGACACAGCGCGAAAGAGGCTTGAAGCCGGCGTCTTTGTTCCGTAAGGTCGAATCGCTTAAATCATATTTCGCCTTCGAGACGCTCGAGGAGCGCCTGCCCGAAAGCCCGGCGGAGACCTTGCGCACGCCGCGCATCCCCGCGCGACTTCCTAAGTACTTAACTAAAGAAGAAGCGGCGCGTCTGCTTGCTGCGCCCAACACGGCGGACTACGAGGACGTTCGTGATCGCGCCATGCTCGAGCTTCTGTATGCCTCTGGCCTGCGCATCTCGGAGCTGGTGTCGCTGAAGCCTGAGTCGGCCAACCTGCAGGATGGCTGGGTGAAGGTGCTGGGAAAGGGGAACAAGGAGCGCATGGTCCCCGTTCATCCGCGCGCGCTCGCGGCCGTGCGCCTCTATCTCGCTGAGCGCGAGCGGCGCTTCAAGAGCCCGCCGGCGGAACTGTTCCTGGGCCGCACGGGGAAAAAATTGTCGCGGACTCAGTTTTGGCGCCGCCTCCGGGATCTCGGCGTTCGGGCCGGCATAAAACAGAAGCTGCATCCCCATCTTCTGCGCCACACCTTCGCGACCCATCTTCTGCAGGGCGGTGCGGACCTGCGTTCCGTGCAGGAGATGCTCGGCCACGCCGACCTGGCCACGACGCAGATTTACACCCACCTTGACGCGTCGGCCCTCAAGGCCGCGCACGCCAAACATCACCCTCGCGGATAAGGGAAACTCAGGCTACACTATGCCGATGAAGATTCTCGTCCTGATCCTGTGCTTGGCCGGCGTCGCGGCCGCAGCGGACTCCTCCGGCCCCGACGAGGCGACGCGCATCAAGATGGCCGAATACATGCTCAAGACGCCGATGAACGAGGCCGATCCCACCTTGGTCTCCGGATTCATGAAGCTCGATCCGGAGACCCTGCCCAAGAAGCTCCGCGACAAGGTGCGCGGCAAGCAGATGGAGATCGACGCGATCGTCAAGATCCACAACGGTAAGAAGAAGGGGCCGTTCCGGTTTCCTGCCGCCTGCGAGATCAAGCGCTATGAGGGTCCCGATGGAATCCGGATCATGGGGATGATCATGGGCAATGTGGAGATCTTGCCGGAGGAAGAGGAGTATCTCGAGCGGAAGGGCAACTGCACTGAGGAGCAACTGATCTGCGAGTTCTCGCTCAACATCGTCCTCATGAAGCGCCCCGGCAAGCCGCCTCTGAAGCGCTACTTCATGATGGAACTGGACCCGCTCATGGCCTGGGTGGCGGAGAAGCGCGGCGGCGGCGCCAGCGCCGGCAACCAATACTTCCAGGCGCTCAAGCCTTCCTGCCAGAAGCCCGCCGGCTCGCCTTAAGTTATCCCCCGACTTTCAACGTTGAAAGTCCTGGGGATAACTTCCGCGACCGATCTCAGCTGACTTTGGAGACGACCATCGCTCCGCCCATGCCGCCGCCCGCGCACGCCGCGAGCATCCCATTGCGGCCCTTCGGGTTGTTCTTGAGCGCGTGCACGAGGTTGAGCATGAGCCGCGCGCCGGTGGCGCCGAGGGGATGTCCGACCGCGAGCGAGCCGCCGTTGGGGTTCATCGCGCCGGACTTGTTCTTGGCGTCCCAGTCGTGGCCGAACTTGGACTTGCCGAGCTTGAAGATGGAGAGGACGGTCGCGGCGAAAGGCTCGTGCAGCTCGATCTGGTCGAGGTCCTCGAACTTGATGCCGGCGCGCTTGAGCGCCGTCGGGGCGGCCAGCGCGGGAGAGACTCCCATGTGCGCCGGGTTGTTGCCCTCGAAGCCCCAGCCCTTGATCTCAGCGAGCACCTCGAGGCCGAGCTCCTTGGCCTTGCTCGCGGTGGTGACGATCACGGCGGCCGCGCCGTCGGAGCGGCCGCAGGAGTTGAACAAGGTGACCGTTCCCGTCACGCCCTCCTGATACTTCTTGCCGTCGAGGAATTGGCCGTAATCCTCGTAGAACTTCGAGATCGGGTAGCTGGAGTTGTCGAACGCGGCGGGCGCCTTGGCGAACATCTTCGGCTTGTCGACGAGGTCCTCGCGCAGGAACGGGTACTCGTCCTTTTCGAGGATCGTCACGCCGTCGCGCACGACGGGCACGACGCTCGAATCGAAGAAGCCGGCCTTCCAGCCGGCCAAAGTGCGGCGGAAGCTCTCGCGCGCGTACTCATCCTGCTCGGCGCGGCTGACGCCGTAGATCTGAGCGCAGACCTCCGCGGTGGCGGCCATGTTGATGTGCTTGACGGGATCGGTCAGGCCCTGCTCCATCGCGTCGCAGATCGACACTTCCGGCGAGGTCGGCAGCTCGGCCCACTTCTCCTTGACGACCGTCAGCGAGCGCAGGGGCTTGGCGGCGCGGCTGCCGTCGATCGAGTAGGGAATGCGCGACATGACCTCGACGCCGCCCGCGAGATACACTTCGCCTTCGCCGGCCATGATCATCCGGCAGGCCGAGGCGATGGCCTCGATGGAGGAAACGCAGTTGTTCTGCACGGTCACGGCCTGGACCGTCTCGGGCAGGCCGGCGTTCAGCGCGGCGACGCGCGCGATGTTCGGCGCGGAGAAGGCCTGGCCGACCCAGCCGACGAGGACGCCGTCGACCTTGTCCTTGGAGAGCTTGGCGCGGGAGAGCGTGGCGGTGATCGCGTCGACCATGAGGTCTTCGGGTTTGATCCCCGCCAAGGATCGGGAGAAGTGCCCGATTACCGTGCGGGCTCCGCCGGCGATGACGATGGTCTCTGATTTCGCGTTCATGATTACACCCTCCAAGGCAAAATGGCTTGTCGCGAACATCATATAATAACGGCTGTGAAGCGGCTCGTATTCGTCGCCAGCCATGTCGGCTATCCTATGGACCGCACTCCCCTGGGCGGCGGCGCCATGGTGGGTCTGCAGCTCGTGCGCCACTGGCAGACCGACGCGTCCTGGTCCCTGACGGTGCTCGGCTCCGGGCCCGAGGCGCCCAGCGGCGGCTGCGACTACCACCGCCTGGCCGAGCGCCCCGAGGGGCTCGTGGACCTGGGCGAGCTCGACTACGCGCGCTTCTGCCGTGACTTTGAGGCGGAAACCACGGAGTGGATCCTCGAGCGTGCGCGCGAGTACCCGCCGAAGGACACCGTGATCGTCGTCAACGACGTGTCCGAGGGGCCGACGCTCAAGAAGCTGGCCGCGGCGGGTTATCCAATCTTGTCGATCTGGCATGTCGACGTCGTGGACTATTTCAACAAGCTCTATCTGCGCCGCATCGTGGCTCCGGAGAAGCTCACGAAGCTGCATGAGCGCATGCGCTCGTTCGGCTTCGACTGGATCCTGCCCGATGTCCTCAATCTTGTCTTCGAGAAGCAGCGGGAGACCGTCTTCCATTCGAAGCGGATGATCGTGCCCTCGCGCGCGATGGCGGACACCTTGATGCGTTGCTACGGCGATCTCATCGGCTATGAGGAGCTTTCCCGGCGGATCACGGTCGTGCCTTGGGGCGTGTGGTCGGACCCGGCGGGGGCGGCCGACGAGAACCGGGCGGCCGAGCTTCGCGAGTACCACGAGATAGGGCCCGATTCGATGGTCCTGATGACGCTGTCGCGGATCTCTCCGGAGAAGGGCGTGCATCTGCTCCTGGAGGCGCTGCGGCTTCTGGAGATGAACGGCCGGATCGCCGGCAAGGATATCCACATGTTCATCTGCGGGGAGCCGGCGTTCATGATGGGGCAGGCCTACGGACGAAAGGTCCGCGCCGCGGCGGCGAAGCTCAAGCAGGTCAAGGTCATCTTCCCCGGTTATCTCGATGCCGCCGCCAAACGCGCGTACTTCCAACTGGGAAACTTGTTCGTATCCCCGTCGATCCATGAAAGCTATGGATTGAATGTCGTCGAGGCCATGCACGCGGGCCTGCCGGTGCTCGCGAGCGATCACTACGGTGTGCGCGATACCGTGCCGTCCGACGCGGGGCGGCTCGTCCATTATCCGACGCCGAAGAAGGCCCCGCCTCTGCTGGCCGCCGCACTTCTGGACATGATGGGTGACCCCGGCAAGCTCAAGAGGATGGGGGAGGCCGCGCGTGTCGCCGCGTCGGCGATGCCGTTCTCCTCGGCCGCCGACGCCGTGCGCCTGGCCGCGCTGGGGCTGATCCGATGAAGCCCGGCCTGCGCGTCGGCATCACCGTGGATCTTCCCGCCCGCGTCGAGAAGCACATGCGGCCGCATCTCGAGGGGCTCGTGCGCCACCCGCTGTACGCGACCTGGGCCATGGTCTACCACATGGAGACCGCGGCACGCATGCTCCTGGCTCCCTATCTCGACGACGACGAGGAAGCCGTCGGAGGCGCGGTGCTCGTCAAGCACCTGCGCCCGGCCCGCATCGGCGCGCCGCTCCATATTTTTGCCAAGCTGGTGCGCATCCGGGGAAGCCGCGTCTTCGCGCGCACGGAGGTCCACAGCCGAGGGCGGAAGATCGGCGAGGGCTCGGTGCTTCAGGTCGTGATGCCGCGGACCCGATTCGCCAAGCTTCTTCTGGAGGCGCGCTGATGGAAGGCTATAAGCTCGTCAGCGAGGTCCCGATCCGCTTCTCGGACACGGACGGCCTCGGGCATGTGAACAACGCGAACTACCTGAGCTTCCTCGAGGTCGCCCGCGTCGACTACCTTCACAAGGTCCTCGGCTGCGTCAACATCGCCGAGTTCGGGGTGATCATCGCCCGCATCGAGATCGATTACAAGAGCCCCGCCCTTCATCACGAGAAGCTCCTCGTGGGCTGCCGCGTCTCGGAGATCGGCGGCGCCAGCATCACGATGGACTATCGCATCGAGGATAAGGTCTCAGGCCGCCTGGTGGCGCTGGCGAAGTCGGTGACGGTGTCCTTCGACTATGGTTTGAACAAGCCGGTTCGCGTGAGCGACGAATGGCGCAAGAAGATGGAGGATTTCGATGGCATCTCGTGACGTCGTCGCCGTGGCGGCCGTTCGGTCGGCCGTGGGCCGTTTGGGCGGAGGGCTGGCTGGGGTCAGGCCCGACGACCTCGCCGGGAATGTGATCGCCGCGCTGATCAAAAAAGTCCCGGAGCTCGATCCCTCCGAGATCGCGGATGTTTATCTGGGCTGCGCCAATCAGGCCGGCGAGGACAACCGGAATATCGCGCGCATGGCCGCCTTGCTCGCGGGCCTGCCGTTCTCGGTGCCGGGTGCGACGGTCAACCGCCTGTGCGCCTCCGGCCTCGAGGCCATCAATACCGCCGCGCGCGCCATCCTGGCGGGCGAGGGGGACATCTATATCGCCGGCGGTGTGGAGAGCATGAGCCGCGCGCCCTACTCCCTGCCTAAGGCCGAGGCCGGCTACGCGTTCGGCAACCTGACGGCCTACGACACGGCTTTGGGCTGGCGCTATCCGAACAAGCGCCTGGCCGAGCTGTTCCCGCTCGAGGGCATGGGGGAGACCGCCGATAATGTCGCGGCGAAGTACGGCATCTCTCGCGGCGATCAGGATGCGTACGCTCTTGAGAGCCATCGTCGCGCGGCGAAGGCCCGCGACCTGGTGTTCTTCGAGGAGATCGTGCCTATTCCGGTGCCGCAGAAAAAAGGGCCGCACCTCGATTACGCCCGCGACGAGACCGTGCGCGAGGACACGACTCTCGAAAAGTTATCCAGCCTGAAGCCGGCGTTCCGCAAGGATGGGTCGGTGACCGCCGGGAACAGCTCCACCTTGAACGACGGGGCTTCCGCGATACTGTTGATGGACGCCAAAAAAGCGGCGTCGCTTGATCTTAAGCCGTTCGCGCGCTGGGTGGGCTCCGCGTCGGCGGGCGTCGAGCCTTCGTACATGGGCATTGGTCCCGTGGCGGCGATCAATAAATTAACGGCACGCATCGGGTGGAAGATCGGGGAAGTGGATCTCGTGGAGATCAACGAGGCGTTCGCGGCGCAGGCACTCGCGTGTCAGAGAGAGCTCTCTATCGACGGCCTTAGATTAAATGTCAACGGCGGCGGCATCGCGCTCGGGCACCCTCTCGGGTCGTCGGGGTGCCGCATCGTCGTGACCTTGCTTCATGAGATGCGGCGTCGAAAGGCGAAGCGAGGCGTGGCCTCGTTGTGCATCGGCGTCGGCCAAGGCCTGGCGACGGCCTGGGAAGCGGTCTAGACCTATGCTCGTGCTGTCGCGCGACGTCGCCTGGCTGACACGTCTGGAGCGTCTGGCGCTGCTCGGCGGTTGGCCGTTCGCGTCGCGTCCCGCGATGCCCGGCCCCGGGCTCACGCCGCCGCCGGAGCGCGCGCTCGCCGTGCTCGACCGCGCTCTCGCGGGGGCGGTTCCCAAAAAAGCCGTGTCGGCCTTGCGCGCGCTGTATCCGGGCGTGACGATCGTGCTCGCCTTCGACGCGAGCGAGATGGACCACGACGGGGTCACGGTCGCCGTTTCCTGCGGCGCGGACGAGGTGCTGGGAAAGTCCTGGCCCGATGGGAAGATCTCTCCGAAGCTCGCCGCCTTGCGTGACCGCGCTCTCGCCGCGCAGTCGCGGCTCAGCGCCGACGGCGCGCTCAAGGCGGAGTTGCGCGCGCATCGCGTCCACATCAAGACGCGGGGACGCTGGAAGGAGCTCCGGCTCGACGCGGGAGGATTTGCGTTGCTCTGGCGGCTGCTTCAGCGCGAGGGCGAGCCTGTCCAGCGCGCGGAGCTGGGCGCCGCGCTCGCCGAGGCCGCCGGACGCGAGCTTGAGGCCGGAACCGTCGTCCGCCGGCTCGCGGCCCTCAAGAAGGCCCTGGCCCCTTGGTCGGGCGACATCGAAAGCGCGCGCGGCGGTCTGTACCGGCTCGTGTCGGCGTCGGGGAGCTGACATGAAGCTGTCTGAAGGCGCGGACGCGATCCTTTTCGTGTCGTTCGGCGGGCCCGACAAGCCCGAGGACATACTGCCCTTCCTTGAGATAGTGACCCGCGGGCGCGGCATACCGCGCGAGCGCCTGGCCGGCGTGGCGGCTCACTACGAGCACATCGGCGGCAGGTCCCCGATCAACGAGATCACGCGCCGCCAGGCCGAGGCCTTGCGCGGGGTCCTCGCGAAGGCGGGTGATCGCCGGCCGGTGTATCTCGGCCAGCGCAATTGGCATCCATTTCTGGAAGAAACACTTTCGAAGATGCGCAACGATGGGATCCGCCGCGCGACAGGATTTATCACCGCGCCCTACCGCTCGGAGGCGAGCCTGGAGCGCTATGTTCAGGCCGTCGACGCCGCGCGCGCGAAGATCGGCGCCGGGGCGCCTTTAATCGAGTTCGTCGAGCCCTGGTTCGACCATCCCGCCTTCATCGACGCCATCGTCGCCCGCGTCCGTGAAAAAGAATTTCCCGCCGGCGCCGAATGGGTGTTCACCGCCCACTCGATCCCGTGCGCGATGGCGAAGGAATCGGCGTACGTTTCAGAGTTGCGTGAGACGGCTTCGCTCGTCGCCGCGAAGCTGGGCCTCAAGCATTGGCGGCTGGCCTACACCAGCCGCAGCGGGGACCCGCGCTCGGCGTGGCTCGAGCCCGACATCTCCAAGGTGATCGCGGCCGACGCGGCGCGCGGCGTGCGCGACATGGTCCTGATCCCGATCGGCTTCGTCGCCGACCATGTCGAGGTCCTTTATGATCTGGACGTCGAGGCGAAGGCCGCGGCCGACGCCGCCGGCGTCCGCCTGCATCGCAGCCAGACCGTGGGGGAGCACCCGTCGTTCATCGCGATGATCGCCGACGTGGTCCGTCCCGGCGCGCCGGCGGGAGGCGAGCTCTCCTTGTACTCCGAGTCCACGCGCTTTCGCGACGGCCGCTTGACGAGGAAGGCCGGCAAGGAGTCTTTCGTCTGTTACTGCTTCCCGGGCGAGCCGAATCCGCCCTGCACCCGCCCGGCTCCGTCGGCCGGTCGCCGACCGTAGGCCTGCGCAACCACCAAGACACAAAGACACTGAGAAAAACGGATATATCCATACAGCCCTTCGTCAGCACTGATAATAATCACTAGTTCCGGAACTAGTGATTATTATCAATAGCGAGCCCGGCACGACTGGAATCATCTTAATCGATCGGCATTGGCACCGGTGCGAGTTCTTATCCGGCGTGCTACGTGGGGCCCTGGCACTGCCATCCTCCGGACGCGGGCCCTGACGGCTTCGACGCCTACAAACTCTCCGGGGACCCCATGGGCGCGGGCTTCCTGTGCGTGACGAAGTGACCTCCCGTCCTCTCAGTCCTTGCGGCGATCGACGACGTAAGCCGAGCCCGGCTTGCCCTTCGCGACCTTCTTGAGCTCGGCCCCGAGGTGCGCGACCTGCGCGAAGCCCGCGAGCTTGCGGTCGCGGTTGTGGCAGATGCCGATGGCGACCGACAGCAGGGGGAACTCCTTCATGTTGCCTTGACGGTCCTTGGCGACGATCGCGCCGCGCGCCCGATCCGCCTCACTATAGAAGGAAGGCGCGACCGCGTCGAACGCGTCGCAGATGCGCTGGGCGAGGGTCTCCATCTTGTCAGGCGTGGAGAGCACGATGAAGTCGTCGCCGCCGATGTGGCCGACGAAATCCGCGCCCGCGCCGCCGCGTAGCTGATCGACGAGGACGCGCGCCGTGCCCTTGAGCACGCGGTCGCCCTCGTCGTAGCCGTAGGCGTCGTTGTAGGCCTTGAACTGGTTGAGGTCGACGTACAAGACGGCGAACGGCCGCCCGTCGGCGACGGCGCGCTCGATGCGCGTCTCGATGGCGAGGTTGCCCGGCAGGCGCGTCAGCGGGTTGGCGTCGATGCCCTGGCGGCTGCGCTTGAGGATCATGCGGATGCGGGCCAGCAGCTCGCGCACGTCGACGGGCTTGGTGATAAAGTCATCCGCGCCGAGATCAAGGCCGGCCACCTTGCTGTCCCTCGTTCCCGAGGCGGACAGGATGATGACCGGGAGGTTCTCGAGGAGCGGGTCCTCGCGCAGGGCCTGGCAGACCTGGAAGCCGGTCAGGCGGGGCATCTTGAGGTCGAGGACGGCGATGTCGGGCGGGTTCGCCCGTATCTCGTCGAGCGCCGACTGGCCGTTGTCGACGGCGGTCACGACGAAGCCCTCCCGCTCAAGGGTTTCCTTGAGGGCCTGGAGAAGATCGGGCAGGTCGTCCGCGATCAAGATGGTCGCGGGGCCGCGCTCGAGAGCGGGTCCGTTCATGCCGGAAGGATAGCCCATTTTCCGGAAAATTGACAGGTCGCCCCGTAAATCGTAGAATGCACTGTCGTCGCCGAAAATGCCGACACAACCCGAGCCATCTAAGGAAGGCCAGAAAAACGCCTTGGCTCTCGCGTTGAGCGTCGGCTGGGAGCTGGCCTCTTTCAGCTTGCTCGGCGTCGGTCTGGGATATTGGCTGGACAGGCATTTCAAATCCTCGCCGTGGGGAACGCTTGTCGGTGCGCTCTTTGGAATCGTGATTGGACTCTATCGCCTCATCCGAACTTTCAGCCTTCCGAAAAACAGCGGCACGCGCCGCGGCTGAAGGCGCTGTCATAGCGCTGATCGGCGGGCTCGGCGCGGGTCGCATCTGGTCGTCGGGGCCCGAGAGAAAGGGCCTGATGATCGGCGTCTTCGCCGCGTGGGCGGCGACGTCGGTGAGCGTCGTCTGGTTGCTGTGGGCGAGAGGCCGCTCGATGAAGGCCTTTTGGTGGGCTTTCGGTGGCGGGATGGGTTTGAGGTTCGGTCTGGTGTTCGTCCTGGCGGTCTGGGGTTACGGACGCAAGACGGTGACGCTGGAGTCGTTGCTGCTGTCGTACGTGTTCGCGCTGTTGGCGCTGCTGTTGACGCTGGAGATGAGGCACTTTAAGATCAGATGAATTTCGAGAATATCCTTGCGCACCACCTCGTCGATCACAAGACTTCCCACAAGGTCATCGCGACCCTCGGCCCTCTCGGCGACGTCGACATGGGCCTGTCCCCTCTGATCCGCACGATGTGGATCGCCTGCGGGATCGCCATCGTGACCCTCACGTTCGCGGCCCGATCTCAGTCCGGGTTGGCCCGTGTCATGCGATCGATGTTCGAGCCGCTCGCCCTCTTCGTGCGCGACGAGATCCTCGAGCCGATCTTCGGCCACCACGCCGGGCACTACCTTCCCTACTTCCTCACCTTGTTCTTCTTCCTGCTCACCTGCAACCTTCTCGGCCTCGTGCCGTCGATGCAGGGCGTGACCGCGAACCCGTGGGTCACCGCGGCGATGGCGATCTGCACCTTCGGCCTGATCCAGTACGCGGGCATCAAGGAGCAGGGGCTGGTCTCTTATGTCGTGCACATCGTCCCCGGCGGCGTGCCGCTGATTTTGTGGCCCCTTCTGTTCGTTATCGAGGTGTTCGGCATGTTCGCCAAATGCATCTCGCTCTGCATCCGTCTGTTCGCGAACATGCTCGCCGGCCACGTCGTCTCGCTGGCCTTTTTGTGCATGATCTTCATCTTCTCGGAGATGAACAAGGTCGCCGGAGCCGGCATGATCATTCCGTCGATCGGCCTGGCCCTTTTCATCTACACGATGGACGTCCTGGTGTCGTTCCTCCAGGCGTACATCTTCACGTTCTTGACCGCCCTGTTCGTGGGCGGAGCCGTTCACCCGCACTAGCGGAGGTCGCAACCCGGGGGCCATGGGCCATCCGGAGATAAGCAGGTTAAGGAGACAGACAAATGGGTTACCTCGGACTTTCTTACATCGGCGTTTTCGTCGGCGCGGGCCTTTGCCTCATCGGCGGCGCGTACGGCATCTCCAAGCTCGCCAGCGCGGCCCTCGAGGGCGCGGCTCGCCAGCCTGAGTCGGCCGGCGCTCTGCAGACGATGATGATCATCCCTGCCGCCATGATCGAAGGCCTCGGCCTGCTCGCGCTCGTCAGCGTCCTGCTCGCCGCTCTCGCCCTCAACGCGGGCGTGCCCGTTGCCGCGACCGGCGCCGCCGCCGCGCCTGCCGCCGCGACGCACTAGTTCAAAAGTCTCCCGGGCAGTGCGGACCCTCCTGTCCCGGGAGCACCGATTTTTCGTGATCTGAAGTAGGAGCGACGACTAACATGGGCGATCTTCTCAAACCCGATCTCGGCTTGACCGTCTGGACCATCGTGACCTTCCTTTGCCTCGTGGGCATCCTCAAGGCTTTCGCCTGGGGCCCGCTGCTGAAGTCGGTCGAGGACCGCGAGGCGCGCCTGAAGGCCGACCGCGAGGGCGCCGAGAAGGCGCGCGCCGAAGCCGAGCGCATCCAGAAGGAGCTCGAGGCGCACATGGCCGGCATCCAGGCCAAGAGCAAGGAATTGCTCGCCGCCGCGACGAAGGATGGCGAGGCGCTGCGCGCCAAGCTCAAGGCCGAAGCGGAAGCGGACGCCGCCGCGATCAAGGCGAAGACGACGCTCGAGCTCGCCGCCGAGAAGGACAAGCTTGTGGGCGACCTGCGCAAGGAAGTCGCGAGCCTGTCCGTGATGGCCGCCGAGAAGCTTCTTCATAAGTCCGTCGACGCGGGCGTTCAGAAGTCCGTCCTCGATGGTTTCTTCAAGGATCTCGACTCCACCAAGAAGGCGGGGAGCAACTAAGATGCAGGCCTCCGATCGCGTCCTGGCCGGCCGCTACGCGGCGGCTCTTTTCCAGGCCGCATCCGCCAAGGGCGAAGAGCAGAAGGTCCAGGCGGACCTCGGTTCTGCGAACAAGCTTCTACTCGATGCGATGGCCGCGCTGCGCCATCCGCGTGTGCCGCCGGCAAGCAAGAAAAAAATCGTCCATGACTCCTTGGCCGGAAAAGTCGGCCCGACGACGCTTCGGTTCCTCGACCTTCTCGTCGACAAGAAACGTTTTGACCTCATGATCATGGTCTCGGCCATCTACGCGAAGCTCGCCGCCGAAAAGCGCGGCGCCGCGAAGGCTCACGTGCGCACGGCCGTTGCGTTGTCGCCCGAGGCGTCGGCGCAGCTCGTCGCGAAGCTGAAAAAATTCACCGGTAAAGAGATCGAACTCGACGTAAAAGAAGATCCGGAGCTGATCGGCGGCATCACCGTCAAGATCGGTGACTGGGTCCTTGATTCCAGCCTGCGCGGACAGTTGCGCCGGCTGAAGGAGAGCTTCAACTAACATGGCCATCCGACCCGAAGAAATCACCGCCGTCATCAAGACTCAGATCGAAGGCTTCTCAGGCTCCACGGAGCTTAAAGAAGAAGGCTCGGTCCTCCAGGTCGGCGACGGCATCGCCCGCGTCTACGGCATCGAGAACGCCATGTCGGGTGAGCTCCTCGAGTTCCCCAACGGCGTCATCGGCATGGTGCTCAACCTCGAGAAGGAGAACGTCGGCTGCGTGCTGTTCGGCAGCGACTCTCTCGTCAAGGAAGGCGACCCCGTGCGCCGCACCGGCAAGGTCGCCCAGGTGCCCGTCGGCGACGCCATGGTCGGCCGCGTCGTGGACGCGCTCGGCCGTCCCATCGACGGCAAGGGCGCGATCAAGACGACCAAGTTCCGCCCGCTCGACATCGTCGCCCCCGGCGTCATGGAGCGCGCGCCCGTCGTCGAGCCCCTGCAGACCGGCGTCAAGGCCGTCGACGCGATGATCCCGATCGGCCGCGGCCAGCGCGAGCTGATCATCGGCGACCGCCAGACCGGCAAGACCGCGATCGCCATCGACACCATCATCAACCAGAAGAACCAAAACAACCGGCCCATTTGCATCTACGTGGCCGTCGGACAGAAGCAGTCCACCGTCGCGGCCGTCGTGCAGAAGCTGCAGGATGCCGGCGCCATGGACTACACGATCGTTGTCTCCGCCGGCGCTTCCGAACCCGCGCCCATGCTCTACATCGCGCCCTACGCGGGGTGTTCCATCGGAGAAGAGTTCCTATGGCAGGGCAAGGCCGTCCTCGTGATCTACGACGACCTGTCCAAGCACGCCGCGGCCTACCGCCAGCTCTCGCTGCTGCTTCGCCGCCCGCCGGGCCGCGAAGCCTACCCCGGCGACGTGTTCTATCTGCACAGCC